>JAJZQV010000024.1 GCA_021803025.1 Actinomycetes bacterium | reverse complement strand
GAGCAGGCCTGACGTGCTCGCCGAGGCGCTCGAGCACCTGGTCCGCGGCATCGTGTCGAACCCGGACGACGTCGTCGTCAAGGACCTCGACCTGCGCCGGGGCCGGATGCTCGAGGTCCGGGTGCACCCGGAGGACGTCGGCAAGGTGATCGGCCGGCAGGGCCGTACGGCGACAGCCCTCCGTACCGTCGTGAGCGCCCTCGGCGGGCGCGAGCAGGTACGGGTGGACTTCGTCGACGTCGACCGTCGGCCGGGCCGTGGCGGTGGCCGCTACCGCTGATCCCGGCCGCACCGGAGACGACCCCGTCGAGGTCGTCGTCGGCATCGTCGGCCGGGCCCACGGTCTGCGTGGGGACGTCACCGTCGAGCTGCGCACCGACGAGCCGGAGGTGCGCTTCGCGCCGGGCTCGGTGCTCGGTTGCGAGGGCCTCAGGTCGAGGCTGACCGTGGCCTCGGTCCGTGACGCCGCGGCAGGGCGACTCATCGTACGTTTCGCCGAGGCGCCCGACCGTACAGCGGCCGAGTCGCTGCGAGGGCGTGTCCTCGTCGTGGAGGTGGACCCGGACGAGCGGCCTGCGGGGGACGACCCCGAGGAGTACTACGACAGGCAGCTGCGCGGCCTGCACGTCCTCGACGTCGAGGGCCAGGACGTGGGCGTCGTCGCGGACGTCATCCACCTTCCGTCCCAGGACCTGCTCGCCGTGACGACCGACGCGGGGGAGCGGCTGGTCCCCTTCGTGTCCGAGCTCGTGCCGCACATCGACCTCGCGGCCGGCACCGCCCGGCTCTCGGCGACCGCGGCCGCTCTCTTCGACGACCTTCTCGACACATGACCGGAGCTGCGGCGCCCCTCCAGCGCCTCGACGTCGTCTCGATCTTCCCTGACTACCTCTCGCCGCTCTCGCTGTCCCTCGTGGGGAAGGCCATCGCCTCCGGCCTGGTCGACCTGGGGGTCCACGACCTGAGGGACTGGACCCACGACCGGCACCGCACGGTCGACGACACTCCCTACGGCGGCGGCGCGGGCATGGTCATGAAGCCCGAACCGTGGGGGGAGGCGCTCGACGCCGTACTGGGGGACGACCTCGACGGCACCACGCTCGTGGTCCCCACCCCGTCGGGCGTTCCGTACAGCCAGGCGCTCGCGGCCGAGCTGGCCACCCGTACCCACCTCGTCTTCGCGTGCGGCCGGTACGAGGGGATCGACGCCCGCGTCATGTCCCACTTCAGGGAGCGGGTCGACCTGCGCGAGATCTCGCTGGGCGACTACGTGCTCAACGGGGGAGAGGTGGCCGCGCTCGCGATCATCGAGTCGGTCGTGCGTCTCCTGCCGGGGGTCATCGGGAACCCGGAGTCGCTCGTCGAGGAGTCGCACTCCCCGGATCTTGACGGGCTGCTGGAGTACCCGGTGTTCACGAAGCCTCTCGAGTGGCGGGGCCTGTCGGTCCCCGATGTCCTGCTGAGCGGGCACCACGCCAACATCGCGGCGTGGCGTCGCGAGCAGGCCGAGGACCTCACCCGGCACCGCCGTCCGCCCGTCGCGTGAGGGACCTGTGGAGCGGCCCCGTCCACTACACCATCCAAGGTGTCGGCGTTCGTGCGGGGCGGTGGTCCTCGCCGGGGCATGGCCAGGTTAAAGTGACCCCCGTGGCGACTCAAACACTCACTGTTCACCAGAGGGCCGCGCGCTCCACTGTCGCGCTGAAGGTGCTGATGGCCGTAACCGGCATCTTCCTCATCCTCTTCCTGCTCATGCATGCGTGGGGCAACCTCAAGGCCTTCTTCGGGCCCGAGGCCTACGACCACTACGCCGAATGGCTCAAGAGCGACATCCTGTACCCGCTGGTGCCCAAGGGCTGGTTCATCTGGATCTTCCGCGTCTTCCTGGTGGCGTGCATCGTCGGCCACATGGCCTCGGCGTACGTCCTCACGCTGCGCTCGCGCGCGGCGCGGGGCAGCTACCAGCGCAAGGACCGTCGGGCGCAGACCTTCTCGGCGCGCACGATGCGGTGGGGCGGCATCATCCTGCTGATGCTCCTGCTGTTCCATCTCGGGCAGTTCACGCTCAAGTGGTTCCTCACCGGCTTCACCGCGTCCTCGACGCCGTACGAGTCGGTCGTCCTCACGTTCCAGCAGTGGTACATGGTGCTGCTGTACGCCCTGTTCGTCGGCACGGTGTGCATCCACATCCGCCACGGCATCTGGAGCGCCCTCACCACCCTGGGGGCGAACACGAGCCGCGTGGCCCGCCGCAACCTCAACGTCACCGCGATCGCCGTGTCAGCGCTCCTGTTCGTCGGCTTCATGGTGATGCCCGTTGCAGTCCTGTTCGGAGGGATCAAGTGACCACCATCGCCCCAGCCAAGAAGGCCGACGCGACTCTCGCCGACCCCGCGCTCGCGTACTACCGCCTCGGCGACGAGATCTCCGACTCCAAGGCACCCGACGTCGACATCGACAAGATGTGGAAGACGCGCCAGTTCGAGGCCAAGCTCGTCAACCCGGCCAACCGCCGCAAGCTCACCGTCATCATCGTCGGGACGGGCCTCGCCGGTGGTGCCGCCGCCGCCACTCTGGGCGAGGCCGGGTACAACGTCCTCAACTTCTGCTACCAGGACAGCCCCCGCCGCGCGCACTCGATCGCGGCGCAGGGCGGCATCAACGCGGCCAAGAACTACCGCAACGACAACGACTCCACCCAGCGTCTGTTCTACGACACGGTCAAGGGCGGCGACTACCGGTCGCGTGAGACGAACGTCTACCGTCTGGCCGAGGTCAGCGCCAACATCATCGACCAGTGCGTCGCGCAGGGCGTGCCCTTCGCGCGCGAGTACGGCGGCCTGCTCGACACCCGCTCCTTCGGCGGCGTCCAGGTGCAGCGCACCTTCTATGCGCGCGGCCAGACGGGCCAGCAGCTGCTCATCGGCGCCTACCAGGCGCTTGAGCGCCAGATCGCGGCCGGCACCGTGACGATGTACGCCCGCCACGAGATGGTCGAGCTCATCGTCGCCGACGGCAAGGCCCGGGGCATCGTGACCCGCAACATGGTCACCGGCGCCATCGAGTCGTGGTTCGCCGACGCGGTCGTCCTCGCCACCGGCGGCTACGGCAACGTGTTTTTCCTGTCGACCAACGCGATGGGCTGCAACGTGACCGCCACGTGGCGCGCCCACCGCAAGGGCGCGTACTTCGGGAACCCCTGCTACACGCAGATCCACCCGACGTGCATCCCGGTCCACGGCGAGACGCAGTCCAAGCTCACCCTCATGAGCGAGTCCCTGCGCAACGACGGCCGGATCTGGGTTCCGAAGAAGGCCGAGGACTGCAGCAAGGACCCGCGCCTGATCCCCGAGGAGGACCGCGACTACTACCTGGAGCGGATCTACCCGGCGTTCGGCAACCTCGTCCCGCGTGACATCGCGTCGCGGCAGGCGAAGAACATGTGCGACGAGGGCCGCGGTGTCGGTCCGGCCATCACCGAGAAGGACCTCGACGGGAACGTGCGCGAGGTCCGGCGGGGCGTGTACCTCGACTTCTCCGACGCCATCAACCGGCTCGGCAAGAAGGCCGTCGAGTCGCGGTACGGGAACCTCTTCGACATGTACCTGCAGATCACGGGCGACAACCCGTACGAGACGCCGATGCGGATCTACCCGGCCGTCCACTACACGATGGGCGGACTGTGGGTCGACTACGACCTGCAGAGCTCGATCCCCGGACTGTACGTGTGCGGCGAGGCCAACTTCTCCGACCACGGCGCGAACCGCCTGGGAGCCTCCGCTCTCATGCAGGGTCTGGCCGACGGGTACTTCGTCCTGCCGAACACGATCAACGACTACCTGGCCAATGGCCCGTTCTCGAAGATCGACGCGACCCATCCGGCCGCCGTCGAGGCGCTCGAGTCGGTCAAGGGCCGGATCGACACGCTGCTCGGCGTGAAGGGGGAGCGGTCGGTCGACTCCTTCCACAAGGAGCTCGGCTCGATCATGTGGGAGTACTGCGGCATGGAGCGCACCGCCGAGGGCCTCCAGATCGCCATCGACCGGATCCGGGCGCTCCGCGAGGAGTTCTGGAGCAACGTCCGCGTCACCGGCGTCAACGAGGACTTCAACCAGGCCCTCGAGCGCGCCGGCCGCGTCGCCGACTTCCTCGAGCTCGGCGAGCTCATGTGCATCGACGCGCTGCACCGTCGCGAGTCCTGCGGCGGCCACTTCCGCGCCGAGAGCCAGACGGCGGACGGCGAGGCGCTGCGCCACGACGACGAGTTCGCATACGTGGCCGCCTGGGAGTACGGCGCCGAGGAAGGGCCCGTACTCCACAAGGAACCCCTCGTGTACAAGTTCATCGAGCTGAAGCAGCGGAGCTACAAGTGAAGATCACACTCAACATCTGGCGTCAGGCGAACGCGAAGGCCGAGGGCCGCCTCGAGCGCTACATGCTGGACGGCGTCTCCGAGGACATGAGCTTCCTCGAGACCCTGGACCTGCTCAACGAGCAGCTCACGGCCGAGAACCAGGAGCCCGTCGCGTTCGACCACGACTGTCGGGAAGGCATCTGCGGCATGTGCGGCGTCGTCATCAACGGCGCGCCGCACGGCCGGTACAGCTCGTCGGTCCCGACGACTACCTGCCAGCTCCACATGCGGAGCTTCGCCGACGGGGCGGAGATCACGGTCGAGCCGTGGCGCGCCGGCGGCTTCCCGCTCATCAAGGACCTGGTGGTCGACCGCTCCGCGTTCGACCGCATCATCCAGGCCGGCGGCTTCATCAGCGTGAACACGGGCTCGGCGCCCGAAGCCCACGCGACGCCCGCCCCGAAGCTCGAGGCCGACAGGGCGTTCGACAACGCCACCTGCATCGGCTGCGGCGCCTGCGTCGCAGCCTGCCCGAACGGGTCGGCGATGCTGTTCACCGCCGCGAAGATCACTCACCTCGCGATGCTCCCGCAGGGCCAGCCCGAGCGGTACTCGCGCGTGAAGAGCATGATCGCCCAGCACGACGCCGAAGGCTTCGGGGGCTGCACGAACATCGGCGAGTGCGCCTCCGTCTGCCCCAAGCAGATCCCGCTCGAGTCCATCGCCCAGCTGAACCGCGACCTCATGAAGTCGCTGTTCCGCCGCGAAGGCAAGTAGCACCACCTGCCCGTCGGCCACGGGCCTCCCGGATTCGTCCGAACACGGGGGCCTGTGGCAGACTTGGGCGCTGTTGTCCCGGGTACCGCGGCCACCTGCCACAGGGGGAAAGCCCGCGTCCGGGAAAGACCCACTTCGGTGACCTGTGGCACCAGGCGAGGAACCACCACCATGAGCGACATCATCAAGTCTCTTGATGCCCAGGCACTGCGCGACGATATCCCCGACTTCCGTCCGGGTGACACGGTCCGCGTCCACGTGAAGGTCGTCGAGGGCAACCGCTCCCGCGTCCAGGTCTTCGCCGGCCCGGTGATCTCCCGTACCGGTGGAGGTCTCCAGGAGTCCTTCACGGTCCGCAAGGTGAGCTTCGGCGTCGGCGTCGAGCGCACCTTCCCGCTGCACTCCCCGATCATCGACAAGATCGAGGTCGAGCGTCGCGGTGACGTCCGCCGGGCGAAGCTGTACTACCTGCGCAACCTTCGCGGCAAGAAAGCCAAGATCAAGGAGAAGCGGGACTTCTGACGACGCGGCGAGCAGCGACGGACGTGGCACACGCCCCACAGCGCGGCGCGGGGGGATCCTCGACGCAGCGACCGACACCGAGTCTCGCGCGCCGCGTGGCCGGTGGCGTGAGGGAGTTCGTCATCATCGTGGTGGTGGCGCTCGTCGTCGCGACCCTGCTGAAGACGTTCGTCGCACAGATGTTCGTCATCCCCTCGGAGTCGATGGAGAAGACGCTCGAGATCAACGACCGTGTGGTTGCCATGAAGCTGGTCCACTACCAGCGCGGCGACATCATCGTCTTCGAGGACGACCTCGGATGGCTTCCTCCCGCCCCGCCACCGAGCACCGTGCAGAAGGCGTTCGAGTTCGTCGGAGTGCTGCCGGCCGGGGGGAACCAGTACCTCGTGAAGCGGCTCATCGGGCTTCCCGGCGACCACGTCACCTGCTGCTCCACGTCCGGTCGGGTCTCCGTCAACGGTGTCGAGCTCGACGAGAGCTCGTACCTGTATCCCAACGCCGACGGCACCACCGTGAAGCCTTCGGAAGCGGCCTTCGACGTCATCGTCCCGGCCGGGCGTGTCTTCGTGCTGGGAGACCACCGGAACCGGAGCGCCGACAGCCGGTACCACCTCTGCGACACGTCGGCGGGCGCCAAGGGTCTCGCCGCGTTCCCGACCATCGCGTCGATTCAGGGGCCGGTGCGCGCCAACGCGTTCCCCTTCGAGAGAGCCCGGACCTTCTCGATACCCGCGACGTTCGCGGCCGTCCCCGCAGCCACCGCTGCCCCACCGGCACTGCCGCAGATCACCGCGGCGAGCTGCTGACGCCATGGCCGTGGTCGTACGGTCCGGAGGCGGCCTGTACACCTACGAACGGGCTCTCGCGCGCGCCGGCCTGACGCCTGTCGCCGGTGCGGACGAGGCCGGCAGGGGAGCCTGTGCGGGGCCGCTCGTGGCGGCGGCGGCGATCCTCTCCGAGCGGAGGTCACGGCAGATCACGGGGCTGCGGGACTCCAAGCTGCTCACCGAGCGCGCGCGCGAGGAGCTGTACGAGGAGATCCTCGCCAAGGCGGTCGCCGTGTCCTGGGTGGAGGTGTCGCCGGCGGAGTGCGACGCGCTCGGCATGCACGTCGCAGACATCACGGCCCTGCGAAGGGCAGTGCTCCGGCTCAGCACGCCACCGGCGTTCGTCATCACCGACGGGTTCCCGGTGGACGGCCTCGGCGTGGGCGCCGTGGGCATGTGGAAGGGGGACCGGGTGGCGGCGTGCGTGGCCGCCGCCTCGATCGTCGCCAAGGTGACGAGGGACCGGATCATGGCGGCGTACGAGACGGACTACCCCGGATACGAGTTCGCCGTGCACAAGGGTTACTGCACCCCCCTGCACCAGTCCCACCTGGACCGGCTCGGGCCGTGCGACATCCACCGGATGCGGTGGGACAACGTCAGGCGAGCGACTAGGGTGGAGCAACCATGAGTGCGGAAGACCTGGAGCAGTACGAGAGCGATCTGGAGCTCGCCCTGTACCGGGAGTACAAGGACGTCGTCGGCATCTTCACGTACGCCGTCGAGACCGAGCGGCGCTTCTACCTGTGCAACGCGGTCGACCTGAAGGTGCGCACCGAGGGCGGTGACGTCTACTACGAGGTCTCCATGGGGGATGCGTGGGTCTGGGACATGTACCGCCCTGCCCGGTTCGTGAAGTCGGCGAAGGTGCTGACCTTCCGTGACGTCTCCATCGAGGAGATCGCCCACTCCGAGCTCCAGGTGCCCGACACCAAGTGAGGCGGCCGGCTGTGGAACGCCGTCGTGGTGCCGTTGTCCACAGGACCGCACACCGCTGACGGATTCTCTGCGCGTCCGCCCATTGTCACGGGTGGAGGTGGCTCATGGATCGGCGACGTACGACCGGGGCTCTGGGCGAGGAGATCGCCGCCGCTCACCTGGAGCGGCTGGGCTGGAGAGTGGTCGACCGCAACTGGCGCTCGGGACGGCTGGGGGAGCTCGACGTCGTGGCGCTGCAGCCCGGCCCGGGACGGCTGGGCACCCTCGTCTTCTGCGAGGTGAAGACGAGACGCGGTCTCGGGTACGGGGACCCCCTTGAGGCGATCACGTACGTCAAGCTGGGAAGGCTCCAGGCGTTGGCGGGACAGTGGCTGGCTGCTCATGAGCTGCGCTGCGACCGGGTCCGCATCGACGCGATCGGCGTGCTTCTCCACGACGACGCGGCACCGGTGATCAGCCATCTGCAAGGGGTGACGTCGTGATCGTGGGAAAGGCGAGGTCGGTTGCCCTGGTCGGCCTCGAGGGGACGGTGATCGAGGTCGAGGCCGCCATCGGCGGGGGACTGCCCAGGACGGTGCTCGTCGGGTTGCCGGACACGTCCCTCAACGAGGCGCGGGAGAGGTGCAAGGCCGCCGTCGCGAGCACGGGGCTCGAATGGCCGAAGCAGCTCGTCACGGTGAACCTCACCCCGGCGACGTTGCCCAAGACCGGGTCCCACTACGACCTCGGCATCACCGCGGCGGTGCTGGCGGCGGGAGAACAGATCGCCACGGACCTCCTCGAGGACACGGTGCTGATGGGCGAGCTCGGCCTGGACGGGCGCGTCCGCCGGTGCAGGGGAGTGCTGCCCGCGCTCCTGGCGGCCGTCAAGGCGGGCTACACGCGAGCGGTCGTGCCGGCAGAGCAGGTGTCTGAGGCTCTCCTGGTCGGGGGCCTCACGATCTGGGGCGTGGCTAGCCTCGCCGAGCTGGTCGAGGTGCTCAAGGGCAACCCGGTGCTGGACAGGAGGCTTCCTCCCGCAGAGCCACGCCCGACGCCGGAGGACCCCGACCTTCGCGACGTGGTCGGCCACGCGGAGGCCAGGTGGGTGCTGGAGGTGGCAGCCGCAGGACGGCACCACCTCTTCCTCCACGGCGCGCCGGGTGTGGGCAAGACGATGCTGGCGGAGCGCCTCCCGTCGATCCTTCCCGACCTCACTCCCGCACAGGCCCTGGAGGTGACCGCGATCCACTCCCTCGCCGGCGCCAACGTGGGTGGCGGCCTGATCCGGCGGCCCCCGTACTCGGCGCCCCATCACACGGCGTCGCTGATCTCCCTCGTGGGCGGGGGACCGAAGGCGAGCCAGCCCGGGTCCCTCTCGCTCTCGCACTACGGCGTCCTCTTCCTCGACGAGGCCACCGAGTTCGCCCCGAGCCTCATCGAGGCGCTCCGCACACCGCTCGAGTCCGGGTCCATCCACATCGGCCGGTCGGGCGCACAGGTCCGCTATCCCGCGAGGTTCCAGCTCGTGCTGTCGGCGAACCCGTGTCCGTGCGGCGGGTACGGGGTCGCGTCGCGCCAGTGCACCTGCCGGCCGGATGTCGTCCGGCGCTACCAGTCCAGGCTGTCCGGCCCGATCCTCGACCGGATAGACCTCCACCACCACGTCAGACCCCTCACGAAGTCACTGCTCAAGAGCCAGTCGCCGGGTGAGGCGTCAGCGGATGTCGCCGTGCGGGTGGCCGAGGCCCGCGAGCGGCAGGCCCGGCGACTCGGCGGAACGCGCTGGGCGACGAACGGGGAGGTGAGCGGTCCCTGGCTACGGCGTCAGCTGCCGCTCCCCGACGGCCTCGGGATCGTGGACGACGCGGTGCGGCAGGGGCGTCTGTCCGCCCGCGGCGTGGACAAGGTGCTCCGGGTTGCCTGGACTCTCGCTGACCTCGCAGGAGTGGACCGGCCGACGGCGTCCCATCTCCGCACAGCGCTCGCGCTGCGCCGGGGGGAAGAGCTGGGAGCCGTCGCATGACCGGGTCGGAGACGAGGGCGCTGATGGGTCTCACGTGTGTGCTCGAGCCAGGCCAGAAACGCTGGGACCGCCTCGTGGACCGTGACGGCGCCGACGCGGCCTGGGAGCGGCTGCTGCATCACGACTCCCCGCAAGGGTCCCGCGCCCGCAGGCTCGACCTCGACTCGGTCGAACGGGAGACGGAGCTCCGGGGTTTCCGGTTCGTGCACCGCAGGTCCGGGGAGTGGCTGCCGGCACTCGACGACCTGGAGTGCGTCGGGGCCGTGGGCGGCATCGATGGTGGACGACCGCTGGGCCTGTGGGTGGCGGGTCCGGTGAGCCTGTCGGAGCTCGGCGCTTCCGGGGTGGCGATCGTGGGCGCGAGGGCATCGACACCGTACGGGGACACGGTGGCCTCGGAGATGGCTGCCGAGCTCGCGGAAGCCGGCACGGTGGTCGTCTCGGGCGGCGCGTTCGGGATCGACGCCGCCGCGCACCGTGGCGCGCTGTCGTCCGAAGGTGCCACCGTGGCCGTGATGGCGTGCGGGCTCGACCAGCTGTACCCGCGCGGGAACGACGCACTGCTGCGACGCGTCCGGGACTCGGGCCTCGTGGTGAGCGAGTACCCGCCGGACTCCACGCCGAGCAGACAGCGCTTCCTCACGCGCAACCGGCTCATCGCCGCCCTGGCATCGGCGACGGTGGTCGTGGAGGCGGCGGTACGCAGCGGAGCCAAGAACACTGTCGGATGGGCGCAGTCGCTCGGGCGCCCGGTGCTCGCCGTGCCGGGACCGGTCACCTCGGCGCTGTCCGTCACCCCGCACCGCCTCATCCGCGACGCGCAGGCTGCGCTCGTCACGAACGCCTCTGACGTGCTCGCCGAGCTGGCGCCGCTAGGGGTGCTGCAGCCCCCGCTGGTCGATCCCGAGGCGAGGCCCACGGACGAGCTGGACCCGGAGGAGCTCACGGTCCGGGAGGCGTTCCCGGCCCGCAGGCCGATCTCGGTCGACGAGCTGCGTTCTGCCGTGGGCCTGGGCGTCGGGGAGTGTCTGGCCGTTCTGGGGTCTCTGGCTGACCGCGGTCACGTGCAGGCGCTCGATGACGGAACGTGGCGACTGGTCGCCGGGCCTCCGGGTTCCGTGGTCAGGCCGTCACCATGACGGGGTGCTGTCATCCTCGTCGTCGTGCTGCCGTCGGGGCTGAGCCGGGCCGCGGAAGAGGTCCGTGACGCGGGAGCCCATGCTGCCGAGACCGCTGGTCAGGTCCCTGAAGAAGCGGTCGATCGTCTGCTCCGCCTTGGCGAACTGGTCCCCGTACGAGGCGGCCGCGGCGACCGTGTCGGCACTGAGGTCGGCCTTGTCGTCGTCCTCGCGACGGGGGTACGAGCCGGCCAGGACGAGCGCGTACTCGCCGCTGGTCACCCACCGGCGGAGTTCGCCCGCGCGGGCGACCGCGAAGGGGTGGCTCATGGTCTCGACGACGAGGGCGCGGAGCAGGAGGTCGCGGATGTCCTCGTCCTCGTGGTACGCGACCGCCTGGTCGAGGAACGCATCCGTGTCGAGCTGGGAGGTGTCTCCGCCGCTGGCCAGCTTCATGTGGACGCGCAGGGCGGCGTCGGGGTCCTGGCACGCGAGGAGGCCCGCGCGGTCGCCGGACAGCTCGGACTTGCGCGCCCACTCCCACAGGGCGGCCATGATGGCGCGGAGCGCAAGCCCGCCGAGCGGGATCGACAGCAGTGTGGTCGAGAGGGTGGTGAGGATGAGGAGAACGGTGCGGTAGACGGCGTGGCCGCTGCCCACGTGCCCGAGCTCGTGGCCCAGCACGAAGCGGAGCTCGTCGTCGTCGAGGGTGTCGAGCATCGAGGAGTTGAGGACGATGACCGGCTTGTCGAGGCCGATGGTCTGCGCGTTGAGGAAGGGGTTGGCCGCGACGTACAGCTCGGGCACCTGCTCGACGTCGAGCACCGTCGCAGCCTCCGTGTAGATCCGGAACAGCCGCGAGAACTGGCGTGAGTCGACCCGGATGGCAGAGCCGAGCAGCATCAGTCGTACAGCGCGCTCGGTGATGAACGAGGACAGGCGCTTCACCACCGTGTCGAACCCCCGCAGCTTCCTCAGGGCGACGAGCGCGCCCCTGTCTGCAGGGTGCTCCCACGCGCGGGAGCTGATGCCGGAGAGGACGGTCCTGTCGGTGGTGCCCGAGGTCATGGGTCCAGTGTGCCCGGTCACTCTGGGACAGCTGTCCCGCCTCGTCCAGGCAGACGTCGGCAGTCGGCTTCTGGCGACGCTCCAGCCCATGGCCGACGAGAGCCCGGGCACGTACGTCCACGCGAAGGTCGGGATCGTCGACCAGTGGCTCACCATCGGGTCTGCGAACCTCAACATCTGGGTCGTGAACGACGACCTGCGCGCCCTCATCGGCCGCAAGGTCGCGGCGGAGCGGCTCACGGATGCTCAGGTACCGCTGACCGAGCTGTGAGCCCACACGACTTCGGCTGACCCACCGCCTGCCCACGCGGGCCACCGGAAAGGACAAACGCTTCTTAGCCGGTTCGTAACGAAGCTCTCCCTATGGTGGAGAGGACTGTGTCGGTCCGGTGGAGAGGTGTGGTCTTGGACGAGTCTTCGACGGGTACGGAGAAGTCGCCTCCGGCGGGCCGGGAGCCGGTCCCTGCGGGGGGCTTGAGTCGTGCGCGTCCCCGCGTCCGGTGGGGCAGGGTCGCCATCGTCACGGTCGCCGTGCTGTTCGCGACCGCGGCGGTCGCGATGGGCCTCTTCGGGGCCACGCTGAACAACGCCGTGTCGAGGATCACGAGAGACTCGTCGCTCCTTCCGGGCGGAAGCCGCCCGCCGTCGGGGTCGGCCACGAACGGGTCGTACACGGCGATGAACATCCTGCTCATCGGAAGCGACACGCGAGGTACGGACCAGGGGCGCAGCGATACCTTCATCGTGCTGCACCTCTCGGCCGACCGGAAGTCGGCCTACCTCGTCTCCTTCCCGCGCGACATGTGGGTGGCGATCCCCGGGCACGGCAAGGCGAAGATCAACGCCGGCTACTCGTACGGCGGGTCCGCTCTCGCGGTGTCGACGATCGAGCAGCTCACGGGTGCGCGCATCGACCACGTTGTCGTCACCGACTTCACCGACTTCATCCAGCTCGTCGACGCCGTGGGGCCCGTCACGGTGGACAACCCCGTGGCTTCGGTCGCCGTGGACGACCGCGGCGTGAAGTACCAGTTCCCCAAGGGTCCCCTCGTCATCACGGACGGGCGGATGGCTCTGGCGTTCGCCCGCCAGCGCGAGGAGCTCCCCAACGGCGACCTGGACCGTACGCTTCGCCAGCGAGCCTTCCTCAAGGCACTGGCGCTGAAGGTCGCCAAGCCGGACGTCCTCGCGAACCCAGCGAAGCTCAACGCGGTCATCGACACGATCGGCACGTACGTGACCGTCGACTCCGGGATGACGAACTCGGTGATCTACTCGCTGGGCCTGTCCATGACCGGGATCACCAGCCCTGACCAGATCCACATGGTTCAGGCCCCCATCACGGGCTTCGGCACCAGTCCCGACGGCGAGTCGATCGACCTCGTGGACGCCGCCGGCGTCAAGGCGCTGGGGACGGCGCTCCAGAACGACACGATGGACCAGTTCGTCGCCACCCACCCGACGACCGAGTACGGCAACACGCCGACGGCGGTCCCGTCCCCGTCGGTCACCAAGGGCTGAGAGCTGACCCGACAGACGCCGGGGCCTCAGCCGCGCTTCGGCAGCTTTCTCCGCACGTCCGGCTTCGTGGACGGGCCGAGCTTCCACGGCGCCACCCACGGCAGGTCGTCACGCACGTGGCGGATGCCTTCCTCCAGCTTGGCGTACCGGCCCTCGAGAACCTTCCGCGCGAGCTTCCGGTCGCTGGTGTCGGAGTTGTGCCACAGGGCGGTGAACAGGGCGTCGACCCGGACACGTGCCTGCTGGCAGAACGCATCGGCGAGCTCGACTCCGGTGGGGTCGGTCTCAGCTTCGGCCTTCGCCCGGACGCAGCACGCGGTCATGGCGAACAGCTCGGCGCCGATATCGACGGCACGGCCCAGGAAGGCCTCGCGGCGCTCCATGCGTCCCTGCCAGCGAGCCATTCCGGCGAAGATGGACGCCGCCAGCCGCCGCGAGGACCGTTCGACGAACCGCACGTGCTCGGCGAGCGGACCGAAGTCCCGGTACGCACCGGGTACGAACCCGGCCCCGACGGCAAGCGTGGGAAGCCAGCCGGCGTAGAACCCCGCCGCCCTGGCGACCGCCTCGGCCTTGGCGCGCCTCGTGGCGTCCGGGTCGATGATGTCGCCCGCGACGTCGAGATGGGTGTCCACGGCCTCGCGCGCGACGAGCAGGTGCATGATCTCGGTGGACCCCTCGAAGATGCGGTTGATCCGCATGTCGCGCAGGATCTGCTCCACCTCCGCCGGTCTCTCCCCGCGGGCCTCAAGCGACTCGGCGGTCTCGTACCCTCGGCCGCCCCGGATCTGCACCAGCTCGTCGGCGACCGTCCAGGCCATCTCAGACGCGTACAGCTTCACGAGCGCTGCCTCGATGCGGATGTCGTTGGTCTCGTCGTCGGCGAGCATGCAGCACAGGTCGAGCATCGACTCCAGCGCATACGTCGTACCGGCGATGAACGCGATCTTCGTCGCGACCGCCTCATGGGCGCCGACCGGACGGCCCCACTGCACGCGGTGGGCCGACCAGTCGCGGGCGACGTTCAGGCACCACTTGGAGCCGCCCACGCACATGGCCGGCAGCGAGAGGCGGCCTGTGTTCAGCGTGGCCAGTGCGATCTTGAGGCCCCGTCCGACGCCCATGAGCATGTTCTGGGCCGGCACGCGGACGCCGTCGAACCGGATGAGCGCGTTCTCGATGCCGCGCAGCCCGAGGAACGTGTTGCGCGCCTCGACCGTGATGCCGGGGGAGTCGGCCTCGACCACGAACGCCGTGATGCCGCCGCGGTGGTCGCCGGTCGCGGGCACCCGCGCCATGACCACGTACAAGCCGGCGATGGTGCCGTTGGTCGCCCACAGCTTGAGGCCGTCGAGGACGAAGTCCTGGCCGTCGGGCGTTGCCGACGTGGCGAGTCGCGCGGGGTCGGACCCGACATCCGGCTCGGTGAGCAGGAATGCGGACACTTCCCCCGCAGCGAGGCGGGGGAGGAAGCGTTGCTTCTGCTCCTCAGTGCCGAACATCTTCACCGGTTGCGGGACGCCGATCGACTGATGGGCGCTCAACAGGGCGCCGAGCGACGGGTTCCCCGATGCGATGAGCGTCAGAGCCTTGTTGTAGTAGAGGTTCGACAGGCCCTGGCCCCCGTACGCCTCGGGGATCTTCATGCCGAACGCGCCGAGGTCGGCCAGCTCGTCGAAGAGCTCGTCATAGATGCGGGCCTCGCGCTCGATGCGGCGCCCGTCGATGCGCTCCGTGAGCTCTGCGGCGCGGGCGAGGAAGGCCTCACCCTTGGCTCTGGCCTCAGGGGAGGGGGTCGGCCACGGGTTGACGAGCTCGAGCCGGAGGCGACCCAGGAACAGCTCCTTGCCGAAGCTGGGCTTCGTCCACTCGGTCTGGCGGGCCGCCTCGGCGACCTTGCGCGCTTCACTCTCGGAGGGGCCCTGGGGGGTCAGAAGCGGGTGTTCCTTCTGTGCAGTCACGGTGCCTCCCGGCGTCCACAACCCTCTCCACCATGGGGATCCACCCACGCTATCCCCGCGCGCCAGCGAGCGCAGACGGTCTGCTCGAACAGATGACGCAGACGCGAGGCGCCCCGCTCACCTTGGGGGATGAAGCGGGGCGCCTCCTGTCGTGTCCGGGCCTTGGGGGACCCGGTCGGACACCAGCTCACGCCGCCGAGGGGTGCCGAAGGGTAGGCCCCCCCGGCGGCGTGTAAAACTTCTCGCTCCATGAGCAAGGTGCGCAGCACTGCGCGGCACGCTACTCGTACCCGTTGGAGCTCTCGCAGGCGGGGTCCCCTTTTCAGATGGGGCGCTCCTGCCGCGGCGTACCGGGTCGTTGACGTGTACGGGTCGGGCGGTGTGCGGAGACGGACCTGGCTGCCCAAGCCCCCACCTTCACCGTGTCTCCGTGGGCCGCTACGTGGCGGTTATCCCACGGCGCTTGCCGAGTGGGGGCATCTGGCGTGTTCGGGCCACTTCAGCGGCGATGTCGCGAAGACGCCGGTTGAGGTGCTGGCTCGAGGTGACGAGCCGGTCGAACGCCTCGGTCTGGCTCCACCGCTGCTGTGCCATGAGGATCCCCATGGCGACGCCGATCTCCCGGTTGCTCTCCAGCGCCCGCTCCAGCTGCATCACCTGATCCTGGTGCAGCCGGTTCATCATGAGCAGGGATGCGTAGGACGCGAAGATGGCAGCCATCGGCAGATCAGCCGCGGAGAACGCGGAGGGCCGCTCTGAGTACAGGTTCAGACCTGCCCGGTCACGCTCCGACAAGAACAGCCGGATGCTCAGCATGGACCGCACGCCCAGGCTCACAGCCTGAGGCGCGAACCGAGGGAACTCGCCGGCCCGGGCGAGGTCGTTGACCCACACGAGGTCGCTCTGGCCCAGTGCCTCCATGCACGGACCCTCGCCGAGGGAGTACTGCAGCCGGTCGGCCTCCAGTGCCAGAGGGCCGGTGGCGCTCACGGTCTCCGGCTGGCCGCCACGCGGCACCATCGTGATCGAGGCGTGGTCGGCGCCAGGGACGCCGGAGCGGGCGTACTCGACCACAGCCTCGATCTGCAGTGACCCGGCTTCCTGCATCATCGTTCGGACGAGGCTCTTGAAGACCTCAGCCAAC
The DNA here is from genome assembly GCA_021803025.1 of Actinomycetes bacterium. Classification (GTDB taxonomy): domain Bacteria; phylum Actinomycetota; class Actinomycetes; order Propionibacteriales; family Propionibacteriaceae; genus Fen-668. The sequence continues at coordinate 17,833 of JAJZQV010000024.1, read as the reverse complement.
GACTCCAGGCCTGGAGCCACTGCTGCGCCCCCTGCGGGATCGGTCATTCAGCATCCTCTCGTCAAAGCCTGCCCGGCTGTGCGCTCCAGACAGGCCGCATCGGCAGTCTAAACACCTCGGGGATCAGTCGAGCATCTCGGACGAACACTCCTTGTGCTGAGCACGGCCGATGCCCGGAGACGTTTCCACGCGCTCGTGTCAGTCAGAGCCGACGTGCCGTCACGGCGTCTCGTACGGTCTCAGGCCGGCTTGCGCCCGAGATCACGGCGACGGCCGGGGACAGGGCGAGGACCTCGGCCAGCAGGGACGCGGCGGGGGAGCAGCGCTCGGTGACGAGGTCCGGCCGCACCACCGAGATCGGCGGGCCGTCGGTCTTCAGGGGCGAGTACGCGACGTAGGCGATCCCGCGTGTCTCGCACTCCGCGACCACCTTGTCACACTCCGCCCGCGAGACGGGCGACCAGTCCGTACACAGCGGGCTGTACTGGTTCTGCACGGCTGCGACCGGCGCGACGTCGAGGGCCGCGAGCAGCTGGTCCAGCCGTACGTTCGAGACGCCGATCTCGCGGATCTTGCCTTCCTCCCGCAGGGCGGCCAGCTCGCCCACGCTGTCAGCGAGCGGTACGGACTCGTCGTCCGCGCGGTGCAGCAGGTACAGGTCGAGCCGCTCACAGCGCAGCGCACGGAGGCTGTCCTCCACGTCACGTCGGAGCCGCATGGGGGAGTTGTCGACGGCGAAGCCGTGCTCCGCTGTGCGGAAGTGGCCGCCCTTCGTCATCACGAGGACGTCGTCCAGCCCGTACAGCGCCTCCGCCAGGAGCATCTCGGCGTACAGAGGGTCGTCCGCCGGCGCGTAGACCCGCGCGGTGTCGAACGCCCTGATCCCGAGGTCGTAGGCGAGCCGGAGGGTGGCGAGGTCGTCGGCGCGCGAGCGCTGGTGGGCGCGGAGGCCCATCGTGGCCGTGCCGAGGACGATCGCCCCGCTCAGGTCCATGACCTCACCTCGCTGCCAGTCGCCCATGTGCGGACGACCTCAGGATCCCATGGGAGACCTCCTGTCCTCCGACGCTCGTCTACCTGCTTGCTCACGACGGTCCCGAGGCTGCGGCGGCCTCGTGGGCGAGCTTCAGGTGCGATCCCGAGTGGCAGGCCGTCAAGGCCGAGTCAGAGGCCGGTCGTGCAGTCGGTCACCTCGACGATCCTCGAGCCGACCGACTTCTCCATGCTCGGCTGACAGGGGCCGCGGAACTGCGCGTCCCGCGGGATTGGCTTGTGGCTCGTCACCTGTGCTCCTCGCCTCTGCACCAGCCGCTCGGTCGTCGCGCCGTGATGCCCGGCCGGCCGTCAGGACCTGTGAACCCCAGCGGCGCTCGGCTCGTTCTGAGGGGAAAGAAGACCCTGAGGGGCGGCAACGAACCGGAGGTTCTCGATGGCCAACGTCTTCCACACGGTCGGGGCTCGTGTCGTCCCCACGGCCTCGCCAGGTCCAGTGCTCGGTACCTGCAGGCGCGCCCTTCCCGGTCACGAGGGCGCTGGCCGCGCCGTGACCATCGAGGGCGGCTGACCATGTCTCGCCGAGCACGAGCAGACGCCGATGGGGTCAACGCGTCCGCTCGAGATCGGGAAGGCACTCACGAGCGGCTGCCACGCCGTGCCGCCGGGGCGACGGCGATCCGCGTGATACTGGCCCTGATGGCAGCTACCGGGCTGGGCATCGACGCGTACGTCCACTGGCAGCTCGCCCCCAGGTTCGACACTCTCACGGGTACAGCGAGCCCGCACGTCAGCCAAGGACAGCTGTTCCGGGTCGAAGCAGCTTTCGCTGTGATCGCCCTGGTGCTCGTGCTGCTGATCCGGAACCGCCTCGGGGCTCTTGTCGCGTTCCTGGTTGCCGCCGGCGGCCTCGCCGCGGTGCTGCTGTACGCCGTCATCGACGTGGGTGGACTCGGTCCGTTCCCCGACATGTACGACCCGGCCTGGTACACCGAGAAGACCATCAGCGCCGTCGCTGAAGCGGCCGCAGCCATCGGTGCACTCTGCCTGCTCCTCATGCCCGGAGGACGACGTGGCCGCCGTGATTGAGCACCGGTCCCGGCGCATGCCAGGGCAACGTCGGCGGTTCGAAGAGAGCCCTTCGTGTCGGATGAGGATGCCTGACGTCGCCACCAAAGGACTGGCGCTCTGGCGAGGTCCCTTCACTGGTCCTTGGCGGTCGTCGTGACCCTACAGGCGAGCTCGAACCCGTTTATGGTTGGTTTGAGACACGGCTCGGAGGGCTTTCGTTCCCGGGCGCCGAGTAACGGTTGTTATGAAGCCTGGATCCGGGCTCATATCAACCGTTATCGGGTTTGGCGGCCAGTGCGGCCGCAGCCGGCTTCCCAAAACAACCATAAACGCGTTCGACCGCCCGTTCGACGCCAGGGAAGTCCAGCGACCGTCGATGGTCCGGTGGTGGCGATCAAAAGGGAACAGGAGGGGTCCGACGGCAGTGAGCTCGCCCGGGCGTGAGCACTGTCTCCAGCGCCAGCTTCGGTGTCGCCACCCCGACATCAGCTCTCGCGACCTCGGTCCCGTCGAGGAGCTGGGCCACCTCGTCCGCGTCCGCGTACGGTGAGGAACGGGAACTCGCGCTCGAACGCCGGAACCGTCACGATCTCAGAGCTTTGCCTGCCACTTCTCGGTCCAGACGAGGTCGTTGTACTGGCCGCGGAACTCGGAGTCGCCCATGAGCTTGTCGATGACGAGGCGGATGGTCTGGGGGTTGTCGTTGTAGGCGTTGATGTAGGCCTTGACCATGGTCGCGTCGTGGAGGTGGGTGGTGAAGTTGAGGCTGACCATGACGGTCGGCACCTCGTGGACGTACCAGGGGCAGTCGGTGCTCATGGGCGTCTTCCAGCGGATCCGGTAGTTGTTCTCGGCCGCGTAGCCGACGATGTTGGCGACCACGATCGCGGCGTCCACCTCGTTGCGGTACGCCAGGGTGGGGCCTTTGACCCGGCTGCTGCCGTCGTTGAGGGTGACCTCGAAGCCCCTGTTCTCGAGCTCGGCCACGATCGTGTCGCGGGCCACGGGGCTCGACTCGTAGATGCCGCCGCCCTCGGTGTCGAGGTAGTACAGCCGGATCCGCCGGTGCGTCTCGGGCCTGATCGGGAGCTGGTCGAGGGTGTTCTTGACGAGCGTGATCGAGGCGTCCGCCGCCTCGGCCTGCCAGCGCAGGTGTTCCTCGCAGCCGATGACCGCGAGGTCGTCGGGCGTGCGCTGCAGGGTCCCGGCGACCTGTTTCGCCGGGAGCCCGAGCTTGGCCTTGAGGCCCAGCACGCGCCGTACGGCGTCGTCGAGGCGCTCCGCGGTGATGACGCCGTTCCTCACCCCGTCGACCATGAAGCCGAAGTCCTCGGCTGTGTCGTTGAAGAACAGGAACATGTCGCAGCCGGACGCGATCGCGCGGGGGACGTAGTCCTGGCGGCGCATGGCGCTCGTCATGCCGAGCATGTGGCTTGCATCGGTGATGACGACGCCGTTGAAGCCGAGCTGGGTCTTGAGCAGGTCCTGGAGCAGCTCGGGTGCCAGGGTCGCGGGCATGATGTCGCGGTCGGCGAGGCTGGGGTCGAGCTTCTTGGAGTACGCGGGCAGCGCGATGTGGCCGGCCATGATCATCTCGACGCCGGCGTCGATGTGGTGGCGGTACACCTGGCCGTACGACGCGTCCCAGTCCCCAGGGCTGAGCTCGTTGACGCCGAGCACGAGGTGCTGGTCGCGCTCCTCGGAGCCGTCGCCGGGGAAGTGCTTGATGCAGACCGCGATGTCCTGGTTCGCGTCGCGGATGCCGCGCGCCTTCGCGCCCGTGGACCGGATCACGTCCGAGGCGGTCGTGCCGTGCGCACGGGTGTTGACAATCGTGTTCCGCCAGTTCGTGAGGATGTCGACGATCGGGGCGAAGATCACGTTGACGCCGAGCGCTCCGGCTTCGCGACCGGAGACGAGCCCGGTCCGGTACGGGACCTCCTCACCGCCCGATGCCTCGCACTGGGCTCCCGTGGCGATGTAGGTCCCGTCGTTGGACGCCCCGTTGCCGCCGGACTCGCAGTTCGCCGCGACCAGGAGCGGGATCCGCGACGCGGCCTGCAGCGAGTTGATCAGGCCCTGAACCTCGGCAGCCGAGCCGCCATGGTACCGGGCGCCGCCGATCCTGTACCTGTCGAGGATCTCGGCGTTGCTGCCGACGTTGCCGCTGAACGTGTCCTGCCCGAAGTGGAACAGGTTGACGAACAGCTGGCCCACCTTCTGCTCGAGGGTGAGCCCTGCGAGGGTCTCCTCGACCCAGGAGACGCCGTCGTCGTCGAGACGGTAGGGGAGGGCGCGGAGGTCGACTGTACGTGGCATGGGATTCTCCTTCAGATCCTTCTGTGACTTCAGATCCGCCAGGACGGCGTGTGGGGCAGCAGCGAGGTGAACTCGGCGATGAGAGCGTCCTCGTAGGCGCCGGCGTAGCGGCCTGTCAGGAAGCGGTCGAGCGCCTCGTCGTGGAAACGGCGCCACGACTGGGCCTCGTCGCCCGGGTTGATCGGGTAGAACAGCACGCCTTCGGCAGCCGCGGTGTCGCGGTCGGCTGGTGCATCCCCGATCAGCAGGATGTGGTCGGCGTCGTACTTACCCTTGGCCGCGAGCTCGAGGTGACGCTTCTTGGTGCCCGCCTCCTGACCGGCGATGAGGTCCATGTAGCCGATCAGGTTGTGCTCCGTCCACTCTCGGACGAGGGCCTCTTGGGGAGTCGCCGAGACGACCATGAGGTCGGCGCGGAGGGATGCGGCTGCGAGACCTTCTCGAACACCATCGAAGGGGGGCACGTCGTGCACCATGTCCGCGATGCGCTCGTCGACCTCGTCGGTCCAGCTCAGCGCGGTCTCCAGCTCAGGACTGGGGTGCAGCGCGGCGTATTGCCGCAGCCCGGCGGCGCTCAGCGGAGCCCCCGAGGCCACGAAATCGGACAGGGCTGCGCCTGTGGGCACCTTGACGCCGCGCTTCTGGACCTCGGGGCGAGCTCGCAACAGTGCGAATACCCTGATCAGCGCGAGCCAGCGGTTGAGGCCTCGCCCATCCGAGTAGAGGTTGACGAACTCGGCCGTCTCACGGACCAACGACGAGGCGGCCTGGAGGTGCCAGCACTTGATGGTCGCCGGGATGAAGCACTCCTTGTGCTTGATCTCCATCGCGTCGAAGACGCAGCCGTCCGAGTCGACCCCGATGAAATAGCCGCCATTCGGACGGAAGGCGGTCAGTTCGGCGACGATATCGCCAGCTGTCTCGACCCGGTCTTGCGTACGGCTCACGGCGGCCTCCTCTGGCGCGAATTACTGTTCAGTCCACTCGCTATAGGGTCTGTGTGCAAAGGATTGCCGTGCGTTGTCAGTTGCCGGGGAGGGCGATTCTGCGGCAGCCACATGACTTTCCGAAATTCAACTGCGCTGGGGAGCTGACGCCCGCTCCGCTGGGACGGGGATACCCGCCTGCTTTCACGGTTCCCGGTGGCTCCGCAATATCCCAATTGAAGGGCGGGGAAGCGCACCTGGCAATCAATGGCACATTGTCACTGGTCTCGAATCGCACCTGCGGGATTGTCAGGTACCTCGAGAGCGCAGGCCGCACGGTGAAGTGAGCGTCAGGCGGCCGGTTCGCCGAGCTGCGATGCCACTTTCGCGGCAAACGCACGGCGTTCCTCTCGCCGCTTCGCCTGCTGGTCGGGGTCGGGGACCGGCGAGGCCAACATGAGTCGGCGAGTGTAGGGATGGTCAGGAGACTCGGTGACCTTGCCTGACAAGCCCTGCTCCACGATCTCGCCCTTGTACATCACCGCGACCCGATGGCTGACGTGCCGGATGACGTCGAGGTCGTGGGAGACGAACAGGTACGAGACTCCTGTCTGCTCCTGGATCTCGAGCAGCAGGTCGAGCACGCGTGCCTGGGTCGACAGGTCGAGCGCCGACACCGGTTCGTCGCACACGATGAGCCGCGGCTCCAGCGCGAGGGCTCTGGCGATGGCCACGCGTTGACGCTGGCCGCCTGAGAACTCCCGGGGTAGCCGGTCCATCGAGTCCACCGGCAGCTTCACCCGGTCGAGGAGGTTCCTCACGCGCTTTCGCGCTTCGGCGCCGGAGATTCCCTGGCTGCCGAGGGGCTCCGACAGGATGTCGCCGATCGTCATCGACGGGTTCAGTGAGGTGTACGGGTCCTGGAACACCACCTGGATGTCGGCTGCCATCTTGCGGCGCTCGGACCGGCTTGCGTGTGCTATCTCGTGCCCGTCGAAGGTGATGCTGCCCCCGGTCACCGGGGCGAGCCCCAGCACCGCGCGCCCCAGCGTGGTCTTACCAGAACCGGATTCGCCGACCAGGCCCATGGTGCGGCCCTCCTCCACCGCGACGGAGACCCCGTGCAGGACTTCGACGGGCCGGGACAGGAAGCCCTTTGTAGGGTAGGCGACTCGAAGGTCGACGATGTCGAGCAGATGCTTGCCGCGCGCCGGCGTTGCGGACACAGGAGGGATGTGGCCGACGATGTCGTCGAGAACCTCGGCCGGGTCTTCTGAACCATGGGCGTTCACTTCATGCCTCCTGTGGCGGAGTCGGACATCAACCGGGTCAGCGGCGGCTTCCCGACGAGCATCGACTGCAGCAGCATCTGCGTGTACTCGTGTGCGGGATGTCGCAGGATCGTCCGGACGTCGCCCTGCTCGACGATCCGGCCGTTCTGCATGACGGCCACGCGGTCGCAGATGTCCGCGACCACGCCGAAGTTGTGTGTCACGAGGATGATCCCTTGATGGAGCTCAGTCTGGAGATCCCGGATCACATCGAGAACCTCAGCCTGCACGGTCACGTCAAGAGCGGTTGTCGGCTCGTCGGCGATGATCAGGTCCGGGTCGCAGGAGATTGCGCCAGCGATGAGAACGCGCTGGGCCATGCCTCCCGAGACCTGGTGGGGATAGGCGGAGAACGTCCGTTTCGGGTTCGGGATCCCCACAGCGGACAGCAGGTCGAGAGCTTTGGTCACCGCCTCTGACTTCGAGATCCCGAGGATGCGGGTCATCGGCCGGACAAGCTGCGACCCGATCGTGAACGAGGGGTCGAGGTTGCTCATCGGCTCCTGGGGGATGTACGAGATCCGTCGACCACGCAGCCCGGTGAGCGCGCTCTGGTCGATGCGTCGGCTGGCTGTGTCGATGGTCCGCTTCCCCTCGAAGAGGATCTGACCGCTCGTGACGAGAGCGTTGTCGGGCAGCAGGCCGAGCACGGCGAACGCCGTCTGCGACTTGCCCGATCCCGACTCGCCCACGATGCCGAGCACCTCGTCACGATCGACGTACCAGGACGCCCCGTCCACCACGGTCTTGCGTTCGCCACCGGGTTGTGGGTACTCGATCCGGAGGTCCCTGACCTCGCAGAGGTGGGCGTCGACGGGCTCGGCCGCCACCGTCGCCGGCACGGCCGCCACCGTGGCGGGCCGTCGTGACGCGGACGTCTTCTCCTTGACATTGACGTGGTCCTCGAGAGCATCCCTGAGGGCGTTGGCCAGGAGCACGAAGGATCCGATGGTCAGCGAGATGGCCAGGGTCGGCCACAGCAGGGCGAGCGGCTGGCGGTAGATGTTGCGGAACCCGTCGTTGACCATCACGCCCCAGGTGGCAGCGCTCGGGTCGCCCAGGCCGAGGAACTCGAGGGACGACTGGAACGAGATCGCGATACCGCTGACCATGGCCGCCTGGATGATGACCGGTGCTCGAACGACGCCGAGGATGTGACGCCCCATGATGGACAGGTCGGACAACCCGGCGACCCTGGCGGCATCGACGTACAGCTCATTACGTACGGACTGGGTCGCCGTCCGCACGAGGCGGAAGAAGCCCGGCGACATGAGGACACCGAAGATCACCATCGTCAGGTAGATGTTCGGGCCCACCGCAGCGCGCACGGCCAAGAGCACGATCATGCCGGGGAGGGCCATGAGGATGTTGGTGGCCCAGCTCGACAGCCCGTCGAACCACTTGCCGTAGTAACCCGCGAGCAGTCCGGCAGGCAAACCGATGAGGATGGCGACAACGGCCGCGATGGCCGCCGACATGAGGGTCCCGCGGGCCCCGAAGAGCAACCTGGAGAGGATGTCACGGCCGTTCGAGTCGGTGCCGAGGAGGTTCAGGGCGGTCGGGCCGGTGAGCACGTTGTCCGTGGCGCGGGCCGGGTCGTGCGGGGCAAGCACCCCGGCCAGCACGGCGGAGAGGACGATGACGGCCAGCAGCAGGACCGAGGCCGTACCCATCGGGTTGCGGAAGAGGCGACCCGCGACACCGGGTCGCTTGACGGCTCCCCCCAGTCCGCCCGGCTCGGCCTGTGCCGAGACGTCGTCGACGACAGCACTCATGAGACACGCACCTTCGGGTTGAGCCATCCGTTGGCGACGTCGACCAGGAGATTGACCACGACGACGATGGCAACGGTGTAGATGACGACGCCCATGACCAAGGGAAGGTCGCCCTGCGTCGTCGCGCTGACGGCGAGGCTCCCAAGGCCGGGCAGAGCGAAGATCGACTCGATGATGACGACCCCGCCGAGCAGCGAGATGAACTGGAGACTCAGCACGGTGAGCCCCGCCGGAGCGGCGGCCCGGAGGACGTGGCGGAACAGGATCTCCCGCTCGGGGATCCCCCGGGAGCGCAACGTCCGTACGTAGTCCTGCTCGAGCTGCTTGATGAAGGCGCTGCGGATCTGCTGCGCTGCTCCCGCGATCCCGTTGAGCATGAGGGCGACGACGGGCAGCGTGAGCGAGGCGACCCACACAGCAGCCCCCGACCGAGGTCCGATGCGCGAGATCGCAGGGAACCACCTCAGCTGGATGGCGAACACCAGCACGAGCACGATCCCGACAATGTAGCCGGGCAGCGATGCCGCGAGGACAGCCATGATCTGGACGGCGCGGTCGGCTGCGCCCCGCTTCACTGCCGCCGTCACCCCGAGGAAGGTGGCGACGACCCCGATCAGCAGGATCGCGACACAGACCATGGTCAGCGTCAGGGGCAAGCGGTTCGCGATCGCCGTGAACACCGGCTGGCTGGTGAACCACGAGGTACCGAACTGCAGGTGGGTGGCCTGCCACAGCCATGAAGAGAGCCGTGACATCAGCGGCTGGTCGAGGCCGAGCTCGTGCGCCTTGGCAGCGACGGACGCCGCGGACGCCTGGTCGCCCATGATGTTCCGGGCGACGTCGCCGCTCGTGCTGTAGAGCAGCACGAAGGTGAGGCAGGCGACGACGAACAGTGCGACGACTCCGGCAACGAGCCGTTTCGCGATGAACTGCAACATGTGGTGCTCCTTGGTCGGCGCGGGACGGGGTCAGCTCGTACGGACGAGCCGGGAGACTGAGACCCGCCCCACGCCCTGTCGCCTGTCAGGAAGCCGGCTCGTAGTCGTAGGGGGTCGGCACGGCCATCTGGACCTGCGGGGTGACCTTCAGCTTCTTGGAGTCGTAGAAGTAGATCTGGTTGACCCGGTAGAACGGTGCGAACCAGGCGTTCTCCGTGACGTAGGTGTTGACCGCCTTGCCCTTCTCGCCCACCTGGGCGCCGGCCGCCTGGGTGGCGTCGAGGAGTGCTTTCAGCTCGGGCGTCGTCGACTTGAAGGGGTTGTAGAGCGTGCTGGGCACGATCAGCTGGTTGCAGGCGACCCAGGTCGGGCCCTGGAAGAGGCTGAACCAGGCGGCGGCGTACGTGCCCTTGCCGAGCGTCGACTGGTAGTCGGCGATCGGCACCGCGACGAGGTTCACCCGGATGCCCACGTCGCCGAGCTGCTGCTTGACGTAGTTGAGAAGAGTCTCGATGCCGGGCGGCAGAGGCAACGTGAGATCGAAGCCGGACGCGTAGCCCGCGTCGGACAGCAGCTGCTTGGCCTTGGCCGGGTCGTAGGCGTAGCGCGACTCCAGCTCGGGAAGGAAGGATCCCGACTCCGGGCCGAAGACCTGAGAGGTCACTGTTCCGGCGCCCATGGCCACGTTCTTGAGGAGGGCGTCCCTGTTGAGTGCGTAGTTGATGGCCTGTCGGACACGGACATCCTTGAGCGGCGGGGCCACCTTGCCGTCGCGGTCGAAGAGGAGGAGCCCCTGCCAGTCGACGGGCCAGGACAGCTCCTTGAGCCCGGCAGCATTCGCCTGCTGGGCGGTGGTGGCGTCGAGGAGCGTCGCGTCGACCTGACCGGTCGTCACCGCGTTCACCCGGGCCGTGAGGTCGGCCAGCAGCTTGAGCGTCACCATCGTGAACTTCTGGAGGCTGGGGTTCCAGTAGCCCTTCCGCGGCGTGAAGACGTACTGCGACCCCTTGACGGACTGGTCCTTGACCATGATGTAGGGGCCTGAGCCGACCGGCATGAGGTCGATGTCCTTGCCGGTGATGGCGGCCGGAGAGCCCATGAGCCCGGCTGCCTGGCTCAGGTAGTACTCGAACGCCGGGTCGGCGATCTTGAGCTTGATCCGCAGCGTCTTGGCGTCGACCGCTGTGGCCGACTCGAAGTTCTGGAGCATGGCGGCCTGCGGGCCGTTGGCAACCTTGAAGTGGTCGAGGTTCGCCTTCGCGGCTGTCGCGTCGAACGCCGCCCCGTCGGAGAAGGTGACATCGGTCCGGAGCGTGAGCTCCAGGACGGTCTGGGCGTCGTCGGTGTACTTCCAGCTCGTCGCCAGCATGGGCGCGAGGGTGCCGTCGGACTTCCGGAGCAGCAGGGAGTCATAGACGAACTGGTATGGCTGCAGCAGGTGACCGACGTGCGCGATCGCAGGGTTCCACGACTTGGGCTCCTGAAGGATGCCCAGCACGACCTCCTTGGAGGCTGAGCTCCCGCCGGCAGGGGCATCACCGCTGCAGGCGGACAGTCCCGCCACAGCTGCGGCGCTCATTGCGGCGCCTATGAGGACAGATCGACGACTCAACATTTCTGCTCCGAATCTTCATTGACAAGTGGTGGGAAGTCACCTGAACGATTGCGGATCCCCCCAATGGGGACCGACTCTTGCAGTTCGTTGACCGTTGCCAGTTGCGTGCACACCACCGTTCTGCTACTGGAGTTCGGACTCCCTTGCTCGAGACCTTGGCCGAGCTCTCTCCTCTGGGACGGTGAGCCGGTCGATGTCGGCGAGCATCTCCGGTCTTTGCTCCCACCGCTCCATCCATGGCCGAGGGAAGGGTCGCATGGGCAGCTTCCTGGGCAAGCTCGCGTCAGTGGCGCAGTGAGGAGTCGTGTGTCTGGGGGAGCAGGATCTCGAACGTGGCGCCTTGGCCAGCGCCGTCACTGTGGGCAGCGATCGTGCCGCCGTGGGCGTCGATGATGGCTTTGCTGATGGTGAGGCCGATGCCAGAGCCGGAGCGGTCACGGTTGCGGGCAGTGTCTCCACGGTAGAAGCGTTCGAATACATGAGGCAGGTGGGTCGCCGGGATGCCTTCGCCCGTGTCAGTGATGGAGATCGCGACCTCATCACGAGTGCGACGTGCCGAGAGGGTGACGTCTCCGCCGGGCGGGGTGTGGCGCAGAGCGTTACTCAGCAGGTTGCCGAGGACTTGTCCAAGGCGGGCACTGTCGACGTCAACCATCAAGTCGGACTCCGACGACCGATCGAAGAGGAGACCTACGCCCTTGTCGGCGTACCCGGCTCGCATGCTGTCGATAGCATCGCCGATCAGGTCTTTGATCTGATGAGGCTGTATGTCGAGGCTGAGGCGTCCCTCCTCTGCGCGAGAGACATCGTCGATGTCTTCGGCGAGGCGGGCCAGCCGGTCCGTTTGCGCGCCGAGGGCCTGGCGGGTGTCCTCGTTGAGGGCGGTGACGCCGTCGTAGAGACCGTCGTGGTAGATGGTCAGGGTCGCGATCGGGGTTCGGAGCTCGTGGGCCAGGTCGGACAGGAGTCTGCGGCGAGTCGCCTCGACATCGTCCAGCCGGGTCGCCATCGAGTTGAATGCAGCTGCGAACGTGTCCAGCTCGGAGCCGCCTCCCACCGCGCGGACCCGTCGAGAATAGTGACCGCGGGACAGCTCTCGAGCGGCATCGGTCAGTTCGCTCAAGGAGCGGCGAAGGGGCCGGCTCACCAGCCATATCACGATGACGGCGCAGACCAGGGACGTGAGGAGCGCGACACCCAGCACTACGGCGTTGGCTTCGCGATAGGCCAGTTCGATGTGGCCCAGCTCGGGTGATGAGGCGTTGGCCCCGGACTGGAGCAAGTGAGCGTGGAAGATCTCTGGGCCCACGATCGACGCGATGAGGCCGGCGGTCAGGACACTGGCCAGGAGGACGATCATCTGACCCAGCATGAGCCGTCCCGCGAGAGTCTCGCGCGCCCACCGGACGAGGTTCATCCCGGCCCCATCCGGTAGCCGACACCGCGCACGGTGCGTACGTAGCGTGGTGTGGCCGAGTCATCGCCCAGCTTCTGGCGCAGGTGGGCGACGTGGACGTCGACGACATGGTCGTCGCCCACCCAGCCGTCGCCCCACACCTGGTCCAGGATCTGCTGCCGGGAGAAGGCGAGCTTGGGCCGCGAGGTCAGGGTCGCGAGGATGTCGAACTCGGTCGGGGTCAGGTCGACGAGCGTTCCCGCGACGTGGACCTCGCGTCCCGCCGTGTCGACCGTGAGGTCGCCGAAGACCCGCGGGGGCTCTTCGGCCTGTGCGGTGCTCCCGAGGGAAGTACGGGGACGTCGCAGGACGGTCTGGACCCGGGCCACGAGCTCGCGTGCGCTGAACGGCTTGGTGATGTAGTCGTCGGCCCCGACGGACAGGCCGATCAGCTTGTCGAGCTCGTCCTGACGTGCGGTGACCATGATGATGTAGCAGTCGCTGAAGGTGCGGATCTTGCGGCAGACCTCGACGCCGTCCATCCCGGGCAGGCCGAGATCGAGGATGACGACGTCGGGTCTGTAGTCGAGCGCCGCAGCCAAACCATCTGGCCCGGTATGGGCCAGTCGCGTCTGGTAGCCGTCACGCGAAAGGTACGAGGCGATCATCCCGGCCAGCGCGACCTCGTCGTCCACTACCAGAATCCTCGCGGCCACCTGGGAGCCTTCTGTACTCACCTGCACAGTGTGCCCCGCGACGTCACCGTCCCCCGTTGCCGTAAGGCGTGACACCGTCATCTTGACCGAACCTCAATGAAGACGAGACCGGGTCCGTATGCATTCGGGCCAGGGTCGACGTTGTGGGGCTCGTCTGACCTGGGAGGAGGGCTATCGTGAGCGGGACGGGTCTTCCCGACTGGCTCGTCTGGGTCGCGTTGATCCTAGGGACCTTGGCGTTCTGGGTCGTGACCTTCCTGGCGGTACGCACGCTGTTCGTCGGGCGAGGAAACTCACAGCCCCGCGGATACTGACGACTCGAAGGACGCTGACCCACCCAAAGACAGGCTGTCCAGAGGCGAGATCAGCATCGACGAGTTCGTACGGCTGTCCGTCGGCTCGCAGGCCGTGACACGCCGACATCCATCGTCACCATTCCACCACTGAACGAAAGGCATCCTCTATGCACCATCTCTCCCGCCGAGCCATCCTCATGGGGGGACTGGGAGTGAGTGCCGCCGCTCTCAGCGGCTGCTCTTCGACCGCGGTCTCAGGATTTGGATCCAAGGCACATGGACCCGTACCCCTGGCGACACCCTCACCCGGGCAGAGAGTCATGGTGAAGACCCTCGTTGCCAAGCCGACCACTCTGGATCTCGGCGGTCCGACCGTGGCGACATGGGCGTATGGAGACACCGTGCCGGGACCGTTGATCCGTGCCACAGCGGGCGACTTCCTCCGCCTCACGGTTGACAACCAGCTCCCGGCCGACACAACCATCCATTGGCACGGCATCCGGATCCACAATCCATCCGACGGCGTGCCGGGCGTAACGCAGGACCCGGTCGCTCCTGGCTCGTTGTTCACATACCAGTTCACGGTTCCCGACCCCGGGACGTACTTCTTCCACCCGCATGTCGGGGTTCAGCTGGACCGGGCCCTGTACGCGCCGCTGGTGATCGACGATCCCCGTGAACCGGGCGGCTACGACGCCGAATGGGTCGTCGTGCTGGACGACTGGGTGGATGGGACAGGCCGTACCCCCGACGACGTCCTCAAGCAGCTCGTGGGGATGGGCGGGTCCGCGTCCCCCAAGGGCGGCATGGGCGGGATGGGCGGGATGGGCGGCATGGGCGGCATGGGTGGCGCCCAGCCGTGGGGCGATGCCGGGGATGTGACCTACCCGTACTTCCTGCTCAACGGGAAGGTCCCCGCCGCACCGGACGTGCTCACCGCCAAGCCCGGCCAGAGGATCCGGTTGCGGATCATCAACGCCGCCTCCGACACGGTCTTCACCGTCGCCGTCGGTGGGCACCAGATGACGGTGACCCACAGCGACGGCTACGCCGTGGTCCCTCAGGAGGTCGGGGCCTTCTATATCGGCATGGGCGAGCGTTACGACGTGGTCGTCACGCTCAAGGACGGCGTCTTCCCGGTGGTGGCGAAGCCGTTCGGCAAGAGCTCCGGAGGCCAGGCGCTGGGACTGATCCGTACCTCTTCAGGAACAGCCCCGGGCCCTGACGTCAGCCCGGCGGAGCTCGCCGGACCCGTGCTCATCGGCTCGCGGCTGCAGCCCGCAGCCTCTTCCAGGCTGCCGGCTCGGGCCCCCGACGCCACCGTGCAGCTGACGCTGGAGGGGTCGATGCAGCCGTACCTGTGGGGCATGAACGGCGCACCGTTCGGGAAGAACACCCCGTTGACCGTCAAAGCGGGGCAACGCCTGCGGATCAATGTGATGAACATGACGATGATGGCCCACCCACTGCACATGCATGGCCATACGTTCGCGTTGCCGTCCGGGCTGCGCAAGGACACGGTCCTGCTGGCACCCATGGAACAGCTGGCGATCGACGTGGACGCCGACAACGCCGGCGACTGGATGATCCACTGCCACAACATCTATCACGCCGAGTCCGGGATGATGATCGGTCTGCATTACGTGAGCTGAACCGAGGACTCCGCTGCCGGCGGGACCCCAGGCACCTCACCCCGGCAGAAGCCTTGACAAGACCTTGACCGCTTCAATCCTCGGGGGACCACGTTCATGGTCGACCCTCGAGGGAAGCATTCAAACCCAGCAAGGAGCGATCATGGATCCGAATCTCCAGTACACCCCCAGTTCCGTACGGGAGCCCGAGAGGTTCACCAACTACCCACCCCCCAGCGATCCTGTCCACGGGCGCAGCCCCGAGCCCGAGAATGTGAACGCGACGACGCCGGGGCAGCACGCGGGTCACCACGGCGGTCACCACTGGATACACCTGCTGATGTGCGCCCCGATGCTGCTTGTCGTTGGCTTCCTGGTGGTGACCGGACGAGCTGGGGGAGGCTCGATCTTCTATGCCGTGGGCTGCATGCTGATGATGGGCGTCATGATGGCCTTGATGAACCGGGGGTCGAGCAGCGACGACCCGGCCAACCATGGCGAACATCGGCATTGAGCGGCAGCATCCGAGTCGATGGGCCGTCGGTCGTCGCCGCATGGAGCGGCGGGGGTCGCGGTGCCTGTGGCCTGAGGAGAACGGCTGACGACCCGGGGATAGCAGGGTCGCGGATGCCCGGGGGCAGGCGAAGGACACTGAATCTTGACGATGCGTTGACGGCTCTCGACATCCGGTGGCGCGAGCCTTTCGTCGTGAGCACCTCTCTGGACGCGCACACCAGCGCACGGGCCGAGGCAGGAGCCTCCTCGAGGGTCACGCTGCTGGTCACGTCCGGCTGTCACCTCTGTGAAGACGCGCGGGGCGAGCTCACGGCGAGAGCCGACCGTGGGGAGCTGGAGCTCACCGTGGTGTCGGTCGACTCGGAGCAAGGCGCCGGGCTGCAGGCGACTCATCGTCCCAGCATGTTCCCGCTCGTCCTCCTTGACGGGCAGCCGTTCAGCGTCGGACGGCTTCCGCGCCGGAAGCTCGACCGGGCTCTGACGCGGACCGGGACCCGCTGATGAGCGCCGAGCTGTTGGGTACGGGGAGTGTCCTGGCGGCCTTCTTCGCCGGCATGGTCGCGCTCTTCGCGCCGTGCTGCATCGTCTTCCTGGCGCCCTCCTACCTCGCGGCGGCAGTCAAGAACAACCGCTGGCGGCTGCTGCCGTTAACGCTGGTCTTCGCGTCGGGCCTGGCGCTGGTCCTGGTCCCCATCACTCTGGGGGCGAGCCTGATCGCCGGCGCGATCGCCAAGTACCACGCGCCCCTGTACTGGGCCGGCGGCCTGCTCATGATCGGACTCGGCGTCCTCGCACTGACCGGCACGATGTGGTCGATGCCGTCCGCGTTGAAGGCTCCGGATACCACCCGCGCCGACTCGGCGACCTTCTTCAGCCTCGGCGTCTTCTCCGGCATCGCCTCGAGCTGCTGCGCCCCGGTCCTCGTCGGTGTGATGACCCTGTCAGCGCTGTCCGGCAACCCCGTGGGCGGCATCGTGCTCGGGGTCGCGTTCGTGTTCGGCATGGTGATACCGCTGCTGATCATGGCCCTGGTGTGGGACGCGGCGCACCTCGGGACTCGACGGTGGGGCCGAGCCAGGCCCGTGACCGTTCGCGTGGCCGGACACGTGCTGCACACCAACACGATCAACATCGCCGTGGCGACAGCCTTCGTCGCCATGGGGATCGGAGTCATCTCGCTGGCGGGGTCGGCCACGATGACCGGCAACGCCACCTGGTTCCAGGACGCAGCCGGCGACGGCGTGACCCGGTTCGCAAAGTCGGTCTTGTCCTGGCTCGCCCCTGTGCCCGAACCCGTCCTCGGGCTGGGCCTTCTCGGCCTTGCCGGAGTCTTCATCTGGTTCACCCTGCGTGATCGTCGGCGACCGGCGCCTCCAGACACGGCTGGCGCCAACCCAACGACCGGCGCGGAGATCGAGACAGACAGCTTGGACGACAGACACACTGACCACTACGTACCCGGGAACCGACCATGACCACCAAGACCAACCCCCGCTTCGCCGAGCGCATGCGACTCCGCGAGGAACTCGCCCGGGAGAAGGCGAAGAAGGCGAAGCGTCGCCTGATCACGCGCGTCATCACAGCTGCCGTCGCCGTCGTTGCCGCGGGCGTGGTCGGCTTCGGGCTCTGGAGCGCCCGGCCCACGAACAGCACGAGGGCTGGGCAAGCTCCGGCGTTCACGCTCACGACCACGGCCGGTACCACCGTGTCGCTGTCCGACTTCACAGGCAAGCCGGTCATCCTCTACTTCAACGAGGGAGCCGGCTGCGGTTCCTGCACTCAGCAGATGGCCGCCATCGAGAAGACCCCCGGTTTCGCCGATGCAGGAATCGTCGTCTTGCCGATTGTCATGAACACGCGGGCCGAGATCCAACCCGACCTCGACACCTTCGGTGTGAAGACCCCCTACCTTCTCGACGACGGGACGGTCTCCAAGGCGTACGACGTCCTCGGCAAGGGCATGCACGCGAACCTTCCCGGTCACGGCTTTGTGCTCGTGGACAGCGCCGGTGTCGAGCGCTGGCAAGCGGACTACCCGTCGATGTGGCTGGACCCCGCCGAGTTGCTGAAGACGGCCAAGAGCAACCTCTGACCCGGCGCGCCACCGCCGGAAACACGCCCCGGACACCGCGGGTACAGGGCGTCGGCTTGCCTGACCTGGTGGCGGCTATCGACTGATGGAAGCCACGCGGGCCCGACCTTCGTGCGGGGCCACGACCGGCATCCCTGAATAGGCTGACGGACATGCTCATCGCCCGGTCCGTCGCCCTGTTCGTCCTCGCCGCGATTGCTGAGATCGGCGGCGCCTGG
>JAJZQV010000140.1 GCA_021803025.1 Actinomycetes bacterium | reverse complement strand
GGCGGCCGTCGAGGGTACGGCCGGTGTGCTCGTCGACGATGAGCACGTTGCCGTCCATGACGACGTAGTCCTTGTCGCGCTTGAACAGCTCCTTGGCCTTGATGGCGTTGTTGAGGTACGAGATGAGGGGCGTGTTCTCCGACTCGTACAGGTTGTCGATGCCGAGGCGGTCCTCGACGACCGCGATCCCCTCCTCGAGGATGGCGACGGTCCGCTTCTTCTCGTCGACCTCGTAGTGCGTGTCGCGCTGGAGGCGTTTGACGAGCCGCGCGAACTCCGGGTACCAGCGGACGGTGTCCTCGGCCGGGCCCGAGATGATGAGCGGTGTACGGGCCTCGTCGACGAGGATCGAGTCCACCTCGTCGACGATGGCGTAGTAGTGGCCCCGCTGGACGCAGTCCTCCAAGGAGAGCGCCATGTTGTCGCGGAGGTAGTCGAACCCGAACTCGTTGTTCGTGCCGTACGTGATGTCGGCGGCGTACGCCGCACGCCGTGACGGGGGATCCATGTGGGCGAGGATCGCGCCGACCTCGAACCCGAGGAAGTGGTGGATGCGGCCCATCTGCTCCGACTGGAACTGAGCCAGGTAGTCGTTGACCGTGACGATGTGGACGCCCTTGCCGGTGAGGGCGTTGAGGTAGGACGGGAGCACGCCGACGAGGGTCTTGCCCTCGCCGGTCTTCATCTCGGCGATGTTGCACCAGTGGAGCGCCGCGCCGCCCATGATCTGGACGTCGAAGTGGCGCTTGTCGAGCACCCGCCTCGACGCCTCGCGAACGGTCGCGAACGCCTCGGGCATGAGGGAGTCGAGGGACTCGCCGTTGTCGTAGCGCTGTCGCAGCTCCGCGGTCTGGCCACGCAGGTCCTCGTCCGACATCGCGATGTAGTCGCCCTCGATGGAGTTCACCTGGCGGGCGACGGCCTGGAGCTTCTTGAGCTGACGGCCCTCGCCGATGTGCAGCATCCTGTCGAGCAAAGCCACCCGAGGTCCCTACTTCCTCCCCGGGCAGTCCCGGAGTCGGTCTACATCCTAGGCGGCGAAAGGACGTCCGGGGTTCAGCCGGACGCCCCTCGCGGGTCAGGCGCTCTCGGCCACGTCCAGGTGGATCACCCCGTAGTCGTACGCCTTGCGGCGGTAGACGACGCTCGGCTGGTTGGACTCCTTGTCCAGGTAGAGGAAGAAGTCGTGCCCGACGAGCTCCATCTCGTCGAGGGCCTGCGCGAGCGTGAGCGGTGACGAGGCGAACTTCTTCTCGCGCACCACGAGGGGCCCGTCACCCTGCACCTCGAGGCCTGCCACCGTGCGTACGTCCGGCTTCTCCTCCTCCTGGACTGCCGTCGACGGCTCCTCCTGCTTGACGAGGGTGCTGGCCCGCAGGCCCCGATGGACCTTGCGGCGGTCCGAGGCGCGCAGGAGCTGGCTCTTGAGCCGGTCGAGTGCGCGCTCGAAGGCTGCCATCTTGTCCTCCGCGGATGCCTCGGCACGTACCACCGGGCCCTTGCCGTGCAACGTGATCTCGACGCGTATCGCCTGGTCGGGCTGTCGCTTGGCCTCGGTGCAGGTGACCATCACCTCAGCACGGATGATGCGTTCTTTCAGCTTCTCCAGGGCGTTCAGCTTCTCGCTGACATGGTCCCGGAACGCATCCGTGAGCTGGCAACGACGCGACGTGACGACGACGTCCATGGTTCCTCCTCTATCTGGCACCCGCTGAGCGAGCCTCGACGACGAGACACAAACGGCACCCCCGAGGTTCGAGTCGGGAAGACCCGAGTGGAACCGGTGGTGCCATGAATCGAGGCTAGTACGGATAGTGCGCACGGAACAGGACCGTGGGCGTTTCCACACCGATTGCCCAGCAGACGCACCGGAGCGGGTTCGATCCGCGTGCGACAAGTCGTTACACGAACGGCCGTGGTGTGACACGGCCGTAACAGACAGCGCGGGGGCCCGTAATCGTCACACCTGAAGATTCCGGACATGACACTTCTCGAGATCTCCGGAGGCGACACCGCCTGGGTCCTCGCGAGCGCCGCCCTGGTGCTTCTGATGACCCCCGGCCTCGCCATGTTCTACGGCGGCATGGTCCGTGCGAACAGCACGCTCAACATGATCATGATGAGCTTCGTCACGATGGGCACTATCGGCGTTCTCTGGGTCCTCTACGGGTACGGACTCGCGTTCGGGAACTCGATCGGCGGCGTCGTCGGCAACCCGCTGCCGATGCTCGGCCTCCACGGTGCTCTCGGTGACGCCACGGTCGGCACCATCCCGGCCCTCGCCTTCGTGGCCTTCCAGTCAGCGTTCGCGATCATCGCCGTCGCCCTGGTGTCCGGAGCGGTCGCCGACCGCATGACCATCGCCTCGTGGATCATCTTCTCGATCCTGTGGGGCACGCTGGTCTACTTCCCCGCCGCGCACTGGGTCTTCGCGTTCGACGGCGCCGCCGCCGAGAAGGGCGGCTGGATCGCCAACACCGTCAAGGCCATCGACTTCGCGGGTGGTACCGCCATCCACATCAACGCCGGCATCGCCGCGCTCGTCATGGCGATCATCCTCAAGCCGCGCATCGGGTTCGCGTCCAAGCCGATGCGTCCCCACAACATGACGCTCGTCATGCTGGGTGCGGGCCTCCTGTGGTTCGGCTGGTTCGGGTTCAACGCGGGCTCCGCGCTCGGCGCCAACGGCACCGCGAGCCACGCGTGGGTCACAACGCTCGTCGCCACCTCCTCGGCCATGCTGTCCTGGCTCGTCACCGAGCGCATCCGCGACGGTCACTTCACCTCGCTGGGTGCCGCGTCCGGTGTCGTCGCCGGCCTGGTCGCGATCACCCCCGCCTGTGCCGCGGTCACCCCGATGGGTGCCATCGTCGTGGGCATCGCGGCGGGTGCCCTGTGCGCCATGGCCGTGGGGCTCAAGTTCACGTTCGGCTACGACGACTCGCTCGACGTCGTCGGCGTCCACCTCGTCGGCGGCCTCACGGGCACTCTGCTCATCGGCTTCCTGGCCAGCGACAAGGCGCCCAACGCGGTCAACGGCCTGTTCTACGGCGGCGGCTTCGACCAGCTCTGGCGGCAGGCGGTGGGCGCGTTCTCGGTCCTCGTGTACTCCGGTGTGGTCACGGCGATCATCGGCCTGGTTCTCAAGGCGGTCATGAAGATCCGTGTCGCCCCGCAGGCCGAGCTCGACGGCATCGACCTCGCCGAGCACGCTGAGGTCGGCTACGACCTCTCGAGCGTCCGCTACACCTCGTACCGTGTCAACCAGCGTCTCGTGATCCCGGCGTCCAAGCCGGAGGAGGTCAAGGCATGAAGCTCGTCACCGCCATCGTCCAGCCCCACAGGCTGGCCGACGTCCAGCTCGCCCTCGCCATGCACGGCGTCAGCGGAATGACCATCAGCGAGGCCTCGGGCTACGCCCGCCAGCACGGTCACAGCGAGATCTACCGCGGCGAGGAGTTCACCATCGACTTCGTCCTCAAGGTCAAGGTCGAGATCCTCGTGGCCGACCACGACTTCGAGGAGGTCGTCTCCGTCATCGCCGACGCCGCACGTACGGGTGAGATCGGGGACGGGAAGATCTGGGTCACGACAGTCGACGAGGTCGTCAGGATCCGCACCGGCGAGAAGGGTGAGATCGCAGTCTAGGTGTCAGTCACGGTCGGCTCCTGCGCAGCACGGTCGCACTGACCGTCGCGGCCTCGCACGTCTCGACCCCGGCCGCGTGTAAGGCGCGGCACGCCTCCAACAGGGTCGCGCCGGTCGTACACACATCGTCGACCACCACGACCGGCCCGTCCACCCGCTCGCCGGCCAGGGCCCCGTGCAGGTTCGCCCACCGGGCCGTCGTGTCGAGGGACGACTGGTCCGCCGGCCGGCGTACGTGGCGCAGGGCCGGTACGACCTCTACGGAGCGGCCCTCTCGGCACAGGGTCCGTGCTGCGGCGTCGGCGATGAGGCGCACCGAGTCGTAGCCTCGCTCCCGCACCGCCCTCCGCGTCGAGGGGACGGGCACGATCGTGAGCGCACCATCGGACCGTCTGTGCGACACGGCCGCGGCGAGCAGCCCGGCGAGGGCCGGTGTCGCCCCCCGTGCATGACGTTCCTTGTGGGCGGCGATGAGCCGTCGTACGGGGCCCTCGTACACCATCGCGGAGCTCACGGCTGGGAACGACGCGATGCTGCGGACGACCTCGAACGGGGCAGCCGCCGACAGCGACGTGCGGCAGCTCGTACAGATCCCCCACCCCGGAACGCCGCACCCCGGGCAGCTCGCTCCCAGCAGCAGGTCCGCGGCCACGTCCACCCATGTCACTCCCTGACCGTGTACGTTCCGGGGCCGTTCTGGTCAGGTCGCCCGGCTCCTGTGGACGGAGGACGACCCTGTGGATCACCCCGGGTAGGACGGCACGGTGAGCTTCCCGGCCAGCCGGAACCAGCGGAAGCTGTCCTGGTACAGGTAGATCGCGGAGTCCGTCGCGTCTCCGACGACCTTGCGGGACCCCCGCGGCGACACGGCGAGCGACGAGGCCAACCAGGACTCCGACCGGCCGTCGTCGTGCAGCACCACGCCGTCGATGTCGACGTCCACCACGTTCCCGGGCCGTCCGACACCCGCGAGCACCGTGAGGGAGGTCGCCGAGCTCCACCCCACGTCGACGGTGCCGGCGACGGGGCCGGACTCCTGGAACAGCGGTACGGGCCGCCAGCCGTCCACGACGAAGCTTGTACCCCGCTCGATCCGGACCAGGCCGACCTCGCGGTTGCCGTTGCTCTGCGAGACCACCGCGATGCGCTGCCCGTCCGGCGAGATCCGGAACGCCAGGACAGTGCGGCCGGCGAGCCCGGGAGCCGGCACGCGCGCGGCGCGGTCTCCGTCGACACGCCACACCTCCCCCGCCGTCGTCACCGTCCACAGGCCGCCGTCACGACTGAACTGGGGCCGCAACATGCCCTCGCGAGTGAGGACCGACTTCGTACCCTGGCCGTCGACCGTCCCGCGGATGAGCTGGTTCCCCACCAGCAGGGCAGCCTCCATGCCGTCGGCTCCCACGGCGAGCGCGCTCGCGTCCCACGACTGGGACCCGAAGTCGCCGTTGACGACGCGGGCCGTCCCGCCGAAGGTGTCCGGTGCGCGGACGAGATGCCCGGCGCTCATCGCGAAGAGCTGGCTCGTGAGGGTGGCGATCGGGTCGTACCGGTCGGCCATGGACAAAGGGATCGACCCGTCCGGCCGCTGCTCCGGGATGTCGACCGCCGCCCCCTGGGCGGTGAGCCTGAACCCCGTGACGTCCGGGAGCTGCCGGAGCAGCTCAGCGATCTGCGCGCACATCAGGGACCGGTCGGCGGGGTTCGCAGGCACCGCGGAGAAGGGCACCGTGACGTCACCCGACTCCCCCACGCTGCCGAGGATCGAGGTCGCAGGCGGCACGGCGGTCACGACGGACGGCGCGAGCCACTGGGAAGGGCCGGCCAGGAGCAGCCTGAGCACGGCGCTCGGCGTCCGGTTGCCGCGGGCCAGGTAGCGCGCGTCCGGGACGAGCGTCGTCTTCGTCGCGTCGAGGAAGAACACGTCGTGCCGCACGAAGCCCGAGGCGAACAGATACCGCGAGATGAGGATGCCCGACTGCGGGTGGCTGATCCGCCACTCGCCGTTCTCCTTCACGATGCCGAAGTCGTGGCTCCACATGCCCGCTCCCGCCACGTCGAACGCACCGTCGGATCCGAGCGTGCCGACGAGCGGAACCTCCATGGTGACCTTGTCGGCCGTGACGGTCGGCGCGGTGCCGTCGGCGTACACGAGCACGCCGGCCTCCGGACGCCACGTCGTCTTGGCGGCCGACGTGAGGTACTGGCGTGCGGCCGGATAGCCGGGCTGGTACGTCGCCATCGCGTGGAGGAAGCCGTCCATGATGAGCGAGGGGCTCGCACCCGCGGTGGGAGGGTCGGGGTCGATGGCCGCACCTCCCGGGTCCGCCGCCTGGGAGCGTCGCGGCTCGCTCACGACGGCCCCCGAGGTGGGGAGCGTGGCGCATCCCGACACGGCGCCCATCGCCGCGAGCAGGCCCAGCGCAGCACGCCGCGAGATCATGTGCCCGACTTCCCGATCGCCTTCGCCACGGGTCGTCGCCGGGGAAGGTCACGGGGTACCAGCGGGAGCGGCGACGACGCGATGGTGGTGCCGTGGCGGCGCGGCAGGGTGACCCGGAACTGCGCCCCCCTCATCGGACGTCCCCAGGCCGCGAGGTTGCCG
>JAJZQV010000139.1 GCA_021803025.1 Actinomycetes bacterium | reverse complement strand
GTGTACCCCGTCTGCGATTCCGTGGGCGGGCCGCCTGTCGCCAAGGAGACCTACCGTGTTCGATCTGCTCGCCAACGTCATGTCCGCGCCGCTGCTGGTGCCGATGGACATCAACATCGACCCCAACACCAACGGCCTGCCGGGGATCAACCAGCTGCGCACCATCGTCGGCGCGGTGATGACCATCGGCCTGATCCTCAGCGTGCTCGCGCTGATCGTGTCCGCGATCGTGTGGGGCTTCGGCGCGAACTCGTCGAACCCGCACCTCGCCTCGCGCGGGAAGGTCGGCGTCCTCGTCTCCTGCGGCGCGGCGGTGATCTGCGGCGCGAGCGTGACGCTCATCAACTTCTTCTGGAACGTCGGCCAGTCCGTCTGACCCACCCTGTCGTCGAGAGTGCTGGTGTTCGTGATGGGCGTGTGCGATGTTCCCGTGATCTCCTCGGTCTGCGATGCCGTCGGCGAAGGAGCCGCGTCTCTGGTCGCGGCCCCGTTCGACTGGCTCGCCCAGGCGATGGGCGCCGCCGCCGGGTGGCTATTCGAGGCGGTCTGGTCGGTCTTCGACACCACGACCCTGGTGGATGTCACCAAGCCCGGCTACATCGCCGTCTACAACCTGCTGTTCGGCATCGCGGTCTTCGTGATGCTGATCTTCTTCTGCCTCCAACTCATTACCGGTCTGATCCGCCGCGACCCCACCGCCCTCACCCGCGCCGCCCTGGGGCTGGCGAAGTCGGTCCTCGGGTCGTTCGTGGTCATCACGCTCACGGCGCTGCTGCTGGAAGTGATCGATCAGTTGTGCATCGGGATCGTGCAGGCAGCCGGCGAGACCACTGAGTCGATGGGCGACAAGATCGCCCTCCTCGCCGCAGGGCTGGTCGGCATCAATACCGCCGCTCCCGGCGTCGGTGCGATCATCACGATCTTCATGGCCGGGCTTGCGATCACCGCCGCCGCGATTGTGTGGCTGTCCCTCCTCGTCAGGAAAGCTCTCTTGCTGGTGGCGGTCGTGTTCGCGCCGCTTGCGTTCAGCGGCGCATCCTGGGATGCCTCGCGGGGGTGGATCGGGAAGTGGGCGATGTTCGTCGTCGCGCTGATCTGTTCCAAGCTCGTGCTCGTCGTGATGTTCCTCGTCGCGATCACCCAGGTCTCTGCACCGATCGATGCTGACCTCGCCTCGGTCAGCGATCCCGTCGCGGGGATCGTGCTGATGGCGATGGCCGCATTCGCGCCCTATCTCACCTACAAGTTCATCGCGTTCGTCGGGTTCGACATGTACCACGCAATCGGCTCCGAGCAGGACGCCAAGAGCGCACTCAACCGGCCAATCCCGGTCCCGACCAAGCCGCAAGGTGGCGGTGACCCGAAGAAGGTACTCGACGGAACCAGCAGCGGCGGGAACGCGGGCGGAGGCTCCGGTGGAGGAAGTAGCACACCGCCACCGCCGAAGACCCCAGCGCCGGCACCCGCCGCGAGCGGCGGAGGCGCCGCCGGTGGTGGAGCAGCAGCAGGCGGGAGCAGTGCAGCCGCAGCCGGTCCCGTGGCAGCAGGGGTGGTGATCGGAGCGAGTGTCGCCAAGGGTGCCGCGACCGCCGGGCCGAAGGCCGGAACCGCGCTGGGTGCCCAGGGCGAGCACGCCGCCGACGCCGCCGCGCAGACACCGCCACCGCCCGCAGCCTCACCTGCGGCACCGCCGTCGAGCCTGGCACCACGACCGCCGAGCACCGACCCGTCACCGCCGCCGAAGCAGCCCCCTGCGCCCGCGCCACGCCCACCGAAGGAGTAGACGATGAGCAGCACGAACCACGACCACCCGACCGCGGGCGAACTCGTGCCGGTGAAGTTCTCCCGCCTCACCCGCCGTGGTGTCCTTCTCGGCCTGTCGCTGACCCAGCTCATCACGCTTGCCATCGGCGGAGCCACGCTCATCGGCGCGTTCTACGCCGGCGGCGGGATGCTCCTCGCCTACACCGCGCCCATCTGGGTACTTGCCGCAGCCCTGACCTGGATACCCATCGCAGGCCGTCCCATCGTGGAGTGGCTACCCATCGCCTGCTGGTGGCTGTGGCGCACCACCGGCGGACAACTGCTCTACCGGCGACGGATCGTCGTCCCCCGCCCCGTCGGCACCCTCGCCCTGCCCGGCGACATGGCCCGACTACGCGAGTACACCGACCCCGACACCAGCGCCGGGATGATCCACGACCCCCACGCCGCCACGTTGACCGTGGTGTGCGAGGTCACCCATCCCGCGTTCGTGCTCCTCGATCCCGGCGAACAGGAACGCCGCGTCAGCTCCTGGGGTCGCGTCCTGGCCACCGTCTGCCGTTCCGGGCGGATCGCGACGCTGCAAGTCTTGGAGCGCACCCTCCCGGACTCCGGCACCGGACTCGCCGAATGGTGGGCCACCCACGGCACCCCGGACGGATCGTGGGCAGCGGACACCTACGCAGAACTCATCGACCGCGCCGGACCCGCCGGCGAACGCCACGCCACCACGCTCTCGCTGTCACTGGACATGAAGACCAGTGCTCGGCAGATCAGGACCGCTGGCGGCGGGATACGCGGTGCCGCCGCCGTGCTGCGCCAGGAAATGAACACCCTCGTCGCCGCGCTCCGCTCCGCCGACCTCTCGCCGTCGGGCTGGCTAACACCAGGGCAGATCGCGGTGATGCTGCGCTCCGCCTACGACCCTGCCATCGCCGCCACACTGGAACGCCACGGCAGGCTCGGCCAGTCGCTCGCGACCGCAGGTCCGGTTGCGGTCACCGAGACCTGGGGACGGCTGCGCACCGACTCAGCTCACCACGCGGTGCTCTGGGTCAGCGAGTGGCCCAGGTCGCTGGTGTATCCGGGGTTCCTGTCGCCGGTGCTGCTGTCCACCGGCATCCAGCGGTCGTTCTCGCTGATCTGCACCCCGATGCGCTCCGACCAGGCCGCACGTGACATCCGCAAGAAGAAGGTCGAGCACATCTCCGACCAAGCCCAGCGCGCGAAGATCGGCCAGATCGAAGACGCCTCCCAGACCGCCGAGTACCACGACGTGCTCCAACAAGAAGCCGACCTCACCGCCGGCCACGGCATCCTCCGCTACACCGGCCTCATCGCCGTCTCCGCACCCACCATCGAAGAACTCGACGCCGCCGTCGCCGCCATCGAGCAAGCCGCGATCCAAGCCTCCTGCGAGACCCGACTGCTCGTCGGCCAGCAAGCCGCCGCGTTCACCGCCGCCGCGCTCCCGCTCTGTCGACGGGTTTGAGATCAGGCTTCGGGGCTGACGAGGATCGTGGTTGATGGATCGACATCGTGTGCCCAGGCAAGGGTGGGCAGGTCGGCGCTTTCCAGTCCCGCGAGTTCGAGCGCAGCTTGTCCCGACAGATGTGAAGAGTTGATGGACTGCCCGTTCGCGACTGCCGCGTAGAACTGCGCGGCGTAGTTGATCGCGTCGGCGTCTTCGATGCTGTCCGCCATCCCGATAGCGAATGGCACGACTTGGGCCACCAGGTCGTCGATCTGGGCTGCGGAGCGGCAGGAGTTCAGCAGCAGGAGGAGCGGAGGATCGTCGGTTGCGCTGATCGCCCGAGCGAATGCCCGCGCCGTCACGATCACTCCCTCGTGGGATTCGTCTGCTTCATCCTCAAAGACGATCAGGTCGTCGTTGCTGTGGCCTGAGAAGTGGACGACGTGAGGGCGGAACTTCGTGATACCGTCCAGCAGATCAGCCGTGGTTGCTGCTGGCCGCACATCGAGTTCGATCTGGTCACGGTGCAAAGCCGACTCGACGGCCGCCCGAATGCGCTTCTGCTCTCGTCCAACGCGGAGGTCACCTTCGGACGAAGCGCCCAGCATGAGCACTCGGAGCTTCTCCGGCTTGGGCGCCGGAAGATGACGCAGCGCGTGACTGACGGCTACCTCGGCACCGCTGATCCGCGATTCAAACTGGGCACGTTCAGCCGCCGCCCGCCGGTCGGCACGCTGCTGCTCGCCCTTTCGGCGTCGCTCGGCGGCATCGGCCTCCGACTGTTCAGCGCGCGCGAGCTTGGTCTGTAGCGCAGCTTCGTCCTTCGCGTAGCCGGCTGCCCGGGTCTGCCAGCGGCTGGCCTCCTTGCCCGCAGTCTCGGCTTCCTTCTCGCGGTGCTCGGCTTCTCGCAACTTGCTGCTGCGGGTGGAACTGCTCGTGGTCTTTGCGGCGGCCTGCCGTGCCTTGGCGGCATCGGCACGCTTCGAGGATTCCTTCGACCGGTACTCACCCGCCTTCCTATCCGCGTCGATCCGCTGCTTGCGCTTGCGGTCCAGCTGTCCTCGGTACTGACTTGCGCTCACTCTGTCGTGCTCCTGCTTCGGTTGCTCTCGTGTCACCTACAACGCTAGGCCGCACCACCGACATTTTCCGGCCGATGGTGCGCACCTCCTCGTCACACGGCACCAGGAGGTCACCATGCCCACGTTCTTCGATTCGACTGCCGATGCTGCTGAGGCGTCCGAAGCCTTGCGGGGGCTGGCCCACGCGAGCCGGGGTTTCGATCAGCCAGCCGAGATGTATGGGGTGATCGGTGATCTCTCCTCGGGGATGCGCTCGCTGCGGCAGGCGCTCGACCAGATCGCCGATGTTCACGAGCGTGAGGCCGCGCATGCCTTCAACGACGCCGGCAACCACGAGGCCGGGGTGCGAGACGCGCTCGCCACTGCGGAGGAGCTGCGTCGGGCCGCGAACCTCGTCGACCGGGCGTACGACAGGCTCGCGGAGGGGTTCATCGCTGCGGGGCGAATCGCCTGGCACCCCGAGCCCGCCGTCGAGGAGGCCGCGCCGTCGAGGTGGGTCAGCGTGGTGTTCCTCCAGGGCGAGGAGGCCGACCGGCCGTTGCGCATCCTCGACGAGCTGGGACACGTGGATGCGGTGGATTTCCTCGCGCAGTGGGACTACGGCGACGAGACCACGCGGGCCGCGCTGGAGAACGGGTACGTCTACGACGAGCCGGGCGAGGGCACCAACGACCGGGTGGCGCTCTCGGGCGACTACGCACTGGTCGTCAACCCGCACGTCGGCTACGTCTCGCTCCTGCGCCGCTACACCGAACCGGAGGCAGAGCTCCAGGATGCGGAGCCCGTCGGACCGGCTCCGGTGCAGGGTGGGCCGGAGCTGCTGGTGTCGTACTCGTGGCCGGGCGCTCCGAAGCGGGCCGAGCTGCCTGCGGCGAAGCGGGATGGGTCGTGGTTCGAGCCGGCGAAGATCGCGGCGGTCAAGCAGGCGCGGGGGCTGGTGTGGTGAGCGAGGATCGCGCGCGGCTGCACACTGCCGTTTTGGTGGCGCCGTCGAAGGAGCGGCGGAGGCTCCGCAAGCAGCGCCGCAAGGCCGAGGCGCGGCTCCACGCCGAGCAGCGAAGGACAGCGCTTGCCGCCGCGAAGGCGAAGGCCGAGGAGGAGCGTGCCGAGCGGCGCGCCACGGTCTATCTGCCGAGGGCCGGCGAGCCTGGCGCTGCGCGGCTGCGCACGCCGGGCCGGTTCCATCTGACGCGGCATCAGGACACGTCGGCGACGCTGGCGGGTGCGTACCCGTTCGTCGCCGAGGGCGGGCTCGGTGCCGATGGCGTGTTCGTCGGCCAAGACCTGTACTCGGGCGGGAGCTTCGTTTACGACCCGTGGGTGCTCTACGCACGCGGGATCATCACCGCGCCCAATGTGGTGCTGGCTGGGATCGTCGGTTCCGGCAAGTCGTCGCTGGCCAAGTCGCTCTACACGCGGTCGCTGCCGTTCGGGCGGCGCGTGTACGTGCCCGGCGACCCGAAGGGCGAGCACACCGCCGTCGCCAACGCCGTCGGCGGCAGAGCCATCGTCCTCGGGCACGGCCTCAACACGCGCCTGAACCCGCTCGATGAAGGCCACCGCCCGAGCGGCCTGTCGGATGAGCAGTGGGCCTCGACCGTCGCGGCCCGGCGGCGTGATCTGATCGGTGCGCTCGCGGAGACGGTGCTCGCGCGCGGGTTGTCGCCGTTGGAGCACACCGCGATCGACATCGCTCTGACCCAGACGGTGCGGGAGAACCAGGTGCCGATCCTGCCGATGGTCGTCGATCACATCCTCGCCCCGAGCGCGGATGCCGACGGGAGGTTGGCCGAGGACGGCAGGCTCGTCGGCCACGCGCTGCGCCGTCTCGTGGCCGGTGATCTGGCCGGGTTGTTCGACGGGCCTTCGACGGTCGCGTTCGATCCGTCGTTGCCGATGATCTCGCTCGATCTCTCGCGGGTCACCGAGAACTCGACGCTCATTTCGGTGTTGATGACGTGCTCGTCGGCATGGATGGAGTCCGCACTCCTCGACCCGAACGGCGGGCAACGCTGGGTGATCTACGACGAAGCCTGGCGGCTCATGTCCCACCCCGCATTGCTGCGGCGG
>JAJZQV010000138.1 GCA_021803025.1 Actinomycetes bacterium | reverse complement strand
TGTCCACCGCGGGGTGGAGCAGTCTGGTAGCTCGTCGGGCTCATAACCCGAAGGTCGCAGGTTCAAATCCTGCCCCCGCCACCAGAGAAAGTGCAGGTCAGGGCCGGTGTGAGAGCACCGGCCCTTCTGCTGCCCGGGATCGCGTCCCACCGGAATCTCACCAATCCCGTCACATCCCACCGCTACGATGCCGATATGCGTGGATCGAAGCGCGAGCTGCGTCCAGGGGTCTGGGGGCTACGGGTCTCGCTCGGCTACGACCCGGAGACCGGCAAGCGCCACCAGGTCTCGAAGACGTTCACGGTGGTGCCCGGGCAGCCGACGCTGCCCTCCGGGACCTCGTGGACCATCAGGCCCCGGCCGCACCGACGGCATGGGCGTCACGGTCGGCCAGCTCCTCGACCGCTGGCTTGAGGAGTGCGAACGCCTCGACCTCTCCCCGACGACGGTCCGTAACTACTCCTCCCAGGTCAACGGGACCATCCGTCCCCGGCTCGGGAAGGTCAAGCTCCACCAGCTCACGGCGAAGCATCTCGACGACCTCTACGGCACCCTGAAGGACGCCGGGAAGTCACCCAAGACCATCCGCAACGTGCATGCCATCCTCTCTGCTGCTCTCCACCTGGCCGTGCGCTGGGGATGGCTCCGGGAGAACATCGCGGAGCGGGCGAAGCCTCCCCGGGTGTCGAATCGCCGGGTCACCGCTCCCGCGGTGGAGGTCGTCCAGCGGGTCATCGAAGAGGCAGAACGGCGGGATCCCCGTCTTGGTCCGCTCCTCATGCTCGCTGCGCTCACGGGGATGCGCCGAGGGGATCTGTGTGCGCTCCGCTGGTCCGACGTGAACCTCGACCTTGGCGTGCTCGACGTTGCCCGCTCTGTCGTCGTGGCCCGGAGCGGACTCGCCGAGAAGAGCACCAAGACCGACCGCTCCCGGAAGGTCGCTCTCGACCCCGTCGGCATCGCCCTCCTCACGGCACACCGGAAGCGGGTCGAGGAGTGGATCACCGACGCCGGGGGAACGCTCGCCCCCGACGCCTTCGTCTTCTCGCCCTACGTCGAGGCGACGACGCCCTTCCGACCCGACAACGTGACGTCGTTCTTCATCCGGGTGCGCGACGCCGTCGGAGCACCCGACGTGCGTCTCCACGACCTCTGCCACTTCACGGCAACGCAGCTCATCCACGCTGGCATGGACATCCGGACTGTGGCCGACTTCCTCGGCTATTCCGATCCCTCCCTCACCCTCCGGGTGTACTCGCATGCCATCGAGGAACGGAACCGGGCTGCCCTCTGGCGCATAAGACTGGGCTCGTGTACGCGAGACCGACCTCGACCTTCCCGAGCTTGCTGGCGCCGAGACCGTCGGGCGCATCACGGTCACCCAGTTGGACTGGTGGAACGCACACCCCGATGCCTTCAGCGAAGCCGTCGCTGTCGCCGAGTGGGACGAGCTGCACGTCGAGCGACGGACTGTCGGGCCGGTCATCGAGGAGCGGCCAGTCCAGCGGCTCACCATTACTGTCGAGGAGGCTGCAGTCGTGCTCGGCATCTCCCGGGCGACCGCCTACGACGCCGTCTCCCGCGGCGAGATTCCCTGCATCCGCATCGGCAGGCGCATCCTCATCCCCAGGGTCGCCCTGGAGCGGTTGCTGGACGGTGCTGGGCAGTAGCAACCGAGACCAGCGGTCATATGCCCCGGGATACGACTGCATATCTGCATCCCACTTGTAGTCGGCCTTGGCTGTCTTGCCGGTGCGGCGCCGTCCATATTGGCAGCTCAGCTGGCGTGCCGAATCTTGCCAGTGGGTCAGAATCTGCCCCGTAGAACCCCGTCCAGTAGCAAGGCAGTTGCAGAGAATCCCACCGAGCCCGACCTTCTGACGCCTGGTCAGAATGGGCGCGGTCCAGTTGGCCCGGCCCTTCAGGTGGACCGCTGCAACGAGTTGAGTCGCCGTACCTGCTCAGGATCGCGGTGATCGAAGAAGAGGCTGGAGCCGGTGTCGAGCGTCGCGATCCGTGTCATTTCCTCGTCGGTCAGCTCGAAGTCGAACACGTCGATGTTCTCTGCCATACGGTCAGCGCGCACCGACTTGGGGATGGCGATGATGTGGCGCTGCACCAACCAGCGTAGGGCGACCTGAGCGATGGACTTTTCGTGGGCCTCGGCGATCCCGGCGAGGATGGGATTGGAGAAGAAGCCCCTTTGACCCTCGGCGAACGGCCCCCAGGACTCCATCTGCACCTTGTTGGCCTCCATCACGGCCTGGTCGGCGTAGCGCTGGAAGAAGACATGCGTCTCGATCTGGTTGACCGCCGGCACGATCTCGTTGTTGCAGATGAGATCGACGAGGCGATCCGGATAGAAGTTGCTCACGCCGATCGCCCGGACCCGCTCCTCTCGGTACAGCTCTTCCATCGCACGCCAGGCTCCGTAGTAGTCACCGTAGGGCTGATGGATGAGGTACAGGTCGAGGTAGTCCAGGCCGAGCCGGTCGAGGGAGCGGGCGAAGGCCGCCTTCGTGCGCTCGTAGCCCGCGTCGGCGAGCCAGAGCTTCGTGGTGATGAACAGGTCCGTGCGGTCTACCTCGCTACTCGCAAGAGCCCGACCCACCGCCTCCTCGTTGCCGTACGAGGCTGCGGTGTCGATCAGGCGGTAGCCGGCATCGAGCGCACCAGCGACGGCACGCTCGCACTCGGCGAGATCGGTCACCTGGAAGACGCCGAAGCCGAGGGCGGGCATCTCCACTCCGTTGTTGAGGGTCAGGTAATTCATCGTCTTCATTCTCCTCTTAGCTGAGAACCATCTGTCGGTCATTGGGCGTAGGGTCTGCTGTCGATGGGGCGTTGGCGCGCAGGCGCAGGACCAGCCCGCCAACTAGGAGAAGGAGCAGAGCCGCGACTCTGTAGTCGAGCCTGGCTCCGTCGATGTAGGACGCCTGGGTCGCCAGCACGGCACCAAACACCGCGACCCCGAGCGATCCGCCCATCTGCCGGGAGGTGTTGAGGACACCGCTGGTCGTCCCCGCCCGTTCT
Organism: Actinomycetes bacterium; assembly: GCA_021803025.1. Taxonomy (GTDB): domain Bacteria; phylum Actinomycetota; class Actinomycetes; order Propionibacteriales; family Propionibacteriaceae; genus Fen-668. Next base: position 3,425 of record JAJZQV010000138.1, on the reverse strand, counting down.
GCCGGAGCCTCGTTCATGATGAGCGCCGTGAGCGGCGGCACCGTCACGGACCCACCGACGCCAACGGGCACCATCAGCAAGGACACCGCCCACACGGGCGCCGAGAGGGACAGCAGCGAAAGGCCGACGAGCCCAACGAACATGATGACAATGCCGACGACCGTCGTCGTCAGGAGGCCGATGCGTTCCATAATGCGAGCAACGAACGGGTTGAGCGCCGCCACCATTGCGGTCATGGGGAGAAAGAGCAGCCCCGTGACGAGGGCGCTCTGGCCACGCTGCTGCTGGAAGTACAGGCTCTGGACGAACACGACGCCGTAGAAGGATGCCATCGTCACGAACGCCGTGCTCAACCCCGCGGAGGTGGTGCGCGACCGGAAGAGGTCGAGGGGAACCATCGGATCGCGCCCGCGGGCTTGCGAGACGATGAACACGGTCCCCGCCACGAGCGCCAGGACAAACGCCCCGAGCACCGCTGCCGAGCTGAAGCCGAGCGCACCGCCTTGGATGATGCCGAACGTCAGGCCGCCGAGCGCCAGGATCGCAGCGACCTGACCAGTCCAGTCGAACCGGGACGGACGGCGCGGCGCCGGTGAGACGTGTCTCAGAACTAGAAGTGCGATGGCGGCGACGGGGAGGTTGACGTCGAAAATCAGTCGCCAGTCGATCTGCGTCAACGCCCCACCCACGACCGGCCCAGCGGCAGCGGCCACGGAACCGCCGAGCGCCCAGTAGGCGATGGCCCGGCCACGAGCTGTCGCGTCCTCGTATGCCTCGCGAATGAGCGCGAGGGAGGTGGGCGTGATCATGGCAGCGCCGACGCCCTGCGCGACCCTGCCGGCAATCAGCACTCCAAGCGCGGGTGCGAGACCGCAGGTGATGGAGGCGAGGGCGAAGACCGCCATCCCGATGCCGTAGGCCCGCCGCGCGCCGACCCGATCAGATAGCGTCCCCGAGAAGAGCTGGAGCGCCGAGAACATCAGGGTGTAGCCCGTCACGATCCACTGGAGCCCCGATAGGCCCCCACCGAGGTGGTCACTGATCGTCGGCAGCGCCACGTTGACGATCTGTGCGTCCAAGGCGACGACGAAGAACCCGAGCATGGCGACGACCAGTGCCGCTCGGGGTCGTCTCCGGGTGATGGGAATAGTCAGGGTCATGGGATCGAACTCTCCGGTGAGGTGCCTTTCCTCCATGAAACCAAATCCGACGAAGGGGGAGAAGTCCCGGCTGATACACGTACTCCCAGTACGTCCTTTACGCACCGGAGTCCGCGTATCGTGGAGTTCATGGCACCAGACAGCTCGGAGGCGGCTGACTTCCTGAAGACGAGGCGCGCTCGGATCACGCCAGCGCAGGCCGGCATCCAGGGCTTCGGACGTACCCGGCGGGTTCCCGGTCTCAAGCGGGAGGAGGTTGCCATGCTTGCCGGGGTAAGCACCGAGTACTACGCCCGGCTGGAGCGTGGTGGCCTACGGGGGGTCTCCGAGTCGGTCCTCCACGCCCTCGCCGACGCTCTTCAGCTCGACGAGGCAGAGCGCCTTCACCTGTTCGACCTCGCCCGTACCGCCGCACCCGGACAGCCCTCCGGGGGGCGCGCTTCCGACGGCGCCACCCGTACCGCCGTACGCCCAAGCATCGCCCGCCTCCTCGACGTGATGACGGGCACGCCCGCCTACGTCCGCAATGGCCGGTTCGACATCGTCGCGGCCAATCGGCTCTGCCTCGCCCTCTACTCCGGCGTGCTGGCTGCGGACACCATCCCCTTCAACCTCGCGCGGTACGTGTTTCTTGACCCCCGGGCGGCCGACTTCTTCGTTGAGTGGGACGCGGTTGCCGACGACATCGTCTCGGCTCTCCGGATCGAGGTCGGCAGAAGTCCGCGCGAGGCAGGTCTCAGCAGGCTCGTAGGCGATCTCTCCACCGGAAGCACGTCCTTCGCGACTAGGTGGGCGCGTCACGACGTGCGCTTCCATCGAAGCGCGCAAAAGCACCTCCGCAACCCCGTCGTCGGCGAGATCGAACTGACCGGAGACGCCCTCGAACTCCCTGGCCAGGGGCTGACCGTTATCGCCTACACGGCCGAAGCGGGCAGCCCCGCCCAGCAGCAGCTCGACTTCCTCGCAAGTTGGGCGTCCGACCCGAAGACCGCGATTGCGCCCAGCGAGCATCCGCTAACTCACCAGAGGGTTGACTAGGTACTTACCGTGTCCAATAGCGGCCGAACCAGGCACTGAGTCCCTTCGGCCGCGGTTCAGCCTCTCTCTCGACGACCTGAGGCGCCCACCGCAGCGGTTCACCACGACCGTCGAGGAGGCTGCCGTCGTGCTCGGCATCTCCCGGGCGACTGCCTACGACGCCATCTCCCGTGGCGAGATTCCATGCATCCGCATCGGCAGGCGCATCCTCATCCCCAAGGTCGCCCTGGAGCGGTTGCTGGACGGGGCTGGAGGCGGAGCACAACCCTAAATACTCCGGAGCTGTATTTAGGGTTGTATGATAACCCTATCTAAGGAGAAACCATGTCTCGGGTTATCCGCCGCCAGTGGATCAACGACTACACCGGCCCGTCCCGCAAGGACAACCGCGGGTGCGAGTACGAAGCCTACGTGCCCGACCCGCTCGTCGGACGTGTGTTCAGCTTCGACGGCGAGGTAGCGGCCGACATCGCGGATGCCGAAGCTGCCATCGCTCGCCTCAATGCCGAGGCGACGAGCCTCGTCGATACCGAGGCGCTCGCCCGCATCCTGCTGCGTGCGGAGTCCGTCGCCTCGTCTCGGCTCGAAGGACTGGAGATCGGAGCACGACGACTTCTGCGGGCAGAAGCCGCCAGAGGTCTTGGCGACGACCCGTCCGACGTCACGGCCGTCGAGGTCCTCGGGAACATCGACGCCATGGTCTTCGCCATCGAGCACGTCGATGCAGGAGACCCGATCACGGTGGAACTGGTGCTCGATGTCCACCAGCGTCTCCTCGCCAAGACGCGATTGGAGCGCTACGCCGGGACGTTCCGGGAGCAGCAGAACTGGATCGGGGGCAGTGAGTACAACCCCTGTGCTGCTGCCTTTGTCCCCCCGCCCCCGGAGTACGTCACCGACCTCATGGCCGACCTCGTCGCCTTCGCCAACGACGACTCGCTTCCCCCTGTCGCCCAGGCTGCCATCGCGCACGCCCAGTTCGAGACGATCCACCCCTTCGTGGACGGCAACGGCCGGACGGGCAGAGCCCTCGTGCACCTCATCTTCCGACGTCGGGGCGTGGCCCCCCACGTCCTTCCTCCCGTGTCGCTCGTCCTCGGGACCTGGGCACAGGACTACGTCGGCGGTCTCGAAGCGACCAGGTACCGGGGACCGGCATCTGGCAAGGCAGCAAGCGTTGGCATAAACCTCTGGATAGGGCGCTTCGCCACTGCCTGCAAGCGGGCC
>JAJZQV010000023.1 GCA_021803025.1 Actinomycetes bacterium | reverse complement strand
CCCACCGCGGATCCGGGGGACCGCGGCCCCTGCGCTCCGTCGCCGTGGCACGGAGGCGGACCTGCCCGCACCCGAGGGCTACGTCGTCCACGCCGTCCCGTACGGGTCGGTGCAGGAGATCGCGGACCAGGCTGCTGCGGCAGCACCCGATGTGATTGTCCTCGGGCCGGAGGAGGTCCGCGACGCGACCCTCAGGCGGCTCCGTGCCGTGGCGGCGCGGCCCCTGTCGACGGAGCGGCCATGAGCACCAGCGCCGACCAGGTCGCCCGGCTCCTGGCGCTCATCCCGTACCTCCAGGCGCGCCCGGGAATCCCGCTCGCGGAGGCGGCCGCCGCCTTCTCCCTCACGCCCAAGCAGCTCATGGCCGACCTGTGGGTCGCGTTCATGTGCGGACTGCCGGGCGGCATGCCGGGAGACCTCATCGAGGTCGACATGGACGCCGTCGAGGGCCAGGGCGTCATCCGCCTCAGCAACGCGGACATCCTGTCGAAGCCCCTGCGCCTCGCGCCCCACGAGGTCGGTACGCTGCGGCTCGCGCTGCAGGCGGTACGGGAGGTGGCTGCGCCGGAGTCGTACGAGGCGATCGACTCGGCCAGCGCGAAGCTGGCGACGATGTCGTGGGAGGAAGGTCCCCCGGCCGTCGTGTCCATCGTCACGGGCGACGAGCTGGTACGCCAGGCGCTCGTGGACGCGATGAAGGGCCGCCGGCAGGTCAGGCTGACCTACGAGGGCGGGTCGCGAGGCGAGACCACCCGGCCGGTCGTGGACCCTGCAGCGCTCGTGGTCCGCGACGGCTCCGCCTACCTCGAGGCGTGGTCGGTGGACCGCGACGGCTGGCGTTCTTACCGGCTCGACCGCGTCATCGCCGTGGAGGCCACCGGCGAGGAGGCGTCCGACCACGGGAGGCCGCCGGCACGTGACGGCTGGCTGTCCGAGGCGGCGACCGAGGTGACGCTGCGGGTCCGGGAGTCGGCCGGCTGGATGACCGAGTACTACCCCACGGTGAGCGCCTCCGGGGACCTCGTCACGCTCCGGGTCCTCGACCCCTCGTGGCTGCGCCAGCTCGTGCTGAGACTCGGAGGCGAGGCGGAGGTCGTCGAGCCCCTGGCGGCCCAGGACGAGGCCGTACTCGCCGCGCGGGAGGCTGTCAGCCGACACGACGCGTGGTCTCGTGCGGCCGACATGCCTCGCCCAGAGGGGTCGGTGTAGGGTCGCGGCCGTGTGGATCTGGATCTGGTCGGCGATCGTCGTCGTCTCGCTTGCGGTCCAGTTCGTGCTCGGCCGGCGCCTCTGGCGCGCTCTCCGGGAGCTCAACGCCGAGCTTCGGTCGCTGAGAGTCACGGCTTCGCACATCGCGGTCGAGCTGAGCAGGATCGGGGCCCCTCCGGCCACCGGCGTGCTCAGCCCGCGCCATGGCATGAATCTTGCAACTCGGGCCTAGGATGGGCCCGTTCGAACTGAAGGAGTCTTACATGACTGCGTTGATCGCCGGTCTCCCTGGCGGCATGGAGTGGGTCATCCTGCTCGTTGTCGCACTGCTGCTGTTCGGCGGCTCCCGGCTTGCGGGGATGGGCAAGGGCGCGGGACGCGCCATCAGAGAGTTCAAGGAAGAGGTCAAGGCCCCCACAGGCATCGAGGCTTCCAAGGAGGTACCGGCGGATGAGGACGTCTCAGAGCCCGTGGATGCCGAGATCGTGACTCCGGAGACCCGCAAGGACAAGTGACCGTGTCCGCTCTCAGCGGGGTACGGCGGGTCTGGACGGTGTTGAAACCTCCTCCGTCGACCCCGGACGGCACGATGTCCCTGTACGACCACCTGCGCGAGCTGCGCTACCGGGTGATCGTCTCAGCCGTCGCGATCGTCATCACCTCGTCGCTGTCCGCGTTCTTCTACCGGCCCATCCTCAACGTCGTGATGTGGCCGTGGGATGCCGCACTTGGACAGCTCAAGGCGTGGAACCCCGAGGTGGCCACGCAGGTCGTCAACCGCGACGTCTCGGGGCCGTTCATGCTGGCCCTCAAGGTGTCCTTGGTCGCCGGAGTGCTCGCGGCATGTCCCATCTGGCTGTACCAGCTGTGGAAGTTCATCGTGCCTGCGCTCCTCGAGAACGAGAAGCGGTACGCGCGGAACTTCCTGTCGTCCTCGATCCCGCTCTTCCTGTTCGGCTGCGCGGTCGGCTACATGGTCCTGCCTGAGGGCATCAGCGTCATGCTGCAGTTCACGCCTCAGGGCCTGGGGATCATCAACCAGCTCGACCTCAACTCGTTCCTCGGGCTGGAGCTCCTGCTCACGCTGCTGTTCGGCGTCTCCTTCCTCCTGCCGGTCATCCTCGTGATGCTCAACCTGGCCGGCGTGCTGACGGGCCAGCAGCTCCGGAAGGCACGCATCGTCGCGATCTTCGGATGCTTCGTCTTCGGAGCCATCGCCACGCCGTCGACCGACCCCTTCTCCATGACGGCGCTCGCGCTTCCCATGGCCATCATGTACGTGGTCGCGGAGTTCATCTGCCGACGCCACGACGCGGCCAAGGAGAAGAAGCTCGCCGCTCAGGGCGGCGTACTCGTCACGCTCGACTGATGCAGCCTCCGACGCTGACGCTGGTCGTCAACCCGACGGCCGGCCGGGGGAAGGCGGTTCGCGTTCTACCCAGCGTCGTCCAGGAGCTTCTCAAGGGGGCGCCCAGCGCCCGTCTCGACGTGGTCCGTGCCACCTCGTACGAGGAGGCACGGATTCGCTGTATCGCCGCCGTGGAGGCCGCCAGGACGACTCCGGTCGACGGGCGCCACGACTGCCTCGTGGTCATGGGCGGCGACGGCATGATGCACCTCGGGCTCAATGCGGCCGCGGGCAGCGGCGTGCCGCTGGGGGTCATTCCCGCCGGCACGGGCAACGACTTCTGCCGGGGCGTCGGCGTCCCCGCCTCCGCTGTCGCCGCCGCCAAGGTCGTCGCTGACGGCCACACCCAGGCCATCGACCTCACCCGCGTGTCGGGCGAGCTCGCGGACGGCGCCACCCAGCGCTACGTCGGGTCGGTGGTGTCCACCGGCTACGACGCGCGCGTGAACCGTCGCACGAACGCGATGACCTTCACGCTGGGCTCGCTCGGCTACGCGTACAGCGCCCTTGCGGAGCTCGCGCGCTTCGAGCCGCTGCGCTACCGGATCACCATGGACGGGGTGCCCCGCACCCAGACCGCGATGCTCATCGCCGTCGCGAACGCGGGGGTGTTCGGGGGTGGGATGAGGATCGCGCCCGACTACTCGGTGACGGACGGGCTCCTCGACGTGACGATCATCCACCCCGTCAGCCGCCTCACGCTGCTGAGGCTGCTGCCGGCGATGTTCTCCGGCAAGTTCGCGTCCGACCCGGCGGTGGAGCGGCTCCGCGCCACCCACGTGACGATCGACGGCGACGGGCTGTACGGGATGGCGGACGGCGAGGCGCTCGGACCTGTACCGCTGCTCCTCGAAGCCGTCCCTCGTGCGCTGACCCTGTACGTGCCGCACGCCCTCGCCCTCAGGACCTGAGCGCGCGAGCGACCAGCCGTGGCGTAGCCTGGCGAGCGATGTCTTCCTCTACCACCGAGCTCGCCGTCTTCGCCGAGCGCTACACGTTCGACCTCGACGACTACCAGGTCGAGGCGTGCACCTCCGTGGAAGCCGGGTCCGGCGTCCTCGTCGCCGCGCCGACCGGCGCCGGCAAGACGGTCGTGGGGGAGTTCGCCGTCCACCTTGCGCTCGCCCGGGGCCGGAAGTGCTTCTACACGACGCCCATCAAGGCCCTGTCGAACCAGAAGTACCGCGACCTCGTGTCCGCGTACGGGAGCGACCGGATCGGGCTCCTCACCGGGGACGTGAGCATCAACTCGGAGGCCGACGTCGTCGTCATGACGACCGAGGTGCTGCGGAACATGATCTACGCGTCGTCGCGGACCCTGGGCAACCTCGGCTTCGTCGTCATGGACGAGGTCCACTACCTCGCGGACAGGTTCCGCGGACCGGTGTGGGAGGAGGTCATCCTCGGGTTGGCCGAGTCCGTCCAGGTCGTGGCGCTGTCGGCGACGGTGAGCAACGCCGAGGAGTTCGGGGACTGGCTCCGCGAGGTGCGGGGTGCCGTGGACGTCGTCGTGAGCGAGCGGAGGCCGGTGCCTCTGTACCAGCACGTGCTCGCGGGGACGAGGCTGGTCGACCTGTTCGCGCACGAGGCACCGACGGCGACGCCGCTGCCCGGAGGCAGGGCTGACGTGAACCCCGAGCTCGTCACGCTGGCCCGTCAGGAGTCGAGGCTCCGGGACGATGCTCGACGTCCCCGTGGCCGCTCGGGCAAGGGCAAGGTCAGGAACACCCACGGCTCCGGTCAGTTCGGCGGGGGCAGCCACGTACGGTGGACCGAGTCCGGCCACTCGCTCGTCCCCCGTCGCTCCCAGATGGTCACCGCGCTCGACCGCGAGGGGCTGCTCCCCGCCATCGTCTTCGTGTTCAGCAGGCAGGGGTGCGACAGCGCCGTCTCCCAGCTCATGGCCGACGGGGTGCGGCTCACCGGCGCCGCCAACCGGCGCCGCCTTGTCGAGATCGCCGACGAGCACACGCGGGGGCTCTCGGAGGAGGACCTCGTCGCCCTGCGGTACGACCGCTGGCTCATGGCGTTCCAGCGCGGTGTCGCCAGCCACCACGCCGGGCTGCTCCCGTCGCTCAAGGAGGCCGTCGAGGTGGCATTCGCGGAGGGGCTTCTCAAGGTGGTCTTCGCGACCGAGACGCTCGCTCTGGGCATCAACATGCCCGCCCGTACGGTCGTGGTGGAGAAGCTCGTCAAGTACAATGGGGAGGCCCACGCCGACGTCACGCCGGGGGAGTACACGCAGCTCACAGGCCGCGCGGGGCGTCGTGGGATCGACGTCGAGGGCCATGCGGTCGTCTGCTGGCAGCCGGGGCTCGACCCTCGGGCCGTGGCCGGGCTCGCGTCTCGGCGCACCTACCCGCTCAGGTCCGCGTTCGCCCCCACCTACAACATGGCCGTGAACCTGGTCTCCACCGTTGGCCGCGACCGCGCACGTGCCGTGCTCGAGCAGAGCTTCGCCCAGTTCCAGTCGGACCGCGGCGTCGTCGCCGCATCGCGCTCGATCCGGCGCACGGAGGCGGAGGCCGCCCGCCTCCTGGAGCAGGCGTCGTGCGAGCTGGGCGACGTCGTCGAGTACGCGAGGCTCCGCGAGACCGTACGGTCCCTGGAGGCAGAGGCGGCGCGCGGCCGGAGGGCTGACAACCACGCCGAGGCCCTCACGGTCCTCGCGTCCCTTCGACCCGGGGACATCATCTCCGTCCCCGCCGGTCGGCACCGGGGTTGGGCGGCGGTGGTGGATCCCAGAGGGACCGGAGCCGAGGGCCCCGCGCCCCTTGTCATGACGGAGAACCGGCAGCTGAAGTCTCTCTCCGTCGGTGACTTCCCGACGCCTCCTGTCGTCGCAGGCAGGGTCCGCGTTCCCAAGCACTTCGACGCGAAGAGCGCCGCGTCGCGGCGAAACCTCGCAGCAGCGTTCCTCACCCGGCTCGGCGAGGTCGACCTGCCCGACCCGCGACGACGCACGCGTGCGGATGACGAGGTCATGGCGGAGATCGAGGCGGTACGGGAGAAGGTGCGCGCCCACCCGTGTCACCGCTGCCCCGACCGAGAGGACCACGCGCGTCTCACCGAGCAGGCGATGCGGCTTGAGAGGGACGCCGCGACGGCCAGGCAGCGGTCCCAGGAGCGCTCCAACACGATCGCCACCGCGTTCGACAGGATCTGCGGCGTGCTCTCCTCGCTGGGGTACCTCGACGAACGGGGGGCGGCGGTGACCGACTCCGGGCGGGTGCTCGCCAGGATCTACGGCGAGCTCGACCTCGTCACCGCGCAGTGCGTCGTCGACGGCGTCTTCGACCACCTGTCGGCGCCACAGCTCGCCGCGGTCCTGTCGAGTCTCGTATTCCGTGCCCGGCCCACGGACGGCAGGCGGCCCGTGAGGATGCCGGACCGGCAGAGCGAGGCGGCGCAGGTCCGCCTGCGGGCGGTCTGGCGCGACGTCGGGATGGTCGAGCGCGACCACCGGGTCGACCGGGGCCCAGAGCCGGACATCGGCTTCGCCGAGGCCGCGCACGCGTGGGCCGGCGGATCAGACCTGGCGGACGTCCTCGCGCTCTCCGGACTGCCCGCCGGGGACGTCGTCCGCTGGGTGCGGCAGGTCATAGACCTGGCCGGTCAGGTCGCCGACGCCGCCGGGCCGGGGTCGCTCCGTGCGACGTGCCGCGAGGTCACCGTGGGCATGCGCCGCGGAGTGGTCGACGTGCTCGAGGAGTGAGCGAGGCTCGAGCCGCGCGGCCTACACATCCTCTGAGAGCATTCTCACATTTCTGCATTCTTTGGGAATGTGCAGGTCGCTGCCCGCGTCGACTGGCGTGAGAGAGACCTCATCGTCCCCAGCTTTATCTCGAGTGATCTTTAGAGTGCGATGCGGAAGTCACCACCCTCGATTCGGAGATGAATGCAATGAACGCGCACGATCTTGTGAAGCGCATCGCAGTACTGTCCATCATCGCGGCGTCGGCTGCTCTTCCGGCCGGTCCGGCCTACTCGGCCGAGAGCAGCTCCGCACCGGTCGCGGCCGAACCGGTGGCGAGGTTCCGGGACATCGTCTCCACCGCCAGGCCCCCGGCCGTCGAGGATCTGGGACTGCCCACGAAGCCGACCACGCTCGTCCGTGTCACCCCCGTCCCGACAGCGAGCGAGACCCCCCCACCTGCGGCGGCGTCTCCCGCTCAGCCGGCATTACACCAGGCGACCGTCCCGAGCGCCCCGACGAAGGCGGCGAGGGCCGCGACGACGACGCGCACCACGACGAGGACCTCGGCGGCCCCCGCTGCCCCGGCTGCGCCCGCGGTGGCTCCTGCCGTGACCCAGAGCTCTGTGACGCCGCGCCAGGACCTCGCGTCCGCCGTGGCCGCCGCCACGAACGCCCAGCGTGTCGCGGCGGGTCTGGCTCCCCTCTCGTACCGCTCCTGCAGCGTCCCGGCGACCTGGGCCGTGAAGATGGCGTCGACCGGTTCGCTCGTCCACAACAGCCTCATGACGATCCTCACCTCCTGTGGCGGGACGAGCACGGCGGGCGAGAATATCGCCGCGGGTTACCCGAGCGTTTCTGGAGTGACGGCAGGCTGGATGGCGTCCCCGACTCACCGCGCCAACATTCTCAACGCGAAATTCAAAAGCATCTCCGTGGGTGTCGCGCAGGCAGCCAATGGCACGTACTACTGGGTCGAGGACTTCACCGGCTAGGAGCCTCGGGCGAGGCGGTCGGGCTCAGTACGCCTTCGACACCGTGGACATGTTGAAGTCCGGAATGCGGAGCGCGGGCATCGACGTGAAGGTGAACCAGTCGTTCCACTCGCGGCACAGCGTCGACTCGGTCGCCGAGACCTCCACGGCTCGCCGGAGCAGGTCCACGGGTGACTCGTTGAAGCGGAAGTTGTTCACCATGCCGACGATCTCCCCGTTCTCGATGAGGTAGACGCCGTCGCGGGTGAGACCGGTGACGAGCAGCGAGGAGATGTCGACCTCCCGGATGTACCACAGGCAGGTCAGCAACAGGCCACGCTTCGTCGAGCGGACCATCTCGTCGAGGCTGACGCTGGATCCGGCGTCGAGAACGAGGTTCTCGCTCGGGAACGCATACGAACGGCCGGAGGCGGCCGCCCCAGCCCGTGTGTACGGGAGGGCGGCAAGCGTCCCGTCCCGGAGCCAGGAGACCGTCTCGGCCGGCGCCCCGTTGTCGTAGACAGAGGCAAGTCCCGGGACCGAGCCCTCGACGATCGCGAACGGGGGTGCGGGCAGGACGCCCGGGCCGCTGGACAGCGTCAGAGCCAGCTCGGACAGGGTCTCGCCCACACGTGTCGTCCCTGGCTCGGCGCCCGCGAAGACCGTTCGGCCCTGCTCCGCGTCGCGGCCGCTGGCCGACCAGTAGGTGAGGATCATGAGGTCGGCGACCGCGCTCGGCGGCAGGATCGTCTCGTAGCGACCCGCAGGAAGCTCGACCCGGTGCTCGCACCAGGCAAGCCGACGGGTGACCTCGGCGGCGAGCTCGTCGGCGTCGACGTCCGTGAATTCTGCGGTCGAGCGACCCACCCATGCTGAGCCGATGCGGTCTGCGTGCTTCGCGTTGAGCTCCACCTTTCCCGAGCGCTCCACGGCTCGGCGCCGCGCGCCCGTGCTGGTGGCGAGCCACACGGTCGAGGAGTGGTGCTCGGCGTAGCCGAACATCTCCGTTCCGGCTCGTCGCGAGGTGTCGAGGGCCCGGCCGAGACCCTCCGCGAACGACGCGAAGACGTCGATCGAGGTGGCGACGGGGCCCTCCGCGTAGTCCGCGTCCACCACGGGCTCGGGGAGCGGTGCGCTGTCGTCGCTCGCGGGCGCGCTGGCGCAGGCCGTACAGGCCTGGCCCACGAGAGCGAGCAGGTCGTCCTCGGACGCGACAGGCCCCGACACCACGCCGGCGTGGCCGATCCCGTCGACGCGCCTGATCGCTACGACGGTCGCGGACCGATGGTGCATCTGCCCGTTGGTGGTCAGCATGTTGATGGCCCAGCGGAGGTTCGCCTCGGTGGAGTCGCGGACGATGACCACGCACTCGTCGCTGGTGGCCGCGGCCAGGCCGGCCTCGATCCAGTCGCCGATCATGCGTGGGCCCCCTCATCCTCGGTGTTGAGCACGTTGACCGACCGGAACAGGGCTGCGGGCGCGCCGTGCGACACCGGCGCCGACTGGCCGGGCTGTCCCTTCCCGCAGTCCAGCGCCCCCATGAGCCGGTACGTCCCGGGACCGCCCACCGCCTCCATCGAGCGCCAGAAGTCGGTCGTCGTCGCCTGGTACGCGACGTCGGCGACCTGGCCGGCGATCCGGCCGTTCTCGATCGCGTAGAACCGCTGCGCCGTGAACTGGAAGTTGTAGCGCTGCATGTCGATCGACCAGGACTTGTCGCCCACCACGTACAGCCCGTGCTCCACGCGCCCCACCAGGTCGTCGACGGTGACGTCGGCGCTGGCGGGCCGGAGCGAGACGTTGGGCATGCGCTGGAGGGGGATGTGTCCCGAGGAGTCCGCGAAAGCGCAGCCGTTCGACCGTCCCCGCCCCTGCTCGTACGCCATCTGCCGGTTCAGCTGGTAGCCCACGTGGGTGCCGTCCCGGATGATGTCGAAGGTCTGCGCCTCGACGCCCTCGTCGTCCCAGCCGCAGCTCGCCAGGCCGTTCTCCACGACCCGGTCTCCGGTGACGGTCATCACCTGGCTCCCGTACTGCAGGCTCCCGAGTGTGTCGGGTCTGGCGAAGGAGGTGCCGGCGTAGGCGGCCTCGTAGCCCAGAGCCCGGTCCAGCTCGGTCGCGTGGGCGACGGACTCGTGGATCGTGAGCCAGAGGTTCGTGGGCTCGACGACCAGGTCGTACCTGCCGGGCCTGACCGAGGGCGCGGCTCTCTGCTCCGCCAGCCAGTCCGGAAGCTGCGCCACCTCGGCGTCGAGGTCCCAGCCGTCGCCGAGGACGTACTCCCAGCCTCGCCCGGCGGGCGGGTTCGTCGTGCGCATCGAGTGGTAGCCGTCCCTCGTCGCCATCACCTCGACCTGCGGCAGCACCCGGACGCGGCGCTGGACGGTCCGGGTTCCCGAGAGATCCGCGTAGAGCTTGTGCTCGTCGACCATGTCCAGGCGCGCGGTGACGTGGTCGACCCCGGGGCGCGACGCGAGTCGCGACAGCTCGACGAGGCGGGCGATCCGTTCGGCGGCCTCGATGTCGAACGGGTCCATCTGGAACGTCGAGACCCACTCGCCGACGTGGACGGGCTCAGGGGCGAGCTCGACGGGGACCGAGGTCAACGGCCGGCTGATCCGGGCAGCGGCCACGGCCTGGTCCGCGAGGGCAGCGGCGGCGTCGGAGGTCAGCGTGATCCCCGCCGCGAAGCCCCAGGCGCCGTCGTGGACGACGCGGACACCGATCCCCAGATCCGTCACGTCGGTGCTGCTCTCGAGTGCCTCGTCGCGCAGCCTGTGGGCGGCGGTACGGACTCGCTCGACCCGGACGTCGGCGTGCGTCGCGCCCAGCGCCCGGGCCCTGCTGAGGGCGGCGTCCGCGAGCGCATCGAGGGGGAGGGCGATGAAGCGGGCGTCGAGACCGGCGGGCATGGGCGTCAATCTATCGGGGAGCCCGGACACTTCTCCCTGGCGGAACGCACGGCCCTCGTCTCGGGGAGCGGCACTAGGCTGGCTCGCGTGTCAGTCGCAATCCGCGTGATCCCCTGCCTGGACGTCCACGACGGCCGGGTCGTCAAAGGTGTCAACTTCGTCGACCTGCGAGACGCCGGCGATCCCGTCGAGCTCGCCCGCCGGTACGGGCTCGAGGGGGCGGACGAGCTGACCTTCCTCGACATCTCCGCCTCCCACGAAGGGCGTGCTACCACACGCGACGTCGTACGTCGTACGGCCGAGACCGTGTTCATCCCGCTCACGGTCGGCGGCGGCATCGCATCCGTCGAAGACGTCGACCTGCTCCTTCGCCACGGCGCCGACAAGGTGAGCATCAATACGGGCGCCATCCGTCGTCCCGGCGTCATCGACGAGATCGCCCACCGCTTCGGCAACCAGGTGCTCGTGCTGTCCGTCGACGCGCGTCGTGAAGAGAGGATGCCCTCGGGCTACGGGGTGACCACGCACGGCGGCCGCACCTCGGCGGGCCTCGACGCGCTCGCCTGGGTCAAGGAGGCGGTGGACCGAGGGGTGGGGGAGATCCTGCTGAACTCCATGGACGCGGACGGGACGACGGCCGGCTTCGACCTCGAGATGATCAGGGCGGTACGCGAGGTGGCGGACGTCCCCCTCATCGCATCCGGCGGCGCAGGCACGGCACAGCACTTCGTCGATGCCGTGGCAGCGGGAGCCGATGCCGTCCTCGCGGCCTCGGTGTTCCACTACGCGACGCTGTCGATCGCGGAGGTGAAGGAGGCGCTGAGAGCGGCCGGCCACCCGGTCCGGACGCTCCAGCCCGTCACGACAGGAGGAGCCGGACGATGAGGGCATGGGTGCCGTACACGTCACTCGAGGAGGCGTACGCCCGTGTGGGCCGTCACGAGGGTGTCGACCTGACCGTGCTGGACGACGTCCGAGGACTGGAGGCCAGCGCCGACGAGGTCGAGCTCGTCGCCCTGCCGAACTTCACCGCGACCCAGATCTGGGGTGATCTGGAGCGTCTCGACAAGCCCGCACTGCGTGTGGTGCAGCTGGGCTCCGCGGGGTACGAGCACATGCTCGGTCTGGTTCGCGAGGGGGTCTCGATCGCGAACGCGGCCGGCGTCCACGACGCGGGCACCGCCGAGCTCGCCGTCGCCCTGGCGCTCGCCAACCTGCGAGGCCTCGACACGTTCGCGCGACAGCAGCAGACGCACACGTGGAGCCCGTTCTTCGGCACGTCGCTGGCCGACAAGCGGGTCCTCATCTACGGCTACGGTCACATCGGGGCCGCGGTGGAACGCCGCGTCGCAGGGTTCGACCCCGCGGAGGTCGTCCGTGTGGCCCGCTCGGCACGTACGGAGCCGGTGGTCCATCCCGCCGCGGACCTGCACGACCTGCTCCCGGTGGCCGACGTCGTCTTCATCACCGCCCCGGCGACTCACGACACGATCGGCGCGTTCGACGCGCGCACGCTGTCCTTCCTCCATGACGGCGCACTCGTCGTCAACGTGGGCCGCGGCAGGATCATGGACACCGACGCAGTCGTAGCCGAGGCCGGGCGCTTGCGGTTCGCCCTCGACGTCGTCGAGCCCGAGCCCCTCCCGGCGGACAGTCCCCTCTGGGACGCGCCCGGCGTGACCATCGCGCCCCACGTGGGCGGGGCGAACGACTCGGCGCCCGTACGCTACGACCGGCTCATCGCCCGCCAGCTCGCGCACCTCGCGGCAGGCGAGCGCTTCGACAACATCGTCTGGGGACCACTGTCATGAGCGACGACTGCCTGTTCTGCGGCATCGTCGACGGCTCCGTCCCGTCCCGCCAGATCCACGCAGACGACGCAGCCCTGGCATTCCTCGACATCCAGCCATGGCACCGGGGACACACGCTGGTGATCCCGCGGCGACACGTGGTGAGCATCGTCGACGACCCCTCGATGTGGAACGACGTCCAGGCGGCCGTGCAGTCCGTGGTCCCGCTGCTCGTGGACAGGCTGGGCGCTGCCGGGCTCAACGTCCTCGTGAGCGCGGGGGCGGTGGCGGGACAGGAGGTCATGCACGCGCACGTGCACCTCGTACCCAGATACCACCACGCGTCCGGCCTCGACAACCTCCTGGGTCGGGACAGCACCGACCTAGACGCCGTCTGGGCGCAGCTGACCGCATGAACGGGCTCCTGAGTCGCATTCGGGCCGGGCTCCCGAGGGCCGCGGCGGAGTGGGTGCCGGCGCTCGTCGTGTCGTTCGCGCTGCTGCCCCTCGTCATCGCCAACGGACACCTGTGGCCGTACAGCCCGAACACCGTCGACCTCAGCGTCTACCGGCTCGCCGTGCGCGATATGGTCAACGGCCGCGACATCTACCTGACCAGCACTCCGGTCGACAACCTCAAGTTCATCTACCCGCCGATCGCCGCCATCCTCATGACCCCGCTGCTCATCGGCCCCTACCTGATGTGGCAGGTCATCTGGACCGTCATCGGCACGGGAGCGCTCCTGAGCGTCCTGAGACGCATCCGCATCCCTCGGGGACTTGTCCTGGGCGTGGTCGCCGCCGCTCTCGTGCTGGCCATGGAGCCGGTCCGTACGACGATGGGCTACGGCCAGGTCAACACGATGCTCATGGCGCTCGTGGTGGCGGACCTCCTGCCGGACGAGCCCGACCATGTCCGGCGGGTTCCGAGGGGGGCGCTCATCGGCCTCGCGGCAGCCATGAAGCTCACGCCCCTGCTCTTCGTAGTGCTCGCCTTCCTCATCTGGAAACGACGGGTCGCGGTCATGGCGACCGTCTCGTTCGTCTTCCTCACCGCTATCGCCTGGATCCTCCTGCCGACGGAGTCGCTGGAGTACTGGCGCGGCCTCGGCAAGGGCGAGGTGAACACGGCGGGCCCCGTGTACGTGGGCAACCAGAGCATCACGGGGGCGATGACGCGCTGGTTCGCGGAGGACCGGAGGACGGTCATCGTCGCCTTGGGGATCGGTTTCCTCGTCGCCCTCGTGGCGACTGCCGTGGCTGCCTGGTGGTGGAGGCGGGGGGAGAAGGTCTTCGCGGTGGGGCTGGTCGGCCTCGCCACATGTCTGGCATCCCCGTTGTCGTGGACGCATCACTACGTCTGGGCAGTGATCCTGCTCGTCGCCGTCGCGGGTGCGAACACCCTTCCCGCCTGGGCCGTGTGGACAGGGCGAGCCTGGTCGATCTGGATCGCCTTGTGTCTCCCGTTGGCCGTTCTCCCGTACGGCGGGCACGTCGAGCTGACGTACACCTGGGGCCAGAAGATGGTCGGAAATCTGGGTCCGACCCTTGGCACGGCATTCATCCTGGCCCTGGCTGTCCA
Organism: Actinomycetes bacterium; assembly: GCA_021803025.1. Classification (GTDB taxonomy): domain Bacteria; phylum Actinomycetota; class Actinomycetes; order Propionibacteriales; family Propionibacteriaceae; genus Fen-668. Next base: position 22,226 of record JAJZQV010000023.1, on the reverse strand, counting down.
TGCGCGCGTGACATGGCGTCGGAGCAGAGTTCCGCGCGCTCGCGCCGACGTCAAAACTCCTGTCCCTGTTGACTGAAACGGAAATCTTCGACTCTTCAACCAGCCCCGCCTGAAAGCAGCCTGAGAGCATTTGGTCTACTTCCTAGCGACAACTATTGCCGGGAGCTTCCCCGGCAGACAAAAGAAGGGTCCGCAATGAAGACTGTCGTCTACCGGGTGCTCGCCCAGGTTTTCGGTGTCATCGCGCTGGCCGTGGGCGTCTTCGCTCTCGTCGCCGGCCTCTACGCACACGGCTACGTCACTGACCAGCTCTCTCAGGAGAAGATCACGATGCCGGCGGCTGCGGCGTACAAGAACCTGCCGAAGGCCTCGCAGGATGCCCTGGCCCCATTCGCCGGTCAGCCCATGGCCAGCGGCGACGCGGCCCAGGCCTACGCCAACCACTACATCTGGGAGCACATGACCGCCGCCTGCAGCACGGTCAAGGACGCCAACGGCAACGCCGTCCCGGCGGTGCCCGCCGACAAGTGCACCTACTCCGGGCTCGGTGCCGTGGTCAGCGCCACGACTGATTCCACCCAGAAGGCCGCGTACTCCGGTCTCCGCGACACGCTGTTCAAGGGTGACATGCTGCGCACGAGCCTCCTGACCGCCTACGCGTTCTGGCTCATCGGCACCATCGCCATCTGGATCGGCGCCATCGCGCTCATCCTCGGCGCGGCCCTGGTCGTGCTTTCCTTCACTGTGCTCAAGGGCAAGTCGGAGGCTGCGGCTCCCCAGAGCGTCTCGGTGAGCTGAACCGCATCACGACGGGGATGGCCTTCGGGCCGTCCCCGTCCGCATGTCGAGAACACCAGTCCACGCATTGACGTCATCCGCAGTCCAGCGGCATAGTGGGCGACGTGCGGATCGTCCTCGTACTGTGACAGCGTGTCGTGGCCCCCGGGGCCGTCGACACGCACCCTCGTCTGCCGAACGGCAGCGGGGGTTTTTTCATGACAGCCGCACGTAGACCTACTCACCCGAGGAGCGACAGATGACACACACAGTGCTCTCCGACAGCAAGCAGACCATGACGGGCGCCCAGGCTCTCGTCGCATCGCTCGAGGCTGTGGGCGTAGAAGTCATCTTCGGCATCCCGGGCGGCGCGATCCTTCCTGCGTACGACCCGCTGTTCGACTCGAAGGTGCGTCACATCCTCGTGCGGCACGAGCAGGGCGCCGCGCACGCCGCCGAGGGCTACGCGGTGGCCACGGGCAAGGTCGGCGTGTGCATGGCGACCTCCGGCCCCGGTGCGACGAACCTCGTCACCGGCCTGGCCGACGCGTACATGGACTCGGTGCCGATCGTCGCGATCACCGGGCAGGTGAACTCGGCGGCCATCGGGACCGACGCGTTCCAGGAGGCCGACATCCGGGGCATCACGTTCCCGATCACCAAGCACAACTTCCTCGTCACCAACCCCGCCGAGATCCCGTCCGCCATCGCGGCGGCGTTCGAGATCGCAGGTACGGGACGGCCCGGGCCCGTCCTCGTCGACATCAGCAAGGACGCCCTCTCAGCGATGACGCAGTTCGAGTGGACCGGCGAGGTGGACCTCCCCGGCTACCGTCCGACGGTCCGTCCCCACACGCGCCAGGTGCAGCAGGCCGCCAAGATGATCGCGGACGCGTCCCGCCCGGTGTTTGTCATCGGCGGCGGTGTGAGCAAGGCCGACGGCGGCGCGGAGCTCGCCCACCTCGTCGAGCAGACGGGCATCCCGGTCGTGACCACCCTCATGGCGCGCGGGATGTTTCCCGACGCGCATCCCCTGAACATGGGGATGCCGGGGATGCACGGAACCGTGGCAGCCGTCGGGGCGCTCCAGCGCTGCGACCTGTTCATCGCGATCGGGATGCGGTTCGACGACCGGGTGACCGGCCAGCTGTCGACGTTCGCGCCCGAGGCCAAGGTCATCCACTGCGACATCGATCCGGCCGAGATCGGGAAGAACCGCGAGGCGGACCTGCCCATCGTCGGAGACGCGAAGCTCATGATGGCCCAGCTGGCGCGTGAGCTGGAGGGCGAGACGCTGAAGGACCTCGCTCCCTGGACCTCGTACCTCGCAAGTCTCAAGGAGCGCTACCCGACCGACCCGGGGGACCCCACGGACGACTACCTGCAGCCCCAGGAGGTCATCAAGCGGATCGGCGAGCTCAGCGGACCGGACACCATCTTCGCCACCGGCGTGGGCCAGCACCAGATGTGGGCCGCCCACTTCCTGCCGCACCAGAAGCCGCACACGTGGCTGACTTCGGGCGGCGCGGGCACGATGGGGTACTGCGTCCCAGCCGCCATGGGCGCCAAGGTCGGCAAGCCCGACGCCGTGGTGTGGGGCATCGACGGCGACGGGTGCTTCCAGATGACCAACCAGGAGCTCGTCACGTGCGCGCTCAACGACATCCCGGTCAAGATCGCGATCATCAACAACGAGTCGCTCGGCATGGTGCGCCAGTGGCAGACGCTGTTCTACAACGGGAGACACTCGAACACCGACCTCCACTCGTGGCGGATCCCCGACTTCGTGAAGCTCGCCGAGGCCATGGGCTGCGTCGGGCTCCGGGCAGAGACGCCGGCCGAGGTCGACATGGTCATCAAGCAGGCGCTGGAGATCAACGACCGCCCCGTCGTCATCGACTTCGTCGTCCACAAGGACGCGATGGTGTGGCCGATGGTGGCTGCGGGGACCTCGAACAGCGACATCAAGATCGCGAAGGACCTCGCTCCGGCGTGGGATGAGGAGGAGCTGTGAGCGCGTTCCACACGCTGTCGGTGCTGGTGCAGAACCAGCCCGGCGTCCTGGCCAGGATCTCGGGCCTGTTCGCCCGCCGTGGCTTCAACATCGAGTCTCTCGCCGTCGGTCCGACCGAGAACCACGAGCTCAGCCGCGTCACGCTGGTCATCGAGGTCGAGAACGACGCCGTGCTCGAGCAGATCACCAAGCAGCTCAACAAGCTCGTCGAGGTGATCCGCATCCTCGAGTTCGACCACGGCGAGGCCGTGCGGAGAGAGCTCATCCTCGTCAAGGTCCGTGCCGACGGGCGCAACCGCAGCCAGGTGCTCGAGATCGCCGAGATGTTCCGCGGCCGCGTCGTCGACGTGGCCCCCGACACCGTCGTCGTCGAGGCGACCGGTGGCTACGGCAAGATCCAGGCCCTCCTGCAGCTGCTGGAGCCGTACGGTATCCGTGAACTGGTCCAGTCCGGCTCTGTGGCCCTCGGCCGTGGCTCCCGTGCCATCACCGACCGCAGCCGCTACGACAAGACCCCGAAGTCCGAGCGCGTCTGACGCGGTCACACACCTGAGGAGAAAGAGCTTCACATGGCAGCAACGATGTTCTACGACGACGACGCCGACCTCTCGATCATCCAGAACCGGTCCGTCGCCGTCATCGGCTACGGGTCGCAGGGCCACGCCCACGCGTTGAACCTCCGGGACTCCGGCGTCGACGTGCGCGTGGGTCTCAAGGAGGGCTCGCCGTCGCGCGAGAAGGCGGAAGCGGAGGGCCTGCGGGTGCTCTCGGTCGCGGAGGCGGTCGAGGAGGCCGACCTCGTCATGATCCTCGCTCCCGACCAGCACCAGCGGAAGCTGTACGCCGAGGAGATCGCGCCCCACCTCGTCGCCGGCGACGCGCTGTTCTTCGCCCACGGGTTCAACATCCGCTTCGGCTACATCACCCCGCCGGAGGGTGTCGACGTGTGCATGGTCGCTCCCAAGGGGCCGGGCCACCTCGTCCGCCGAGAGTACGCGGCCGGCCGCGGCGTGCCCGTCATCGTCGCCGTCGAGAAGGACGCCACCGGCAACGCGTGGCCGCTCACCCTCTCGTACGCGAAGGCCATCGGCGGCCTGCGGGCCGGAGGCATCAAGACCACGTTCACCGAGGAGACCGAGACGGATCTCTTCGGCGAGCAGGCGGTCCTCTGCGGCGGCGCGTCGGCTCTCGTCCAGGCCGGCTTCGAGACGCTCACCGAGGCGGGGTACCAGCCCGAGGTCGCGTACTTCGAGTGCCTCCATGAGCTCAAGCTCATCGTCGACCTCATGTACGAGGGCGGCATCGCCAAGCAGCGCTGGTCGGTCTCCGACACGGCCGAGTTCGGCGACTACGTCTCCGGTCCTCGGGTCATCGACGGCGCGGTGAAGGCGCACATGAAGGATGTGCTGGCCGACATCCAGAGCGGTGCGTTCGCGAAACGCTTCATCGACGACCAGGATGCCGGCGCGCCCGAGTTCAAGGCGTTCCGCGCCGCTGCGGAGAAGCACCCGATCGAGGCGACCGGCCGCGAGCTCCGCAAGCTCATGAGCTGGGTCAAGACCTCGGACACCGACTACACGGAGGGGACAGCCGCCCGCTGACATGCTCTTCACGATAGGCGCCCGGTCCCCTCAGAGGGGCCGGGCGCTTGAGCTTCCCGGTCGTTCCGGGTTCTCTTGTCGTACCCGTGGGGGTATGTATACTGGACCGCGACCCATACCCCACTGGGGTATTCGCATGGGACAGACAGGAGGCATGATGCTGCTCGAACGTATCTACGACGAAGACCTGGCGCAGGCCAGCTACGTCATTGGCTGCCAGGCCACGGGAGAGGCGATCGTCGTCGACCCTCGGCGCGACCTCACCCCGTACCTCGACCTCGCGGCGCGCAAGGGCATGCGGATCGCCGCAGTGACCGAGACTCACATCCACGCCGACTACCTGTCCGGCAGCCGCGAGCTGGCTGAGGCCACCGGGGCCACGCTGTACGTCTCCGGCGAAGGTGGAGAGGACTGGCAGTACGAGTTCGAGGCCGAGCGGCTCCGCCACGGCGACGCGATCAGCATCGGCAACCTCACGGTCGAAGCCAGGCACACTCCCGGGCACACGCCGGAGCACCTGTCCTTCCTTGTGACTGACGGGGCATTCAGCGACAAGCCGGGCTATCTGCTGTCCGGGGACTTCGTGTTCGTGGGCGATCTCGGTCGTCCCGATCTTCTCGACGAGGCGGCCGGCGGCGTCGACACGAGGTTCGAGGGCGCTCGCCAGCTGTTCGCGAGCCTGCGCGACGAGTTCCTGACCCTTCCCGACTACGTCCAGGTCCTGCCCGCTCACGGCGCGGGCAGCGCCTGCGGACGGGCCCTCGGGGCCATCGCCTCGACGACTGTCGGGTACGAGCGCGAGAACGCCTGGTGGGCCGGCTACCTCCGCGACCGCGACGAGGAGGGCTTCGTGCGCGCGCTGCTCGACGGGCAGCCCGACGCCCACGCGTACTTCGCCCGCATGAAGAGGCAGAACAAGCTCGGGCCGGCGGTGATGGGAGAGCCGCCGCGCCTTGTCGAGCTCGACGCGCACACCCTCTCTGAGCGCCTGGTCGCAGACGAGGTGATCTTCGTCGACACACGTGACCGCTCCGAGGTCCACGAGGGCACGGTCGCTCGGTCGCTCAACATCCCCGGGGTCGAGAAGGCAGCCAGCTATGCCGCCTGGGTGTACGACCCGGAGCGAGAGCACCGTCCTCTCGTCGTGCTCGCACCGGACGAGGCCACGGCTCAGGAGTTCCGCGACCATGTGGTGCGGGTCGGCATCGACACGACGATCGGGTTCACGAGGAGCATCGCGGGTCTGCCTCGCGAGGTGCCTGCGGTGATCAGCCCGGACCAGCTCGAGACCACCGAGCGCGCAATCCTGCTCGACGTCCGCAACCGTACGGAGTACGAGGCGGGCCACATCCCCGGAGCCGTCCACCTGAGCGCCGGTCGCGTCATGTGGCGACTCGATGAGCTGCCGGCCGCGGGAAGGATCGTGACGTACTGCCAGAGCGGCGTGCGCAACAGCGTCGCAGCGAGCGCTCTGAGGCGCGCGGGGTACGACGTCGTGGAGCTCGACGGCAGCTATGTCGGATGGCTCGACTACCAGGCCGAGGAGGAGGCGAAAGTTGCCTGACATCAGTGTTCACGAAGCCTTCGAGCGCATTCAGCTCGCTCAGATCGTCGACGTGCGCGAGGACCACGAGGTGGCGCAGGGCCGCATCCCTGGAAGCGTGCACATCCCCCTCGGTCAGCTCGGGGGGAGGCTCGGCGAGCTGGATCGAAACCGTCCCGTGGTCGCCGTGTGCCGCAGCGGCAACCGCAGCGGCGTCGCCACGCGGATGCTGGCATCGGCCGGGTACGTCTGCGACAACATGGCGGGCGGGATGCTCGCCTGGCAGTCCGCCGGTCTCCCGACGGTCTGAGCGGCAATGGCGATCACTGCGCCGTTGCTCATGACCCTCGTCCTGTCGGTCCTGGTCGGTGTGAGCCTGGGCCTGCTCGGCGGCGGCGGTTCGATCCTGACGGTCCCGATCCTCACGTACGTGCTGGGTATGGACCCGACCCGAGCCATCACGTCGTCGCTGTTCGTCGTCGGCGTGACGGCGCTCGTCGGGATGGTTCGGCACGCCCGTGCCGGCCGCATCACGTGGCGCACCGGTGTCGTGTTCGGCTTGGCAGGGATGGTGGGCGCCTTCGTCGGGGGGCTCATCGGAGGGTTCATCCCAGGTGCCGTGCTCATGGTGCTGTTCGCCATCATGATGATCGTGACGTCGCTGGCCATGATCCGTGGCAGGCGTGAGCAGACCTCGGACACCCCGGCACCGACGCGTCATCCCGCCCGGGTCCTTCTCGACGGGTTCGGCGTCGGGTTCGCGACGAGCCTGGTCGGGGCGGGGGGTGGGTTCCTCGTGGTGCCGGCGCTCGCACTCCTCGGCGGTCTTCCCATGGCGCTGGCGGTCGGGACGTCGCTGCTCGTCATCGCGATGCAGTCCTCGGCCGGGCTGGTCGGCCATCTGGTCACCGTGTCACTCGACTGGCCCGTCGTGCTTGCGGTCACAGCCGCGGCCGTCGTCGGGTCCTTCGTCGGCACGGCGTTGATCGGACGCATCCCGGAACGAGCACTGCGCAAGTCCTTCGGCGTCTTCGTCCTCGTCATGGGTGCCGTCGTTCTCGCCGAGGAGGTCCCGGGAATCATCGCGTCCTTGACCGCGTGAGGCGCCACGAGCGCCGGCGTCCGGTCCCCAGGAGGGGCCGGGCGTTTCCGCGTCCGAAAGGGGGGTATGGGGGGATCACAACCTGGCAAGGGAGACAACATGGGAATCGGCGCTGGCATTGCACTGCTGGTCATCGGCGCGATCTTGAGCTTCGCGGTACGCGACAACGTGCCCGGTGTCGACCTCGTGATGGTGGGCTACATCTGCATGGGAGCAGGGGTCATCGCCCTCATCCTCGGCCTCATCATGAACACCCAGGCGACACGTACGAAGCACACCAACGTCGTGGAGCACCGCGACGACGTCGCCTGACACATATCGCCACCGAGACCGGGTCCTCCTGCGGGCCCGGTCTCGGCATGTGTACGGCCTGCATGCCGGTGCAGTCCGCGCATCGGGTCCCCGGGCCTCGCCTCGACAGGCCACGACACGCCGCGCTCGTACCCCGGGGCCACTCTTCCCTCGACAGGCCACGACACGCGCGGCCGGTACGGCGTGGGGGCGCGCGAACTGGCCTCTCGTCTGAGCAGTTTGCGCCTCGGGCCCGCGTGCTGGACACCGGTGCGGCGAGTCCTGGTTGGCTGAGGATTCCGCGCCTGACTCCCGTGATCGCGGGGTTACGGCCGGGCATCTGGCCTGACTCCCGTGAACGCGTGGATATGGAGGCTCAGATCGGGCTGAAAACCACCAGGTCACGGGAGTCAGCCTTGTGGTGGGTGTGGGCGCCTCCCATAACCACGGGACCACGGAAGTCGAGGCCTCATCGACTCCCGGAAGGGATCCCGGCTCCAGCCACTGTCAGGAACTGGCCTCTCGTCGGGTCCGTGTCCATCTCTCGTGGCCTCCGCGGCCGTCTCTTGCCGCGCTCCTGCTCACGGGCTGGCCGCGCTCAGTCCTCCGCGTTGAGCATGAAGCTGGCCGCATATGTGAGGTACGAGCGCAGCTCGGTGTCCTCCGGCTCGGGCAGGGCGATCTCGTCGCACGCCGCCATCATGTGCCGCAGCCACCGGTCCCGCTGCGTCGGCGTGACCGCGAACGGGGCGTGGCGCATCCGGAGCCGGGGATGGCCGCGCTGCTCCGAGTACGTGTTGGGGCCGCCGAAGTACTGCTCGAGGAACATCCGCAGTCGCTCTTCGGCCGGCCCGAGGTCCTCCTCGGGGTACAGCGCACGCAGCGGCTCGTCCGTGGCGACACCTCGGTAGAAGGCGGCCACCAGGCGTACGAACATGTCGTGGCCCCCCATCCGCTCGTACGCGGTGGGTGCCTCCGGTCCCGGCTCTCGCCCGGAGGACGGGCGCAGGGGGAGCGTCACCCCAGGGCCGCCACGATGGCGTCGCCGACCTCGCTCGTCGACCGCTTCGTAGCGCCCGTCGCCGCGATGTCGGCCTCGACGGCTGCCTGGATCGACGCGGCCTCGTCGGTACGACCCAGGTGCTCGAGCATCATTGCGACCGACAGGATCGCCGCGCGCGGGTCGGCGATGCCCTTGCCGGCGATGTCGGGCGCGGACCCGTGGACCGGCTCGAACATGGACGGGTACGTGCCGTCGACGTTGATGTTGGCGCTCGCAGCGAGCCCGATCCCACCGGTCACGGCCGCCGCCTCGTCGGTGAGGATGTCGCCGAAGAGGTTGTCGGTGACGATGACGTCGAACCGGTCGGGGTTCGTGCACAGCGCGATCGTCGCCGCGTCCACGTGCAGGTAGTCGGTCGTCACGGTCGGGAACTCCGCAGCGACCGCCTGGAAGATCCGGTTCCACAGCCCTCCGGCGTTGACGAGCACGTTGTGCTTGTGGACGAGCGTGAGCTTCTGGCGCCGGCCGGCGGCGCGCACGAACGCGTCACGGACAACCCGTTCCACGCCCATCGCGGTGTTGATGCTGACCTCGGTCGCGATCTCGTGGACCGTGCCCTGACGTACGACGCCGCCGTTCCCGCAGTACAGCCCTTCCGTGCCCTCGCGCACGACGACGAAGTCGATCGTCTTGCCCTCGACGACACTCGGGGCGAGGGGGGTGGGGACGCCGGGGTAGAGCTTCGATGGCCGCAGGTTGACGGCGTGGTCGAACGCGAACCGCAGCTTGAGGAGGAGTCCCCGCTCGAGAAGGCCCGACGGGACGGCCTTGGACCCCGGTGCGGCGCCCACGGCGCCGAGGAGGATCGCGTCGGCCTGTGCCAACCGCTCGAGGTCCGCGTCGGTGAGCACCTCTCCCGTACGCTGCCAGCGCTCGGCGCCGAGGTCGTACGTGTCGAAGCTGAACGCGCCGGGCGCCACCGCCTCGAGCACCTTGAGGCCCTCGGCGACCACCTCCGGGCCGATGCCGTCGCCGCCAACCACCGCGATCGTCTGTGTCGTCACGATCGGCGAGCCTACCGAGTGGGTCGCCGCGCATGACCGGCCATCTCAGGAGCCGTCACCCCTGGTAGTTTCCGACGCATGACCCTCGCGTTCCCCGTCGTCGCCCCTACCTCCCCGGCCCTCGGAGCCGTCATCGAGGAGCGCCTGGCGGACCCGGGGTTCGGCTGCTATTTCACCGACCACATGGCGGTCGCGACCTGGCACCAGGGCAAGGGCTGGGGGGGCGACTCCACAGGCCCGTACACGCCTTTCGCCATCGACCCCGCCTGCGCGGTCCTGCACTACGCTCAGGAGGTCTTCGAAGGGCTCAAGGCATACCGCCACGCAGACGGCTCGGTGTGGCTGTTCCGCCCCGAGATGAACGCACGCCGGCTCATCAGGAGCGCCGAGCGTCTCGGGCTGCCGACGCTCCCCGAGGAGGACTTCCTGACCTCCGTCCGGAACCTGGTCACGGCCGACGAGCGCTGGGTGCCGAACGGTCAGGGCGAGAAGAGCCTGTACCTGCGGCCGTTCATGTTCGCCGACGAGAGCTTCCTTGGCGTCCGCGCCGCCGAGACCGTGCGGTACGCGGTCATCGCGAGCCCTGTCGGTCCGTACTTCCCCGGCGGCGTGAAGCCCGTCGACATCTGGGTCACCACCACGTACAGCCGGGCGGGTACGGGCGGGACGGGCGCCGCCAAGTGCGGAGGCAACTACGCGTCGAGCCTCGTCGCGCAGAAGGAGGCGTACGAGCACGGCTGCAGCCAGGTGCTGTTCACGGACGCCGCGACGCACTCCTGGCTCGAGGAGCTGGGCGGCATGAACATCTTCCTCGTCACCGACGACGGCAAGCTGCTCACCCCGCCGACCTCGGGCACGATCCTCGACGGCATCACGCGCGACTCGATCCTCACGCTGGCGCCCGAGCTCGACCTCGGAGCCGAGGTGCGCCCCGTCGCGCTCGGCGAGCTCGTCGACGGCGTCGCGTCCGGCAGGATCGTGGAGGCGTTCGCCTGTGGCACGGCTGCGGTGGTCACGCCGATCGGCCGTTTCCACAGCGAGGGGGAGGACCCCCTGTTCGTGACGCAGCAGCAGGGCACAGCCACCATGGCGATCCGGAACCGCCTCCTCGACATCCAGTACGGTCGCGGCGACGACCCGTACGGATGGCGCCAGCGCGTCTGCTGAGGCCCGCTCGAGGGCGCCCCAGGGGGAGAGCTGGGGGAGTGCCCGAGACGTGCGTGGATCTTCCTTTACGCCCTGAGACGCCGTCTCACCTACCGGGAGAGCCGCCATGCCTTCGGGCAGGGGAGACACAATCGGGCAACCAACGCAGCGAGGCGCTTCTGCCGTCACGCCGCGCCCCCGAGCAGAATGAAGGTTGAGATGAGCCCGGTGCACGCCATCCCCGAGAACTTCCAGATCTTCGACACGACCCTGCGTGACGGGGCGCAGCAGGAGGGGCTCCGCCTCTCGGTGTCCGACAAGCTCCGGATCGCGACGCTGCTCGACGAGCTCGGCGTGACATTCATCGAGGGCGGCTGGCCGGGCGCCAACCCCAACGACACCGCGTTCTTCGCCGAGGCGGCGAAGAGCCTGACGCTGACGAACGCGACGCTCGTCGCGTTCGGCATGACGACCCGCGTCGGCATGAAGGCCTGCGAGGACCCTCTCGTGCAAGCCCTCGTCGACGCCCAGACCCCGATGATCTGCATCGTCGCGAAGTCGCACGACCGCCACGTCACGGACGCCCTGCGGACCACGCTCGCCGAGAACCTCCGCATGGTGAGCGACACGATCACGTACCTCCGCTCCCAGGGCAAGCGCGTCTTCGTCGACGCCGAGCACTTCTTCGACGGCTACCTCAGCAACCCCGAGTACGCGCTGGACGTCGTCCGTACGGCGGCGGAGGCGGGCGCCGAGGTGGTCATCCTCTGCGACACGAACGGCGGCATGCTGCCGAGCTGGATGGGCGAGGTGGTCAGCGCCGCGTCCGCCATCGGCGTGGACCTGGGCATCCACTGCCACAACGACACGGGCTGCGCGGTGGCGAACACCATCGCCGCGGTCGAGGCCGGCGCCATGCACGTGCAGGGCACGATCAACGGATACGGCGAGCGGACGGGCAATGCCGACCTCGTCACCGTCATCGGCAACCTCCAGATCAAGTTCGGCTGGCCTCTCATCGCGCCGGAGGCGCTGCAGGAGCTGACCCGGATCTCGCACGCGATCGCCGAGATCGCCAACCAGTCACCGCAGGCTCGCCAGCCGTACACGGGAACGTCCGCGTTTGCGCACAAGGCGGGTCTCCACGCGTCGGCGATCAAGGTCGACGAGATGCTCTACCAGCACGCGGACCCGGCCGTCGTCGGCAACACCATGCGCATGCTCATCTCGGACATGGCGGGCCGCGCGAACATCCAGATCAAGGGCGAGCAGCTGGGGCACGACCTGTCCGACCGCGACACGGCCGCCCGGGTCACCGACCGGATCAAGGACCGCGAGGCGCAGGGGTACTCGTACGAGGCCGCCGACGCCTCGTTCGACCTGCTGCTCCGCGAGGAGCTCGGCCAGCTGGAGCGTCCGTTCAAAGTCGACCAGTGGCGGGTCTTCTGCGACCAGACCGACCTCAGCGAGGCGATCCTGCGGGTCTCGACCAACGGCGAGCCGTCGCGGCTGTTCGCCGGCGACGGGAACGGCCCGGTCAACGCGCTCGACATGGCGCTGCGGACGGCGCTCGAGCCCGCGTTCCCGGTCGCGTCGCGGTTCGAGCTCGTGGACTACCGCGTACGCATCCTCGACACCGGCCACGGCACGGACGCGATCGTCCGGGTGCTCATCGACACCCGGATGGACGGCCGGAGCTGGACGACCGTGGGGGTGGGCAGCAACGTCATCGAGGCCTCGTACGAAGCCCTGGCCGATGCGTACCTGTACGGGATCGCGGTCCTGTCCGCGCCTGTCGGCTGACGGTTCGGCGGTACCCTCGGCTCATGGTCGAGGGCCCTCAGCAGTGGCCGCTGCTCCCGCATCATGACGGGCGGACCCCCGCCACGCCGTCCGGGAGAATGCAGGCCCCCGGACACGGCCCCGACGACCCTCTCCGCCTCACGGCGACCTGGTCCAACGAGGTCCGCCGCGGCCGGTGGCTCGTGCCGCCGTACGTGACGGTCGCGCCCACCATGAGCAACATCGTGCTGGACCTGCGCGACGCCGTGCCGGAGGCGCTGACGATCCGCCTGTCGGTCCACGGGGTCGCCGGCAACGTCGTCCTCATCGTCCCGGAAGGGTGGGGCGTGGACACGGACCGGCTCGGGAAGGGCCTCGGCTCCGTACGGAACCGGATCGGGCCCCTCGCCGTACAAGGCTTCCCGGTGGTCGTCGTCACGGGCACGGTCGGCCTCGGGACCTTCGTCGCACGGCGGGAGCGGTTCTTCGAGCGCTGGGGCCGAGGGCGGGGGGCGGCCGGGTCGCGGGAGCTGCTGCGCTGAGGACGCGCCCGCGGATCGCCTAGGCTGCGGTCTGCAAACCCTCGTGAAGGAGTTCCGCGTCATGCGCATCGCTCGGTACGTCATCGGCGACCAGATCCAGTTCGGCACCGTCGAGCTCGCGGCCGACGGAGGTGGGCACCCCGACACGGTGGCGACCGTCTCCTCGGACCCGCTCGCGGGTCCCGTCAGCTACACGGGGGAGCGCCACGCGCTCGACGAGGTGCGGCTCCTCGCACCCGTCATCCCGCGCTCGAAGGTGCTGGGCATCGGACGGAACTACGCCGCACACGCCGCAGAGCTCGGCAACGAGGTCCCTGAGGAGCCGCTTGTCTTCCTCAAGCCGAACACGTCGGTGATCGGCCCGGGCGAGGCGATCGTCCGTCCCACGACGACGAACAACCTGCACTACGAGGGCGAGCTGGCCGTCGTCATCGGCCGGATCTGCCGTGACGTGCCGAAGGACCGGGTGTCGGAGGTGATCTTCGGCTACACCGTCGCCAACGACGTGACCGCCCGTGACCTTCAGAACACCGACGGCCAGTGGACTCGTGCGAAGGGCTACGACACGTTCTGCCCGCTCGGTCCCTGGATCGTCACGCACCTCAGCCTCGAGGAGGCCGGGAACCTGGGCATCCGGACAAGACTCGACGGTGAGGTCGTGCAGGACGCGTCGACCACGCTGCTGGTACGGGACCTCGCGACGCTCGTCTCGTACGTGTCGTCCTTCATGACGCTGCTGCCGGGAGACGTCATCCTCACGGGAACGCCGGCGGGTGTCGGGCCCATGACTCCGGGCCAGCATGTCGAGGTGGAGATCGACGAGATCGGGACCCTGGACAACGTCGTCGTGGAGGACGCCGGTGCGGACGGCTGAGGACCGGTGGACGCTCCCCGAGCCGGGGAGCCGGTACCCGCTGGCGCTCCTGGCGCGCGGCATCGACCCCGACCAGGCGTCCGTACGGTTCTTCGGCATCGTCGCGCTCGTGGTCGCCGTCGCCGGCTACACGGTTGCGTCGACGTCGGTCAACATGCTCGTCGAGTGGCTGGGCTGGCTCGTCGACGGGAGGCCCGGGACTCTCGCTGAGTACGCGACGCGCAGCAGCGCCTTCGAGACCGTCGCAGGACTCGTCGCGGCGAACCTGGCGATCGGCGCGGCGATCCTCGTCGTGGCGGGCCTGCTGCGTCTCCTGCACCGGCGGAGAGCCACGTGGATGTGGTCGGTCTCGCCGGGTGTGCGGTGGCGGTTCCTGCTGGCCTGCTTCCTCGTGGGCGTCGTCGTGCTCGTGGGGCTGCAGTTCATCATCTCCGGGGTGCCTGTGCTCACGCCGCAGAACGACATCGCCGCGTTCGTGGTCGCCATCCTCGTCACGTCGCCGATCCAGGCGGCTGCGGAGGAGGTCTTCTTCCGCGGGTACGTCATGCAGGCCCTGGGCCTGGTCTGGCGGCGCGAGTGGTTCGCGGTGGTCGGGTCGGCGCTGCTGTTCGCTCTGTTCCACGGCACCCAGAACCTGCCCCTGTTCTTCCACCGGTTCTGCTTCGGGCTCATCATGGGCGCCCTCGTGTGGCGTACGGGCGGTCTGGAGGCGTCCATCGGGGCGCACATCGCGAACAACCTCGGAGCCTTCCTCTGGGCAGCCCTGACCAGCTCGGTCGCGCGGGCGCGGGCCGTGCAGGAGCTCACGTGGGTGGGCGCTGCCCAGGAGATCGCCGCCTTCGCCGTGTTCGCCCTCATCGCCTGGTGGATCGCGGGCAGGATGCGGGTACCTGCGACAGTGGGTGCCGGTTTGAGCCTCCCCCGTCCCCTCCGGTAGAGTTCTGCCTCGGCGCGGAAGCGCCGGTGGGGTATGGGGTAATTGGCAGCCCAGGTGATTCTGGTTCATCTAGTCTAGGTTCGAGTCCTAGTACCCCAGCGCGATTCGCTGGGAACCTCACGGTTTGGTAGCGTGACGCAGTCGCCGGACACGGTGACACAGCTAGGGCCCCGTTGTGTAGCGGCCTAGCACGCCGCCCTCTCAAGGCGGTAGCGCGGGTTCGAATCCCGTCGGGGCTACTCTCGAAGATCCCTTGCCCAGCAAGGGATTGTGGAGCGTCAAGGTGGCCGACTAGCTTCCGGGCATCTGCTGCACGACCGTGACGTTCGCGCCGTGATCGGCTGCTCGATCAGGAGAACCTGCCGGGAAATGGTGTACCGGCTCGTCTCAGAGACGGGCGTTGACGGTATCCCCGTCGCGGTCCCGTCTCGGATCCTGAAGCTCATCCGCCATACTGCCGCTGCCTGACCCATCCTGTGGGCCGAGGCGTGCGTCGCGAAGTGCCGCAGATACTCGAGGCTCCGTTGAGGGCTTGGGCGGACCCCTCTCCCGGTGTGTGGTCCATCGCAGTAGCACAGGGTGTCGGCCTCGCGTCTGGCTGGTTAACATGTGCTTCTTGAGAGGAGACTAGGTATGTCTGCCGGCCACCTGTTCGACGAGACCAACGATCATTTCGACGATGTGACGCACCGGACCTGGTTGGGTAAGCATCGTGAGTCGCTATTGGACTTCTACCAGCCACGAGTGTGCCTACCGAGCGGCGGCTACGCCTGGCTTGACGACGTCGGTGCGCCCATTCTCGACAAAGGCGCCCAGTTGTGGCTCGGAGCGCGGATGATCCACGTGTTCTCTCTGGCGGCGATGCTTGGTCGTCCGGGGGCAGCCCGTGTGGTTGAGCACGGATTGTCCTTCTATACCGACGGGCCCGGTAATGATAAGCGGTATGGCGCTTGGTATCCGGTTGT
Source organism: Actinomycetes bacterium (assembly GCA_021803025.1). Taxonomy (GTDB): domain Bacteria; phylum Actinomycetota; class Actinomycetes; order Propionibacteriales; family Propionibacteriaceae; genus Fen-668. Next base: position 6,585 of record JAJZQV010000023.1, on the reverse strand, counting down.
CGGGGGGAAGGAGGCGAGCGACCGCAAGGAGCTCTACGGCATCGCGCAGATGGTGTTGGCTGGTTGCTCGGCGACGGCGGCGGGCTTCAGTCGGGGCAGGGAGGTGATGGACGAAGCTCTGGCTGTGATTGATCGTCACTTTTGGCTCGAGGAATGGGGCCGGTGTGCCGAGGCGTATGATCGCACGTTCTCCAGGCTGGATCCCTACCGCGGTCAGAACGCAAACATGCACCTGACTGAGGCATATCTCGCCGCGCATCAGGTGACAAGGGACCCTCAGTACCTGGCTCGGGCCACTCGCATCGCCCACCACATCGCCGGCGGCGCCGCAGAGGTGGACGTGCCGGGGTCATGGCGGTTGCCAGAACACTTCGACGAGTCGTGGTGCCCGATCCGCGACTACAACATCGACGATCCACGACATCCGTTCAGACCGTACGGTTCGCAGATCGGGCACTGGCTGGAGTGGTCGAAGTTATGTCTGCAGATTTCGGCGCAGGGTGTGGAGGACGCCTGGCTTCCGCGCGCCGCGGAGGCGTTGTTCTCCGCCGCCGTCGCCGAAGGCTGGCTCGGTAGCGGGGGCTTCGTGTACACCGTGGACTGGGACGGTCGGCCAGTGGTGGAGGAGCGGTACTTCTGGGAGCCTGCGGAGGCGATCGGGGCGGCACGACTGCTCTGGCTTCGAACCGGTGATCAGAAGTACCAGGACTGGTACCGAAAGCTTTGGGAGTACGTCGACCAGTACTTTATCGATCACCGGAAGGGGGGATGGTTCTCCGAGCTCGACGCCACGGGCACCCCCGTCACCTACACCTGGGAGGGCAAGCCCGACCTTTACCACGCCTACCAAGCCACGTTGTATGCGCTGGTGCCGGCCCATCTGGGCCTGGCCACTTGGGCAGGCTCGGTAACGTGACGTCCTCAGGTGTGAGTAGCCTGACTGGCGCCGCCGCCTGCGCCCTCGTCGTCGGAGCGGGTGCTTGAGTGAGCGGGATCGCGGTTGCCGGGAACGCAATTCTTGACCGCTACATGGTGGTGGATTCCTATCCCGCGCCATCAGCGCTGACGAGTGTGCGTTCGGTGACCCAAGTGCCGGGTGGGTTGCTGTGCAACTGTGCCATCGGGTTAGCGCGGTTGGACCCGCGGTTAAGAATCCCCGTTGTGGGGGTGGTGGGAGCTGACCCGGCTGGCGACTATTTGGCGGACCAGTTGCAGGCTCAGCCGGGAATCGATGCCAGGCAGCTCCATAGGGCTGGCCAGACGTCTTTCACTGATGTGGTAGAGGACTCCTCGACGAAGACCCGAACCTTCTTCCAGTTCCGCGGGGCAAACGCCGTTCTCGACCTGAAGCATTTCGACTTCGAACTGCTGGATGCGGACTTCCTCCATGTCGGGTACGTCCTGCTGTTGGATAGTCTCGACGGGCCCGACCCACAGTACGGGACTCGATTGGCACGGTTGTTGGCGTCCGCGAAGAGGCGTCGCATTCGCACCTGCCTTGACGTCGTCAGTGAGCAGTCGGATCGCTTCTCCCGAATCGTCCCCCTCGCCTTGCGCTATACCGACTACTGCGTGGTGAATGAGCTCGAAGCTTCTCGAACTACTGGGGTTGCGGTAGTGGAGGACGGCAGAGTGAGTGAGACGGGCCTGCGCCGGGCAGCTTCGGCCCTCTTTGAGTTGGGTGTATCGACATGGGTGGTCATCCATTGGCCCGGCGGGGCTGTAGGGCTGAGCAGCGATGGTGAATGGGTTGTGCGGCCCTCGGTCGACCTGGAGCCCGAGCAGATCGTCACCACGACGGGTGCAGGCGACGCCTTCGCCTCCGGAGTACTCCACGCTGCTTGGTCCTCGAAGGACCTCGCAGAAGCCCTGGAGACCGGCGTGGGGACTGCCGCATGCTCGCTGCTGGCGGGGAACCCCACTGATGGGATCAGGACTCACGACGAAGTGCTGGCGTTCTATCGGGCGTCGCGACGCAGTCGGCTGTGGGGCGAGAACTAGATAGGAGGCGGCCGTGATGGCAACGGCTGTGATCTTCGGTGCGGGCAACGTCGGTCGGGGACTCCTGGGACAGGTGTTCTCCGAAGCAGGGATGGAAGTGGTGTTCATCGACGTCTCCGAGCGTCTGATCACCGCCCTGGACCGGGATAGGGCCTATGTGCACATTACGGTCGACAACGAGTCCCGCACCCAGGTCACGGTCGGACCAGTTCGTGCTGTGCGAGCCGACGACGCTGTAGCGGTTCAGGACGCGCTCCGCGATGCTGCGGTCGCCGCGACATGTGTGGGTGCGCGCATGCTGCCAGCAGCGTGTGAAGCCATCGCGCCTGCGCTGTGCGGGCGCATCGAGGCGGGGCGACCACCCCTGAACCTGTTGATCGCCGAGAATCTACACGACGCGAAGACGAGGGTGCACGAGTGGCTGCAAGCCAAAGCCCCGGCACTGACTGATGCCGTTCTCGAATCCCAGGTCGGTCTGGTGTCGACATCGATCGGACGCATGATTCCGGCGCCGCGCGAGGAGATCGCTCAGCTGGGTGAGGCGGCGATCGAGGTTGAGCCATACCGCTTCCTGCCCATCGACGTGGCTGCCATCCGAGGTGACTTTCCCGTCATCCCGGCTGTGGTGGCAGACCCCGGGGTCCCCTTCGACTACTACTCGGACAGGAAGCTCTTTCTCCATAACATGGGGCACGCGATGTCCGCCTTCCTTGGGCGCCTGAGTGGTGACACCTACGTCTGGCAGGCCATTCAGCGACCGGAGCTTCGTGCCCTCGTACGCAACGCCATGGTCGAGAGTGCCAGCGCTCTGGCCGCTGAGTATGGTCAACCGCTGGGTCCCCTGTTGGATCACATCGACGACCTGCTCCATCGCTTCGCCAACCGCGCACTGGCGGACACCATTGAGCGAGTGGGGCGCGATCCCCGACGCAAACTGGCGAAGGGGGATCGGGTCCTTGGCGCACATCACCTTTGCTGTAGCCATGGCATTGAACCGCGTCACATCCGGCTGGCGCTGGCCGCAGGGCTTCGACAACTCGCAGACGAGGAGGGAGTCACCCCCACCGAGATTGGTGCTCTCCTCGCCGAGCAAGGGCTGGCGCGTGACGAAAGGGAAGCCGAATCGGTCAGAGACCTCTATGAGGCTATGGCAGATGGCTTCGATATTGCTGACTTGCAGGCGCTACTGGAACGTCCTTTCCTCGTCTCCGCCATCCCCTGAGAGGCGAGCCGAGCTCCCCTGAGACGCAGTCAGATTTGGTTGGACGGGAGCCGTCCAGGCCGTCGGCGTTGACACAGGCAACGTTCCTGATCGTCGGTGCGCCTCCAGCCCCGCGCAGCACTATAGCCCGACGTTCGGCATCGGGGAGAGCGCTCTGCCCCTCGCCTGTGTCCGTGGCTGGCTGGCTGCTGTGGCTGTGTCCGGCTGGGGGCGGCCCGACCTAGCCGGACCTAGCCGGACCTAGCCGGTGTGCCTCTGTCGCTGCCGTGAATCCCGACAGTGCGCCCACCCACCCGGAACAAGGTCAGTTTTCCGGCCGGCGTTGACAGCTTCGCCGGGCTTCTGTCCTACGCCGATGCCAGTGGCAGGGTCCGTACGAGGCCTTCGATGAGCCGATCCCTGGCCTCCACACCCTGGGACCCGATCGCGAGACCGAGCATGTGCGCGGCCACCGGAGCCGAGGTTGGACGTACCGCTCAGCGACATGGCGGTCGACGCCGCGTTTTCGTACCGTAGGTGGGTGCTGCCCCCCGATAGGGGGGAGTTCTTCCTGTCTGCGGTACGAAAAAGCGGATCCTGCGTCCGTATCGCTCCTCCGGGCCCGCAGCGAGGCCGCGAATCGTCCCGGGAGCGCGGGCTGCCGACTGCCGTCCTTCAGGCCGCGTGACGCCTGAAGGTGGTCCTGGCTGCGACCTGCGTCTGGGTCCACACGAGCCCGACCGTGGCCAGCGAGAAGGGGACGCCGAGCTGGTCCGAGTGCGTGAGGCTGATGACAAGGCCGAACAGCAGGACGAGGCCCAGCAGGACTGCGACCGTCGCCGCCCAACGCGGTTCCTGCCTCCAGGTGACGGCGACTGTGGCAGCGACCGCCGCAAGGGCGAGCACGGCGAGCACGACCCGTACGACCTGGACGGCTGTGCCCGCCGCTCGGTCGGCGGCGACAAGCTCCCAGACCGGCCAGCTCAGGCACCGCGTGTACGAGCCCTTGCCGGCGGCGAACAGGCTGACGAGGTGCATCGCGACCATGAGGGCGAGCCCCGCCCAGCCGAGGACTGAGCCTCGCGAGGCGGTCCAGCGCATCGACGTCCGGCCCAGCGCGACCGTCGCCACGACCATCGCGGCCATCGCGGTGAGGGCCGAGCCGAGGTCGAACGCACCGCCCCACGCCGGTACCGGCTGCCCGAGCACCGTGAGCCGGCCGAAGTACCCGGCCACGAAAGCCCCGGCGACGGTCACCCACGGCAGCACCTTCACGAGCGGGTGGACGTGCCGCAGGCGCAGCGCGAGGACGCCGGCGACCAAGGCCAGAGGGCCGGCGAGGATCGCGGACGTGCGGTGGGTCATCTCGATCCACGGGTTCTTGTAGAAGAATGAGGTGACGGTGCCGGAGGGGAGGAGTGCCGAGGCCGTGCATCCGGGCCAGTTCCCGCACTCGAAGCCCGACTCGGTTGCGCAGACGACCGACCCCAGCGCGACGGCCAGGAGTGTCAGCAGGGCGGCGAGGTCGAACACCCGGCGCGTCGCGGTCGGCACGGTGGAGGTCGACGGGGCATCGAGGACTGGGAGGCTCACAGACGCTCACCTTAGGAGAGCGCCTCAGGCCCGGTGATCCCGGGGTCGGCCTCAGGAGGTACGGCCTCCGCACGAGCACGGCTGGCCCCGCGGGCCACCACGCAGGAGGGTGACGACCCGCGCTCAGCCGCTCTGGGCTATGCGTCAGCCTTCCGTGGAGACCTCGACGTTGGCGCCCTCGGACGACGCACCGCTACGACGACGGCGCCGCCTGCGCTTCGCGGGCTCACCCTCGGACGGTCCCGCCGCGCCGCTCGCGGGTGTCGTGACCGCGTCGCCTTCCGCGAGGACCTCACCGTTGCGTCGGCGCACGCGCTGACGCCGGGCCCTGCTGTCGCCCGCCGGAGCGGACTCCTCCCGCGGCCGGCGCTCAGAGCCTCGGCTGCCGCCCCGGCCCCGGCCACCGTCACGTCCACCGTCACGTCGTCCGCCGCGCTCGAGGAGCTCGCCGCGGTCCTCGCGCTCGGCGCGGGGCTTGGTCGGGACGATCCGGCCCCTCGTCCCCTCCGGGATGCCGAGGTCGGCGAGCAGCTGCGGTGTCGTCGAGTACGTCTCGGTGATGTCGGTGAAGGGAAGGTCGAGAACCCGGTTGATCACCTTCCAGCGCGTCACGTCCGCCCAGTCCACGAGGGTCACGGCCACGCCCGTGTTGCCCGCACGCCCGGTCCGGCCGATCCGGTGCACGTACGTCTTCTCGTCGTCGGGGCACTCGTAGTTGACGACGTGCGACACGTTCGCGACGTCGATGCCGCGCGCTGCCACGTCAGTCGCCACGATGACCTGTGCCTTGCCGTCGCGGAACCGCTTGAGCGCCTTCTCGCGGGACACCTGGGTGAGGTCGCCGTGGATGCACGTCGCGTCGAAGCCGCGGTCGATGAGGTCGTCGGTGAGCCGCTGGACGCCGCGCTTGGTCTTGCAGAAGACCATGACGCGGTCGGCGCCGGGCGCCTGGAGGAGCTTGGCGACGATCTCCGGCTTGTCGAGGTCGTGAGCCTGGTACACGAACTGGGTCGTGTCCGGCACGGTCGCCTGGGCGTCGTGGGCCTCGGCGCGGATGTTCACCGGGTGCGACAGGTGCGTACGGGCCAGCGCGGCGATCGCGGACGGCATCGTCGCGGAGAAGAGCATGGTCTGCCGGCTCGCCGGCGTCTTCGAGATGAGCCGCTCGACGTCCGGCAGGAAGCCCAGGTCCAGCATCTCGTCGGCCTCGTCCAGCACGAGCACCTTCACGTGGGACAGGTCCAGCGCGCGGCGGTCGGCCAGGTCCTTGAGGCGGCCCGGCGTGCCGACGACGACGTCGACGCCGGTGGCCAAAGTGTCGAGCTGCGGCTCGTAGCCGACACCTCCGTACACGGTCATGACTCGGGCCTTGCGCCTGGTCGACGCGATGGCGATGTCACGGGTCACCTGGAGCGCGAGCTCACGGGTGGGGCACATGACGAGCGCCTGCGGCTTGCCTGGCGCCTCGAGCTCGTCGTACTCCGGCTCGCCCTGGACGGCGATGCGCTGGAGAAGGGAGATGCCGAACGCGAGGGTCTTGCCCGTGCCCGTACGGGCCTGGCCGATCATGTCGGTGCCCTGGATGGCGATGGGGATGGACAGGACCTGGATCGGGAAGGGATGGGTGATGCCGATCTCGGCGAGTGCGGAGACGATGTCGGGCACGACGCCGAGCTCTTCGAACGTGACCCGGGGGTCGGCTTCGGCGACGGGCTCGTGGACGTAGTTCTCGGGCGCGCTGGTGGGGCTCGTGATGGAGCCGGGCTGGATTGTCAGGATGGTGCCTCACA
>JAJZQV010000137.1 GCA_021803025.1 Actinomycetes bacterium | reverse complement strand
GGCTGGGGCCTGCTGCGCGAGTCCACCCACGTGCTGATGGAAGGCACCCCCCGCGGGCTGGACCCCGACCAGGTCACCGACACCATCGCCGGCGTCGACGGGGTCATCGGCGTCCACCACCTGCACCTGTGGAACCTGGCCTCCGACATCCCGGCCGCCTCGGCCCATGTCGTGCTGGACGGGCACCCCACCCTGCACCAGGCCGGGCGCACCGCCGACCGCGTCAGAGCCGCCCTGGCCGACCAGTACACCCTGACCAACGTCACCCTCGAACTCGAAGACGTCACGGCATCGGCGACCGCACCCACAGATCCGTCGCCGCCCCCGGGCCTGCCCCGGACACCGCCGTCCGCCCCGGACGCCGACCAAACATCGACCGAGAGTCAAGTCGTGCCGTGACCGCGAACAGCGTCGGGGAACCCACCCAGGTCTCGATTCCGAGCCCATCAGTGCCGGGCGACGACCTAACGTCTCAGAGCGGTCCCGCTCCGTCGCAGGCCCGCGTGCGCGACCTACATCCGGGGTGGTTCGCATCGGTGATGGGGACCGCGATCGTCGCGGTCGCGACCTACGACAACCCGGGGAACCTGACCACCCTTCGAGGCCCCGCTCACGGGCTCGGGGCCGGGCTGGCGGTCCTGGCCTACGCGATCGGCGCCGTCTTGGCTGTGGCCTACACGGTCCGCTGGGTCCGTCACGCCGACGCCGCCCGGGCTGCCCTACGCCATCCGGAACCGGGCGCAATTCAGGCAACGCTGCCCGCCGGGTTGCTCGTCCTGGCCGTGATGACCACCGTCGTAGGCCCCGAGCTGTTCCCGTCCGGGGTGGTCACGGCGGTCATCGCGACCCTGGCCGTCGCGGGTGCGGTGCTCGGTCTGGTGGTCAGCGTGGCGTTCGCCTACATGCTGTTCACCGGTGAGCATCCCGCCGCCGCGGTCAACGGGGGGTGGTTCATCCCGCCGGTGGTCACGACCATCATCCCGATGGCCATTGCCCCGCTGATGGCGCATGTGGGGGCGGGTACCGGGCGGCTGCTGCTGGTCCTGAGCTATGCGACCTTCGGGATGGGGTTCCTGCTGTTCGTGTTCACGATGGGACTGCTCCACGACCGCCTCGTGCTGCACCCTCTACCGCCCGCCGCGCTCGCGCCCACGGTGTGGATCGCCCTGGGGCCGGTGGGGGTGGGCGCGCTCGTGCCGCTGGTCCTCGCCCGCGCCGGCCAGCACGTCTTCGGCGCCGCTGCGCCCACGATCGCCCTGATCAGTGAGCTCTTTGCGACCGCGCTGTGGGGCTTCGGGCTGTGGTGGCTGGCCATCGCGGTGGCGCTGCTGGTGCGCTACCTGCGGGCCGGAAGCCTGCCGTTCCGCCTGTGCTGGTGGGCCTTCACGTTCCCACTCGGCGCGTTCACCGTCGCCACCGTGACCCTCGCCCGCGCCTGGCAGACTCCCGCCCTCGAGGGCGTCGCGGCACTGCTGTACATGCTCCTGGTGGGCTTCTGGGCCGTCGAAACCCTCACTGCACTGCTTTCCGTGTCTCTTCTCGGATTTTGGGCGGGCGTATCCGCCACGACCGCTGCCGCGACCCGCACCGGCCTGATCTGGTCACGCACGCGGTGAGATCGCTGGTGCCGAGCCGACCAGGACACGTTGGCGATATCGGTGAACAGCTCAACCCGTTCTCCATGATCGACGCTGAGAAGAACGAGCATGGTTCGACAGGTCCCGCCTCCAGCTTTGTGACTGGGCCCGCATCTCGGCGGTCTCGCGCACCCGCGGGTGGGGTCAGGTGTGGGCGAGTGCTGCGCGCAGCTGTTCGAGTGTGGGGGCGCCGGACAGTCCGTCCGGGGTCCGGTAGAGGCGGCACGTCAATGCGACGCTCGCGCCTGCGTCGGCGAACGGGTCGATGCCGTCGATGAGGATGCTGGGGGATCCGTGAAAGCCGACCCGGTGGGCTTCGTCGATCGTCTCGACCCGATGGCAGGTCACGGTGATGTCGGGTCGTCCGGCCGCGATGATCGCCAGACGCTCCTCGGTCACCTTCCAGCTCGGGCAACCCTCGAAGTACAGCAGCGTGATGTCCATGCCGCCGACCGTAGACCTTGCAGTGCAGTACAAGGTCAAGAGGTAGGTTGAGGGCATGCTGATCGGAGCCCTCGCGGACATCGCCGGTGTGCCCAGCCAGACCATCAGGTTCTACGAACGCCAGGGCCTGCTGCCCGAACCGCGACGCGAACCCAACGGGTACCGCACCTACGACGACTCGACCCTTGCCCGGGTGCGGTTCATCCGCAGCGCACAAGGCGCCGGTCTGACCCTCCTCGAGATCGCCAGCATCGTGGATCTTCGAGACCACGGAGACGTCCCCTGCGCACCCGTCGCGGCTCTGCTGCAGACCAAGCTCGACGCCGTCGTCGCGCGGCAGGGCGAGCTCTGCGTTCTTCACGCGGAGCTGGAACGGCTCATCGAACGCAGCCACCACCTCGATCCAACCCAGTGCACCGACGTCGACGTCTGCCACATCCTGGCCGGGCCCCCGCGGCCCCGACCGGCAACCTGAGGCCCGATCGCACGCCACGCCAGGGGCGAGCGCGGGCACTCACCGGGCAGGTCGCGCCCGCGCCGTCGACGCCCTCGTCCCCGGCGGGCCCGGACCCGCGGGACGACTACGCCCAGCCTGCGGCCAGAGGCGCGGCGCGCGTCGCGATGGCGGGGTTCGCCGGCTCGCTACTGCTGGCGCCGAACGTCGGGGAATAGTCCGGTGGGTGGGTGGGTGTATGGCAGTCGCCGGTCGTCCTTGTCGTTGGTGTCTTCGAGGTGGCCGAAGGGTCCGGTCTCGGACATGAGGATGTCCATGTGGTGGTCTGCGTGGTCGCGCCACCACACGCTCATCCCGGTGGCGGGGTCTTGGCGGAGGTGTTCCCAGGCGCGCCAGAGGGCTTCGAGGCGACACACGGCCTCGTCGTAGCGCCACCACTGGGCGGCCCAGTACGCGGAGCGGCCGTCGATCTTGCGTCGGTAGACCTCGCGCAGGTACTCCCGCACGAACTCGTCGACCGATCCGTACACCAGCGGCGGCGTCCCGCTCACGAACCCCTCGGCGCCGCGGTCGTCGTCGAGGCCGTCATTCGGGGTGTCCCATTCGCCCAACGGTGAGCTCATCGGAGGTTCCCGTCTGCCAGGCCGGCAGCCGGGGCCGCGAGTTGGGCACTGGCGATCGTGGCGGGGGCCTGTGGGTCGTGGGCTGCGATGGAGGCATGTACGGCGGCGGCGTGTGGGCCGTTCATCCACGGTTGTGTGTGGATGAGCGTTGGGCGCGATCCTGACGCCAGGACGACGGCGCGCCCTCTTGGTAGCGCGGCGAGGTCTGCGATGTCGAGGATGCGGTCGCGCTGGAGCTGGCGGGAGACGGTGCGGAACCCTCTGCCGGTCGACAGTGACGACGACTGCCGGTCGTAGTCGCCGATCATGCGCGACAGGTCCTCCAGGAAGGATGCCTCTGAGACGCCGCCGCCGTAGACCTTGACGTTGGATGCCGACCAGAGCTTCTTCATGCCGGCCTCGCCCCACACCTCGGTGCCTTGCGACCAGGACTGCAGGATCGTCATCAGGACGATGCCCCGGGAGCCGTAGTGGCTGTAGAGGTTCGGCAGCTCACGCCACCGGCAGACGTTCGCGGCCTCGTCGAGCACGCCCAGGAGCGGGGTGGGTAGTCGTCCTCGCGGGGATCGCGCGGCCAGGTCTTCGGCGGCCTCCACGACGGCAACGGTCAGTGCGGTCACGAGCGGGCCCGCGGTGCCGCGGCCTTCCTTCGACAGTGAGTACAGGGTGCCGGCCCCGGCGCGGACGAAGGCTGCGGGGTCGAACTGGGGGCGGGTGTCGAGCGCCCGCTGGGGGTTGACCCACCGTGCGATCGACCTGTTGGTCAGGCACCCGGCCATCTGCTGCGCGGTGCCGTAGATGCCGCCCCGCTGTCTCTCCGGTGCGCTGATGACGCCGGCGACCTGGTCGGCGGTCAGGGTGTAGCCGTGGGCGTTCAGGATCGAGACCGCGTCGTCGTTCTTGGGGCGGGTGAGCCACAGGTAGACGTCGGTGATCGGGCGCTTGTCGAGGGCCGCGGCGAGCAGGAGGCCCGCCAGGAGGTCTTGGCCGGCGGGGTCGAAGTAGGCGTCGGTGCGGGCGCCAGGGTCGCGTGACCCTGCGGCGAAGTGTTCGGCGAGCTTGGCGGCCTTGACCTCGTCGGTCACGTACGACAGAGGGTTCCACCACCAGACCGGTTCCTCCAGGGCGATCCCTTGCGGGTCGAAGACCCACACGGATCCGCCCCCGGCGCGCACGTCGCGTGTGGCGTCCACGACGTCGCGCTTGTTCGACGTCACCAGGACCGCTCCGGGGGCGTCCAGGATCGCGGGCACGGCCCTGGACGTCGTCTTGCCTGTGCGCGGGCCCCAGATGTCTACGTGCATGTCCTCCCAGGTGCCGTAGATCTGGCGGCGACCGCCCACCGTGAGCCCGATCGGCACTCCCGGCGACTGGTCGACGCCCAGGCGCTTGGCTGTCGTCGTGGCGGCCTTGCGGCCTTGTGCCTGGACGTCGCGGCCGCGACCCATGTACGCCGCAGCGCGGTCCACCCGGGTCCGTCGTCGCCGCGCCGGTCGGGTGAGCGCAACACCAGCTGCGCCGATGGCCACCACGACGACCAGGAACACCACCAGGACCCACTTGCTCGAGGAGGGCCAGGGCACGGTGCCCTTGAGCACGCCGAAGAAGAGCGTGAAGACATCGCCCGGCACGGCCTGTCCTGCGCCGTCCAGGCGCGCACCGATGCGCACCGCGACGTTCACTCCACCGATCGCCAGGACGGCGGCGATCACGGCGGCCCACAGCAGAACCGCCTCCCCGGAGAAGCCTCCGGGGTCTGGTCGGCGATTGTTCGGTCGCATCACACGACACCCCCGCGGCCGGCGTCGGCGATCGCTCCAATCCGTGACTGGGTCCGCCAGAGTTCGTTGGTGTCGTTGATCGAGAGCTCCACCGGTGTCAGCTCGACAGTGACCGGGATACCCGGTCGCCCGCCCACCTTCACCAGGAACTTCCCTCGCCCCGGTGGATCTGCTTCGCGGCCCGCCGTGGAGTCCCATGCCGGTGGGTCCTGCCAGCCGATGAGCAAGTCCTGCTCCGCGCGCGAGAGCGGAACCGCTGAGGTCAGCTGGCCCATCTCGGCGGCTGGCAGTCCACCGCAGATCACCATGCCGGATCGTTCGACGAAGCCCTTGGCCTTCATCCGGTCTTCCTCACTGGCCAGGGCGAGCAGGTCGCTCATGGTGTGCGAGATCATCGCGACACCGACGCCGCGCGTGCGGTTCAGGCGGGTCAGGGCGTCGACACGGTCGACCATTCCCCGGCCGGCGCGCAGCGCCCGCCACAGCTCGTCCAGGATCACGAAGTAGTGCCGTCGAGGTTCCAGGCTCGCGTCCGCCAGGGCGTTGGCGACGTTCACTGTCCCGAAGCCGGCTGACCAGCACGCGAGCAGCGCCGCGGCCTGCAGGTCCATGTCAGAGTCCTCGATCGAGGACACGTCGTACACCACAGGCTTGTCACGGCGCATGGGGTTCGTCGTCTGCTGTGAGAACAGCTCGCCCAGACGGCCCCCGCCCACCAGGCCGATCAGCGACGCCTCCAGGTCCTCGGTGATGGTCTCGTAGCGGGTCCGGTCCCCGCGGTCCAAGGCCACCGCCCGGACCTCCGCGGGCCCCTCTTGGATGACCTTCAGCAGATCCCCAAGCACCGGCACGCCGGCGTGCCTCTCGTCGAGCACCTTCAGGGCCCGGTCGAGGATGGTCTCCTCGCGATCGCTCGGCGGAGCCTGGCGCATGATCGTCAACAGCGCCGAGACCATCGTGTGGCGCCTGCCGTGCGCGTCCGCGACAACCTGGGCTGCTTGCTTCGCAAAACCTGCCGCACGCAGTCGCGTGGCGGCATCTGTCGCTTCCCCCGGGTCCAGGACGTTCAGGGATCCCCGGCCGCGACCCAGCCTGATGACCTGCCCGCCCAGGGCCTCGATGAGGTCGACGTAGTCCGGTTTGAGATCGCCCAGGACCAGCGGCATCACCCCGTACCCGGAAAGCCCGGTGGCCATGCGCCGGATCAGGGTGGACTTGCCGATGCCCGGCTTGCCGAGCACGAACGCGGACGGGTTGCTGATCAGGTGCGCGGACTGGAACCAGGAGATCGGGTCGCAGCACAAGGTGGCGCCGGTGTGGATGTGGCGCCCGATCGGGACACCCACCATGGGTGTTCCGGTGCCGATGGCGAACGGCCATAGCCCGCAAACCTGCACGGTTGTGCCGCGCCACTCGGCCGGTGCCTGCACGTAGTTCGACGCCCCACGCCCACGACCCAGCCAGCCCCGCGGTGAGGGGCGCTGGGCTCGGACCGGCGGCGCGCTGGCGGGGTTCACAGCTTGCCCCGCATCTGTTCGGGCACCCGCAGGTGCTTGCTCAAGATCAGCCCCAGAGGCAGCGCGGCAGCAAACGCCGAGTCCTGGGACCCGTAGACCGGGCGAAGACGCAGCCGCGCCGTGGCCGACAGGTTGTCGATCGCCGCACGGGCGTCGGCCTCCTGGT
>JAJZQV010000022.1 GCA_021803025.1 Actinomycetes bacterium | reverse complement strand
GTGCCCTCCGCGCCCCAGCCCCACCACTTCTGCTGCTTCACGGAGGCCGGTCCGACGCGACGGGTCCTGTTCTCGCTCATCTGTCGTCCTTGCCGGCGGGCTTCCCGCCATCGTCGTTCGGAACCTCTGGTGGTGTCACGGGACTCACTGCGGACGGCACGGACGCCTGCCGCAACGAGACGGCCCGAGCGTAGTCGTCCAGGGTGGGTAGTCCATAGGCCCTCGCGGTCGAGTCGTGCAGCTGCTGCACGGTTCGGCGCATCCGCTCGTTGAACTGCCGGGCGATCTCGCCGGGCGCGGGCGTGAGCGGGTGGCCGATCACGACGTGGACCTCGGGGCGCCCGCGCGGCAGGTGCCCCTGCCCGTACGGCCAGGCGGCGAACGCGCCGACGAGGGCGATCGGTACGCACGGAGCGTTGTGCGAGATGCACAGCGCGGCGACGCCGGGCGTGAACGGCCCCATGGCGCCGGTGCGCGACCTCGTACCCTCCGGGAAGATCAGCAGCGGCACACCGTCGGACAGGAGCTGCTTGGACAGGCCCTTGCGGGTACGAAGCCCGCGGCGCTCGATGGGGTACGTGTTCGCGACGAGCGCGGTGGACAGTGACTTGAGCTTCGAGGCGTAGAAGTAGTCGGCAGCGGCGCCGGTCGCCAGGAACTTCGTGAGCCGACGGGGCAACGCGCCCACGACGAGCGGAGCGTCGAGATGGGACGAGTGGTTCGCGACGACGACGAACGGGGACTCGAGGTTCTCGATGTTCGCCAGCCCGTGGATGTTGACCTTGAGGATGCGCCAGATGAACGGCCGGAGCAGCAGCTCCTGGGACACGAACCGTATCCCGGCGAAGATCTCGGACTGGTACCGCCCGCGGTCGGCCTCCGCCATCTACGGGTTCTTCCTGGAGTTGGAGAGCTTGCGCGACACCCAGCGGATGAGCGGCCGCGGGGCGTGGCGGCCCACCCAGTAGGCGGTGCTCCAGCGCCTGCTCGGCACGGAGATCACCTTGCCGCGGGCATTGTCGTCGAGCGCCTCCCGGACGAGCTCGTCCGCCTCGAGCCAGACCATCTCGGGCAGCTTGGAGGCGTTGATGCCGGCGCGCTCGTGGAACTCGGTGTGCACCCAGCCGGGGAGGACTGCGGTGACCCGGACGCCCGTGCCGCGGAGCTCGTTGGCGAGGCCCTCGGTGTAGGTGTTCACCCAGGCCTTCACCGCCGAGTAGTTGCCCGTCGTGATGATGCCCGAGGACGAGCCGATGTTGATGATCGAGCCGTGGCCGCGGGCGGACATCGCCCGGCCGGCGGCCCCGGAGAGGACCAGGACGGCGAGGCACATGACGTCGAGCGCCTTCTCCTGGATGGAGAAGTCCTTGTCGAGCAGGGACGCGTGGATGCCGAAGCCCGCGTTGTTGACGAGCATCTCGACGGGGGAGGACGTGTCCTCGATGCGCTCCGCGACCCGCAGCACGTCCTCGCGGCGGGCGAGGTCGGCGGTGACGGTCTCCACGGTGTGCCCGTAGGTGGTCCGCAGCTCTTCGGCGACGGTCTCGAGGCGCGCGCTGTCGCGGGCCACGAGCACCAGGTCCCAGCCGCGGGACGCCAGCTCGACCGCGAAGGCACGGCCGATGCCTGCAGTCCCTCCGGTCACCAGCGCGAGAGCCATGACGGTCACGCTACGACACTTCGCGAGCGGGTGTCGAAGCGCCCTCGCCCTGCCTTTCCGGTTTGTTGTATCGCCGCATTCAGGCGGCTTCTGCTTGTGGAGAACGCACAACCCGAGCTGCTGCTCGACCTACGAGACGTCGCCCCTGTGACGCAGTGGGCGCGGGTGGGTACGGTGGTGCGCGTGAGCTGGCTGTCCGGATCGGACCAGGAGAGGCCCTGGTTCCACATCAGGTCCTACGGCGTGGGGACCACCGACTTCGTCGCGGGCATCTCGATCCTCATGATGATCGTCTCCGCGGTCTCGAGCGCCGTCATCTCCTACCTGGCACTGTCGCCCGGCCTGGTCCTCCACGGGTTCGTCTGGCAGCTCGTCACCTGGCCGCTGGCGAGCGACACCAGCTTCTGGACGCTGTGGAACGCGGTGGTGTTCTGGTTCACCGGCCGCCAGCTCGAGCGCGAGCTCGGCAAGGGCCGCTTCGGGTGGATGCTCGTCGGGATCACCCTCTCTGGTGCTGTGCTCGCCGTCCTGCTCGGCCTCGCGTTCCGCGTCGACGCGCCGCAGCTGGGGGGCCTCGGCACGCTCGCGATGATGACCGTCCTCATCTTCATCGCCGAGAACCCGCGGATGCCGTTCTTCTTCGGCATCCCCGCGTGGGTGCTCGGCCTCGTCATCGTGATCCTGCCGCTGCTCCAGTACGTCGGCGCCCGGTACTGGATCGGACTGCTCCACTTCGTGCTCAGCCTCTTCGCCGCCGCGGCGGTCGCCAAGGTCGCCGGACTGCTGAGCCGCTACCGGTTCATCCCGGGGCGCGCGTACACGCGGGGTGAACGGCGTCGCCGTCGCAGGGTCACGCCGCCGCGCACGCCGGCTGGCGCCAGCAACGTCGTCCAGGGGCCCTGGATCGTCCCCGAGCCGCCGGCCCGGGAGGACGAGGAGATGGACGCCCTCCTCGACAAGATCATGGCTCAGGGGCTCGACTCTCTCACCGCGCGCGAGCGCCGACGTCTCGAGGAGCTGCGTCAGCAGCGTCGCGCCCGCTGACGGTGTGCTGGGTGGGTCCGTCCGGGGGGGTGTCGGTTCACCACGTTAAGTGGGTGACTCGGATGTTCACATGGCCTGTACGCCA
Organism: Actinomycetes bacterium; assembly: GCA_021803025.1. Lineage (GTDB taxonomy): Bacteria > Actinomycetota > Actinomycetes > Propionibacteriales > Propionibacteriaceae > Fen-668. The sequence goes on along the minus strand of JAJZQV010000022.1, from coordinate 33,116 downwards.
TGAGAACCGACCACTCACCTACTTAACATGGTGAACCGACAGGCCGCGCCCAACCCGAGAACGCCTTCGCCCGGGGCGTCTCGTGACGTCAGGCCGAGATGAGCTTGTGGGTCTCCCGCGCCATCGCGAGCTCCTCGTTGGTGGGGACCACGAGGATCTGGATGGGGGAGTCGGGCTGGCTGATCCGGCGCGGCTCCTTGGAACGGATCCTGTTCGCCTCGTCGTCGAGCAGGAAGCCCAGCGGAGCGAGCCGGTTGCACACGGACTCCCGGACCGCGTCGTCGTTCTCCCCGACGCCTGCGGTGAACGTGATCGCGTCGATGCCGCCGAGGATGGCGAGGTACGAGCCGATGTAGCTCACGAGCCGGTGGATGTACACGTCGTACGCGAGCTTGGCCGCCGCGTCGCCCGCCTCGATGCGCGTCGCGAGGTCGCGGAAGTCGCTCGAGCCGCCGGTGAGGCCGGCGATGCCCGAGCGGGAGTTGAGGAGGCGGTCGATCTCGCCGACGGACATGCCCGCCTCACGGGAGAGATAGGCGTGCAGGCCCGGGTCCACGTCACCGGAGCGGGTGCCCATGACGAGCCCCTGCAGCGGGGTGAGCCCCATCGAGGTGTCCACGGCGACGCCGCCGCGGATCGCGGAGATCGACGCGCCGTTGCCGAGGTGGCAGACGATCTGGTCGACCTCGTCGTACGGGCGTTCGATGAGCTCGGCGACCCGCTCGGACACGTACTTGTGGCTCGTCCCGTGGAAGCCGTACTTGCGCACCGCGTACTTCTTCGCGATGCCCGCGTCGATCGCGTACGTGTACGCCTCCGCCGGCAGCGTCGAGAAGAACGCAGTGTCGAAGACGGCCACGTGGGGCACGTCGGGCAGGCTCGCCATGGCGGCCTCGATGCCGTCGATGGCGGGCGGGTTGTGCAGGGGCGCAAGCGGCGAGAGCTCGCGCAGCTTCGCGATGACGTCGTCGTCGATCCGCACCGGGGCGCGGAAAAACTCGCCGCCGTGCACGGCCCGGTGGCCGACGGCCACGACGTCGGACAGTGCCGGGCCGTACCTCTCGAACGCGCTCACCACGAGCTCCAGCGCCTGCTGGTGGTCGGCCACCATCCGGTCGAGGCGGTGCGTCTCACCGTCGCTCGTGTGCTCCAGGCTCGTGTCGGGCAGCCCGATCTTCTGCACCAGGCCGCTCGCGAGGCGGGACTCGTCGTCGACGTCGATGACCTGGTACTTGATCGAGCTCGAACCGCAGTTCAGGACGAGGATCGGTGTGGGCACAGTGGAAACCTTCTTCTTACTGCTCGGCGAACGGGGACGGGGTGCCGGCCGGGACGGCCTGGGCCTGGATCGCGGTGATCGCGACGGTGTTGACGATGTCGTCCACGGTGGCGCCGCGCGAAAGGTCGTTGACCGGCCGGTTCAGGCCCTGCATCACCGGGCCGATGGCGACGGCGTTCGCGGTGCGCTGGACAGCCTTGTACGTGTTGTTGCCGGTGTTGAGGTCGGGGAACACGAAGACAGTGGCCCGGCCCGCGACCTGGGAGTCGGGCAGCTTCGTACGGGCCACGCTGGGGTCCATCGCGGCGTCGAACTGGATCGGCCCCTCGACGAGCAGCTCCGGGGCGCGCTCCTTGACCAGGCGCGTCGCCTCGCGCACCTTGTCGACGTCGGCGCCGGAGCCCGAGGAGCCCGTGCTGTACGAGAGCATCGCGATCCGCGGCTCGATCCCGAACGCCACGGCCGTCTGGGCCGACGAGATCGCGATGTCCGCGAGCTGCTCGGCGGTCGGGTCGGGGTTCACGGCGCAGTCGCCGAACACGAGGACGCGGTCCGGAAGGCACATGAGGAACGAGCTCGAGATGATCGAGGTCCCCGGCTTCGTCTTGATGAACTCCAGTGACGGCCGGATCGTGTTCGCGGTCGTCGTGATCGAGCCCGAGACCATCCCGTCGGCCATGCCGAAGTGGACCATCATCGTGCCGAAGTACGAGAGGTCGGCCATCTTGTCGCGCGCCTGCTCGATCGTGACGCCCTTCTTGGCGCGCAGCCTCGCGTACTCCTGGGCGAACTTCTCGCGGAGCTCGGGGTCTGCCGGGTCGATGCAGCGGGCGCGGGCGAGGTTGATGCCGAGGTGGCCTGAGCGCTGGTTCACGACGTGCTCGGGCGCGAGCAGGATGAGGTCGGCGACGTTGCGGCGCAGCAGTACGACGGCCGACTCCAGGATCCGGTCCTCGGTTCCCTCGGGCAGCACGATCGTGCGCTTGTCGGCGCGGGCCCGCTGCATGAGCTGGTACTCGAACATGAGGGGCGTTCGGACGTCGGCGTGCGAGACGTGCATGGCCTCGATGAGCGCGCCGGCGTCGACGTTGTCACCGAACAGGCCACGCGCGATCTCGATCTTGCGCGCCGAGTCGGTGACAGACCCCTCGAGGCCGAAGAGCTTCTCGGACGTCGTGAAGGTGCCGGCGGTCGTCGTGGCAATGGGCAGGTCGGAGTCGAGCGTGTCGATGAGCTTCTGCACGCTCGGCGGGAGGTCGTAGCCGCCGACGAGGACGAGCCCCGCCATGGGAGGGAAGGCGCCGGAGGTGTGGGCGAGCAGGAGGCCGGGGATGAGGTCGATGCGGTCCGAGGCCGTGACCACGGTGGCCTCGGGGAAGAGCCGGTCGAGGACGTTCGGCAGCGTCATGCCGCAGACGATCACGCCTTGCGACTCACGGTCGAGCAGCTGCTGGTTGCCGCGGATCATCGTCGCGCCGACGGCGCGGAACTGGGTCCGTACGGTCGGGGCAGGCAGGACCTTGTGCTCCGGGATGGCGGTGACGAGGGGCAGGTCGATCCCGGCGAGCGCCTCGCGGTACGAGGCGAGGGCATCGGGGGCGATCCGCGACGCGACGACGCCGACGGCCTGGCAGTGGTGCATCGTCAGCTCGTCGAGTGCGTTGTCGACGAGGTGGCGGACGCCCTCGGGCGTCTTGTCGTTGCCCCGGACGACGAGCAGGACGGGCGCGTTGAGGTTCGCGGCGATCGTCGCGTTGTACGCGAACTCCGTGCTGCCGAGGACGTCGGTGAAGTCGGAGCCGAGGATCACCATCGCGTCGTACCGGGACTGCAGCTCCGAGTACTTCGCGATGATCTCGCTCAGCGCCTCGTCAGGGTCGCGATGCACGGCCGCGTACTCGACGCCGTACGACAGGTCGTACACCCCGTTGACGGCGGGCTGGCTGACCAGGGTCTCGAGGATGCCGTCACGCCCGTCGGAGCGGATGATCGGACGGAACACGCCGACCGAGGAGACCTCGCGGGCCAGGGCCTCGATGACACCGAGGGCGATGGCCGACTTGCCGACCAGGCCCTCCGGCGACATCACGTAGATGCTCTTCGCCATGAGGGTGACAGTAGCCCTTCCAGGGAACGGACCTCACCCCGGGGAGACGCCGAGGGAGGCCGGACTGAATCGTTTCGGAGCCCCCGCGGTCTATCTCTCGACCATGACCGGCCGCCTGGCCAGGCGGGACCGCGACCGCGAGTAGGTGAAGAAGATCACGAACCCGATGACGAGCCAGATGAGGAACCGGAGCCACGTCTCGACCGACAGATTGAGCATGAGGTACGCGCAGATCGCGGCCGACACGATCGGCAGGACAGGGGAGAACGGCACGGTGAACGCGCGCTTGAGGTCGGGCCGCTCGTCGGTGTCGGCGATCGACTGCTCGATCGACTTCGTGCGCAACAGGCTCATGGACCTTCTCCGGTGAGGGGGCCGCCTCCGAGCGGCCGGGGAACCCGACGAACGTAGGACACGGACGGTGCTCGCCCGACGGCGGTCTGGGGGTCGAGACGGGCGTAGTGTCGCCTCCCGTGTGGCAGGTGACGTCGAGCAGGGTCGCGTACGAGAACCTCTGGATCAGGGTCGTCGAGGACGAGGTCGTCACCCCGTCCGGGTCGGCTGGCCTGTACGGGGTCGTGGAGCTGAGGCATCCGGCGGTCTTCGTCGTGGCCGTGAACGCCGACGGCGAGGTGCTGCTCGAGACGATCGACAGGCACACCGTGGGTCCGTCCGTCGAGGTGCCGGCCGGAGGGAGCGACGGCGAGGATCTCCTGGTCGCGGCCCAGCGCGAGCTGTACGAGGAGACCGGCTACGTCGCGGCGAGGTGGCGGCTCATCGGCACGATGGGAGCGCTCAACGGCGTGTGCCGAGCCCCCGAGCACGTCTATCTCGCACAGGACGTGACCCGCCTGACGGACGGCCATGGCGCCGCCGTCGAGGGGATCAGCGCGGCGCGCTGGGTTCCCTGGCCCGAGGTCATGGCCATGGTCTCGGCGGGACGGATCACCGACGGCGAGACGATCGCCTGCCTCCTGCACGCGGCGATCGCGCTGGGCAAGCTGGCCTGAGCAACCGTCCTGGCGCGGGCCGTCGTCGTCGGCTTCACTCCTGGAGCCGGCGAACGAGCTCTGCGTACGTGCCGTCGACGTCGCCGGGGACCGAGGTGACGTGGCGGACGTCGTCGTAGCCCTCGAGCATCGCGAGCATCGCGCGGTAGGACTCCTCGACCGGCGTCGTCCAGACCGTACGCTGCAGCTCGGCGGCGTCGCGGTGGTTGTTCTCGGGCGAGCCGGCGCGGGCCGCGAACCGCTCCGCCGCCTCCTCCGGGCTGCTCACCAGCACGGCGAGGAGGAACCTGCTCCCCGTCTCCGCCGCGACCTCGCGGAGCTGGTCGACGAGCTCGGTGCGGGCGACGAACTGGGGCACGACCACGTCGTGCCCGGAGCCGAGGTGGACTCGGGCCATCTCGCGTGCGATCTGCCGCGCGGCGAGGCCTGCCGCGCCCGGGTCGTCGCGCCACGCGCCCAGGTGGCTGCGCAGGGTGTCGATGTCCAGGAGCAGCGAGAGCGGGCGGTCGTCGACGAAGCGCCTTGCCAGAGTGGACTTCCCGCTGCCGGGGGCGCCGGTGAGGAACAGCAGGTCCGCCACGTCAGCGCACGTTCTCGGCGACCCAGCGGATGTCTCCCGCATGGCCCTGCTTGGCCCCCGGGGTCTCGAAGACGATGGGGGCGCCGGCCGTACCGATCACCTCCGCCAGTCCCTCCGGGTCGCACAGCCCGGTGCCGAGGTCGGCATGGCGGTCGGCGCCGGAGTCGAAGGCGTCCCGCGAGTCGTTGGCGTGGACGAGGTCGATGCGTCCCGTGATCGCCTTCACCTTGTCGACGAGGCCGGCGAGCTCGATGCCTCCCGCGTGCGCGTGGCACGTGTCCAGGCAGAAGCCCACGTGCTCGACGCCCGAGGCGGAGGCGATCGTCGACCACAGCTGGTCGATGCGCTCGAGCTGGCGGGCCACGGCGCCCGTGCCGCCCGCCGTGTTCTCGATGAGCAGCGGCAGCGTGATGTCGAGACCGTCGATGCACTTGCGCCAGTTGTCGAACCCGATCGCGAGGTCGTCCTCGTTCCCGACGTGGCCGCCGTGCACGATGATGCCCTTGGCGCCGATCGCCGTGGCCAGCGTGATCTGCTTCTGCAGCAGCTGGCGGCTGGGGATCCGCACCCGGTTGTTGGTCGTCGCGACGTTGAGCACGTATGGGGCGTGGACGTACAGGTCGATCCCGGCGGCGGCCGCGGCGGCCTTGAGCGCCTCTGCCCCGGCCGCGTACCCCACCGTGGGGGCCTTCCAGCCCTGCGGGTCGCCGAGGAAGAACTGCGAGAGGCTCGCGCCGAGGGCCATCGCGGCGGCGACAGGGTCGTCCTGGTCGACATGGGCTCCGAAGCTGACGGTCATGGCCCGACTGTACGGCGCGGCGCCGACAGCGGGTCCCGGGCGAGAGCCGCCGTTTCGTACCGCAGATGCCCCTCACCGGGCGCTATACGCACTCGTACACCGGCTGAGGTACGAAAAAGCGGATCTTGTGTCGGCTCCGTCGCCACCCGGGCCTTCGCCGGGGAGGTCAGGGTGAGAATCTCGCGGGGAGGCTGCAGAGAGAATGGGGCCATGCAGCAGCTTCCGCACCCGGTCACCGGTGAGCTGTTCGACTCGCCCGTCCCGCCCGGCACCGGCTGGCCCGACGATCCCGCGACAGCCGACACGCCCGTTGCCGGTGACGCCGGAGACGTGCGACGGCTCGCGGCCGGCGCGCGGGACCTGCCGGCACTCGACGCCTACGTCAGCGTGTGCCGGGCGTGCCCCCGGCTCGTTGCGTGGCGCGAGGAGGTGGCGGTGACGAAGCGCACGGCGTACGCCGGCCAGCCGTACTGGGGTCGGCCGTCGCCCAGCTTCGGAGACCCGCATCCCGAGATCCTCGTCATCGGGCTCGCACCGGCGGCGCACGGCGCGAACCGTACCGGCCGGATGTTCACCGGGGACCGGTCCGGCGACTGGCTCTACGCGGCGCTGCACCGCGCGGGGTACGCGTCGCAGCCGTCGTCGGTCGCTGCCGGGGATGGGCTGAGGCTGTCCCGGGTACGGATCGTGCCGTCGACCCACTGCGCCCCGCCGGCGAACACGCCGACGCCGATGGAGCTCGCGACGTGCGGCGGGTGGTTCGACCGGGATCTCGAGCTCGCGCTGCCGCTCCGGTCGATCCTCGCGCTCGGGGGCATCGCTTGGTCCGGGACGCTCCGGGCGGCCAAGCGGCTCGGGTGGGGAGCCGACGCTCCAGCCCCTCGGTTCGGTCACGGCGCGGAGACGCTGCTGCGGACCCCGCAGGGCGACGTGCGGATGGTGGGCAGCTACCACGTCTCCCAGCAGAACACGTTCACCGGCCGGCTCACCGAGGAGATGCTCGACGCGGTCGTCACGCGGCTGGGGTCGCCCGTCTGACGTCATGATCCGCGGGCCACAAGGCCTGATGCTCACCGTGGGCGAGGTCGGGCAGCGACTCCCCTCACGATGAGGAAGGTTTCACACTCAACGACCTCTCGCCGGGTCCGGCTTAGGTTCGCATGTGTCACTCCCTGGCACAGAACGGACCTCAGGACATGAGCATCACCTTCAGCTCCTTGGAAGCGCGTGAGGCCGACGTCGTCGCGCAGGGCCAGTCGGTGCGGTATCCCGCCATGCGGCTCGACGTGTGGGTGACTCTGTCCGCCCTCGCGGACGAGAGCCACCAGCAGCGGCACTGGGGCAAGGACGTGGCCGGCGACGACGACTACGACTCGCTCGCCGAGCACCTGGCCTGCCTGTACGACGAGTGCGAGATCCTCCCGCGCCCCGACCGCGCCGTGGGCTCGGTGCTGCGCGCCAGCGAGGTCCCGGCCATGCGGGTGCTGGGCCGGCAGCTCGGTGCCCTGATCCTCGAGCTCGGGGACGCGCCGGACATCGCGTACCTCGAGCACCCGCGCTGGTACGAGGTCCTCTCCGCCGCCGAGGGCGCGCTCCGCGCCATGGAGGCCTGAACCGGCCCACGCCATCCCGCTGCGCCGCGAAGGGACGTGGACGTCCCCTGCAGGACGCCCCAACGTCCTCCCAGGCGGTGGAAGCCTCGTCCGTACCGCCGTGGCCGGGTAGGTTGTGGCTGCCGCGTACGACGCCTCGAGGAGGGTGATGTTCCGCAAGATTCTGGTGGCCAACCGCGGGGAGATCGCGGTACGCGCCTTCCGTGCCGCGACCGAGCTGGGCATCACGACCGTCGCTGTCTTCCCGTTCGAGGACCGGCTGAGCGAGTACCGGCTCAAGGCAGACGAGTCGTACCAGATCGGCGAGGTGGGCCACCCGGTCCGCGCATACCTGGACGTGGCGGGCATCGTGGGCGCCGCCGTCGAAGCGGGCGCCGACGCCATCTACCCGGGCTACGGCTTCCTCTCGGAGAACCCCGACCTCGCCCAGGCCTGCGTCGATGCGGGCATCACGTTCGTCGGGCCGGGCCACGACGTGCTCAAGCTGGCCGGCAACAAGGCGCGTGCCATCGCGGCCGCCCGCGAGGCCGGACTGCCCACGCTGCGGAGTACCGAGCCCTCCGACGACGTGGCCACCCTCCTCGGCCGCGCCGACCAGATCGGGTTCCCTGTCTTCGTCAAGGCCGTGTCCGGCGGTGGCGGTCGCGGGATGCGGCGCGTCGAGTCCGCCGACGCGCTCGAGGCCGCCCTCACCGAGGCGATGCGCGAGGCGCAGTCGGCCTTCGGGGACCCGCGCATGTACCTGGAGGAGGCGGTTGTCCGGCCGCGCCACATCGAGGTGCAGATCCTCGCCGACGCGACCGGCGAGGTCATCCACCTGTACGAGCGGGACTGCTCCCTGCAGCGCCGCCACCAGAAGGTCATCGAGATGGCCCCGGCCCAGAACCTGGACCCGGAACTCCGCCAGCGGATCTGCGACTCCGCCGTCGCGTTCGCCCGGCACATCGGCTACGTCAACGCCGGTACCGTCGAGTTCCTGCTCGGCGAGGACGGCCGGTACGTGTTCATCGAGATGAACCCGCGCATCCAGGTCGAGCACACCGTCACCGAGGAGGTCACCGACGTCGACCTCGTGTCCAGCCAGATCCGGATCGCCGCGGGCGAGACCCTCGCCGACCTCGGCCTGAGCCAGGACACGGTACAGGTGCGGGGGGCGGCGCTGCAGTGCCGGATCACCACGGAGGACCCGTCGAACGGCTTCCGGCCGGACACGGGCACGCTCACCACGTACCGCTCTCCGGGCGGCGCGGGCATCCGTCTCGACGGCGGCACCGTGTTCACCGGCTCCGAGATCGGCGCCCACTTCGACTCGATGCTCGTCAAGCTCACGTGCCGCGGCCATGACTTCCAGACGGCTGTACGTCGCGCGGCGCGCGCGCTCAGCGAGTTCCGGATCCGGGGGGTGTCGACGAACATCGGCTTCCTCGAGGCCGTCCTCGCCGACCCCGACTTCCTCGCCGGCCGCGTGACGACCGGCTTCATCGACGAGCGGCCCCACCTCGTGGACCACCCGGTCCCCGCCGACCGCGCGACGAAGCTGCTGACGTACCTGGCGAGCGTGAGCCTCAACAAGCCCTACGGCGAGCCCCGCACTCCCATCGTCGCCAGGGAGAAGCTCCCCGACCTCGGCGAGGCGCTCAACGCGCCGCCGCCCGCCGGGTCCCGCGACGAGCTCGTACGCCTCGGCGCTCAGGGGTTCGCGAAGGCGCTGCGCGACCGTACGACCGTCGCCGTCACGGACACGACCTTCCGGGACGCCCACCAGTCCCTGCTCGCGACGCGGGTACGCACGCGCGACCTGATCAACGTCGCGCCGCACGTCGCCCGCATGCTGCCGGGCCTGTGGTCGATGGAGGCCTGGGGCGGGGCCACGTACGACGTGGCGCTCCGCTTCCTCAAGGAGGACCCCTGGACCCGGCTCGCGCAGCTGCATGAGCTCATGCCCAACATCCCGCTGCAGATGCTGCTGCGCGGCCGGAACACCGTCGGGTACACCCCGTACCCGCTGGCCGTGACACGTGCGTTCGTCCGCGAGGCGGCCGCGACCGGCGTCGACATCTTCCGCATCTTCGACGCCCTCAACAACGTCGACCAGATCCGGCCGGCGATCGAGGCCGTGCGCGAGACACCGTACGGCGTCGCGGAGGCGGCACTCTGCTACACGGGCGACATGCTGTCGCCGCGGGAGAAGCTCTACACGCTCGACTACTACCTGCGCCTCGCGGAGCAGCTCGTCGAGGCGGGCGCCCACATCCTGGCCATCAAGGACATGGCCGGCCTGCTGCGGGCTCCGGCGGCCAAGGTCCTCGTCAAGGCGCTGCGCGAGCGGTTCGACCTGCCCGTGCACCTCCACACGCACGACACGGCCGGCGGTCAGCTCGGCACCCTGCTCGCCGCGATCGATTCCGGGGTCGACGCGGTCGACGTCGCGAACGCCGCGTGGGCGGGGACGACGAGCCAGGTGTCGATGTCGGCGCTCATCGCCGCGACGGACGGTACGGACCGGCCGACGGGCCTGTCCCTCGAGGCAGCCGCATCGCTCGAGCCGTACTTCGAGGCCGTCCGTCTCCTGTACGGCCCGTTCGAGTCGGGGCTTCCCGGCCCGACCGGCCGCGTGTACCACCACGAGATCCCCGGCGGCCAGCTGTCGAACCTGCGCCAGCAGGCCATGTCGCTCGGCCTGGGGAACCGGTTCGAGGCGATCGAGGACATGTACGCGGCGGCGAACAAGATCCTCGGCAACATCGTGAAGGTCACGCCGTCCTCCAAGGTCGTCGGCGACCTCGCCCTGGCTCTCGTCGGGGCGAACGCCGACCCGGCCGACTTCGAGGCCAACCCGGGCGCGTACGACATCCCGGAGTCCGTCATCGGCTTCCTTAACGGCGACCTCGGGGACCCGCCGGGCGGCTGGCCCGAGCCGTTCCGGACCAAGGCGCTCGTCGGCCGCGTGACGAAGCCCGTCGTCACCGAGCTCTCGGCAGAGGACGAGGCGGCGCTCAAGGCGGATCCCCGCCGGACGCTCAACCGGCTGCTGTTCCCAGGTCCGACCAAGGACTACGAGGACGCGGTGGAGCTGTACAGCGAGCTCATCGTGCTCACGACACGGCAGTTCCTGCACGGCATGGTCGTCGGAGAGGAGCACGCCGTCCCGATCGAGCGCGGCAAGACGCTGCTCATGAGCCTGCACTCGATCGGTGAGCCGGACGAGCACGGCATGCGTCAGGTCGTGTGCCTCATGAACGGCCAGATGCGCGTCGTCACCGTCCGCGACGAGTCCGTGAAGCCGACCGTCGCGGTGAAAGAGAAGGCGGACCCCAAGAACCCGGGCCACGTCCCCGCGCCGTTCGCCGGCGTCGTGACCCTCATCGTGTCCGAGGGGGACGTCATCACCGCCGGCCAGCAGGTCGCGACCATCGAGGCGATGAAGATGGAGGCTGCCATCACCTCTCCGGTCGCCGGCACGGTGCAGCGCCTCGCCATCCACCACGCCCAGGCCGTGGAGGGCGGCGACCTCCTGCTGGTGGTCGCCCCCTGAGACCCCCCAGGGGGTCGGCGGCGTGGTCGGTTCACCATGTTAAGTGGGTGAACAGGAGGTTCTCATGGCCGATTTGCCATGAGAACGTACAACGTGCCCACTTAACATGGTGAACCGACACCGCACCACCGCCCACGCGCGGCGCAACGACCGCGTGAGGAGCGCGCTGGCGTCGGCCGCGCTCTTCGGGGTGAGCGCGCCCCTCACCACACTGCTGCCGGCGACGTCAGCCCTGGCTGCCGGCGGCCCCTCAGCGAACCCCCGGCAGCGCGGCGAGGGCCGCGATCGCCGCCGGGCCGACGCGGCAGCACCCGCCGATGTGCGCGGCCCCGGCGGCGCGCCAGGCCGGGACGAGCGAGAGGTCGTACGACCCCGCACCGACCCAGCGGTGGTTCTCCGCATCCCAGGTCTCGCCGGAGTTCGGGTACGCGATCGCCGGCTTACCGGACGTCGCGACCGCAGTCTGCACCGCCTCGAGCACGTCGCCCGGTGCACAGCAGTTCACGCCCGTCGCGATGATGCAGTCGACGCCGGCCGCGACTGCGAACGCCTCCTGGAGCGCCTGTCCGGCGCGCGTCAGCCCGTCTGCGACCGTGTACGAGAGCCAGGCAGGCGTCCCGTACTCGTCGAGCAGTGCGGCGAGCACCACCGCCTCGTCGACGTCAGGCACCGTCTCGACGGCGAGCAGGTCCGGCTCGGCGGAGAGGAGCAGCTCGATCCGGGGGCGGTGGAAGTCCCGCAGCGCCGTCGCGCTGAGCCCGTACCGTCCCCGGTACTCGGAGCCGTCGCCCAGCACCGCCCCGTACGGGCCGACCGAGGCGGCTACCTTCGCGCCCGGGAAGGCGGCCGCCGCCTCACGCGCAAGCTGCACCGACCGTACGATGAGGCGCTCGGCCTCCGCCGTGCTGAGGCCCGCAGCCGTGAACCCTCCGACCGACGCCTGGTAGCTCGCCGTCGTCGCCACCTCGGCCCCGGCCTCGAAGTACGCCCGGTGTACGGCCACGATCTCCTCGGGCGCGTCACGCAGCAGCCGAGCCGTCCACAGGTCGTCGGCGAGCACGTGCCCCCGGTCGGCCAACGCGTTCGAGAGCCCCCCGTCGATGATCACCCGTACATTCTCGCCGAGTAACCCGCCGGGACCTCAGCCGGTCCGCAGCCGTCGTGTCGCCGGCGTCCGGCCTCGACGGCATGCTGGGCCACGGTCAACGTGAGAAAACTCTCCCGAATGCGGGGCATGTCAGGGTCGGCCCCTACGGTCCTCGCAGACGGGATCTGGGGGCAGATCCTTCAGCCGGGGACCGCGCGGAGTGCGCCGCGAAGCGCGCGAAGCCATATCGGGGCCGTGACCACATCGGCGGGATGCGCCGCAGGTCACGACCTCGGCCGCGTTCGCGCTGGCCTCGCCGAGAGGCTCGCCTCCGGGCCGGCCGCCCGTCACCGTGTCAGAGCAGCGACTCCACAGGGCGGTACTCGAGCCCGAACGCCTCAGCGACAGCCTTGTACGTGACCTCCCCGGCATGCGTGTTGAGGCCCTTCGCGAGCGACGCGTCGGCACGCAGCGCATCGCGCCAGCCCATGTCGGCGAGCTTGATCACGTACGGAAGGGTCGCGTTGGTCAGCGCCCACGTCGAGGTGCGGGGAACGGCGCCCGGCATGTTGGCGACGCAGTAGAACGTCGAGCCGTGCACGGGGAACGTGGGGTCCGCGTGCGTGGTGGGGCGCGAGTCCTCGAAGCAGCCGCCCTGGTCGATCGCCACGTCGACGAGTACCGAGCCGGGCTTCATCTGCGCGACGAGGTCGTTGGTCACGAGCTTGGGCGCCCGCGCGCCCGGTACGAGCACCGTGCCGATGACCATGTCGGCCTCGAGCACCTCGCGGCGGATCGCGAGCGCGCTCGACGCGATCTGGCGGACCCTGTTGTCGTACCGCCAGAACGTGAGGCGGAGCTTGTCGAGGTCGGTGTCCAGCAGTGTCACCTCGGCCCCCATGCCGAGCGCGATGTTGGCCGCGTTCTGTCCCGCCGTACCGGCGCCCAGGATGACGATCCTCGCGTTCGCGACACCGCCGACGCCGCCCATGAGCACGCCGATCCCGCCCTCGGGCTTCATCATCGCGTGCGCACCGACCTGCGGCGCGAGGCAGCCCGCGACCTCGCTCATCGGGTACAGCAGCGGCAGCAGCCCGCTCGGGAGCTGGACGGTCTCGTACGCGATCGCCGTCGTGCCCGCCGCGAGGAGCGCCTGAGTGCCGGGAAGGTCGGCGGCGAGGTGCAGGTACGTGAAGAGCGTGAGGTCGTCGCGCAGGCGGTGGTACTCGCTCTCCACGGGCTCCTTGACCTTGAGCACGATCTCGCCCGCCTGCCAGGTCTCGTCCGCGCCGTCGACGATCTGTGCGCCCTGAGCGGCGAAGTCGTCGTCGGACAGCGAGGAGCCGAGGCCGGCTCCCGACTGGACGAAGACCTCGTGCCCGGCTCGGACGAGCTCGTTGACGCCCACGGGCGTGATGGCCACGCGGAACTCGTTGTTCTTGACCTCCGCGGGAACGGCGATCCGGGTCATGGGGACTCCTTGCCTCTGGGACGCGACACCCGCATTCGATCATGCGGACCCCCCTCGCCGTCACCCGGCTCACCCGAACGACATGAGACTCCTCTTTCCGAGACGCCGGGCGGAACCGGCAACCGCCACCATGTCGCTCGCAGCCGTGAGGCAACGGCGGTGGCTGCAGGGCTTCGTCTGACTTGGGGGGAGCCTTGCGGTCCCGGCTGGTTCGACAACGCGAGGCGGCGACGACTAACCTGGGTCGTCGGCCGGCCCGCAGATCGGGACCGGCCGCTGCATCCGCCCTCCTGCCACGGGACACGCTCGTGGCCGCGAAGACCAGAGGAGGTTGATTCGCGCATGCGCTCCTACGAAGTGGCAGTCATCGTCGACCCTGATGTCGACGACCGCCAGGTCCCAACGCTCATCGAGAACCACCTGAAGGTGATCACCGACGGTGGCGGCACCATTGCCAACACCGATCTCGCCGGACGGCGTCGTCTCGCCTACCGCATCAAGAACGACTCGCAGAACGCGTACAAGACCGAGGGCGTGTACGTCTTCGTCCAGCTCTCGTGCGAGCCGGCTGTTGTGAACGAGCTCAGCCGGCGGCTGACGCTCGACGACAAGATCCTGCGCAACAAGGTCTTCCGGCCCGACGCGAAGTGACCTGTGCATAAGTCCGCCGGGCGGTTCGCCGCACGGCAGGCTAGGCACTGACAACCCACGAGTTCTGGAGGACCTCCATGGCTGGAGAGACACCCATCACGCTCATCGGCAACCTGACCGCCGATCCCGAGCTCCGGTTCACGCCGTCGGGTTCGGCCGTCGCCACGTTCACCGTGGCCTCGACGCCGCGCACCTTCGACCGCCAGACCAACGAGTGGCGCGACGGTGAGGCGCTCTTCCTCCGCTGCGAGGTGTGGCGCCAGTACGCCGAGAACGTCACGGAGTCCCTCCAAAAGGGGATGCGGGTCCTCGTGAGCGGCCGGCTCAAGTCCCGGTCGTACGAGACCAACTCGGGCGAGAAGCGCACGGTCTTCGAGGTCGAGGTCGACGAGGTCGGCCCGGCCCTTCGGTATGCGACGGCCAAGGTCACCCGTACCCCCGCCGGCTCCGGCGGCCAGGGTGGTGGCGGCGCCTGGCAGGGCTCGTCCGGCAACCGCGCGGGCAACGAGAGCGGCGGCGGCTGGAGCGGCCAGAGCTCGCAGCCGCGTCAGCCGGACAACGACCCGTGGGCGTCGGCACAGTCCGACGAGCCCCCGTTCTGATACACACATCCGCTCGCGTGAGCGAGCAAGGCACATTCCGGCACCTGCCGGGCTCATGAAGGAGAGCACCACAATGGCCTCACCACAGCGCAAGCCTGTGAGCAAGAAGAAGATCGTCCCGATGAAGTCGGTGCGGATCGGCCACGTCGACTACAAGGACGTCGCCACCCTGCGCAAGTTCATCTCGGAGCGCGGCAAGATCCGTGCGCGCCGGGTGACCGGCCTCTCCGTCCAGGACCAGCGCAAGGTCGCGATCGCCGTGAAGAACGCGCGTGAGCTCGCCCTGCTGCCCTACGCGTCAACCGCCCGCTGAGAAAGGAGCACTGCGACATGAAGCTCATCCTGACCGCCGCCGTGAACAAGCTCGGCATCGCCGGCGACATCGTTGACGTGAAGCCCGGCTACGGCCGCAACTTCCTCCTGCCCCAGGGCTACGCGATCGCGTGGACCAAGGGCGCGGAGAAGCAGATCCTCGGCATCCAGCGTGCGCGTGACGCCCGCGAGATCCGCGGCATCGAGCACGCCCAGCAGGTACGGACCCAGCTCGAGGCGCTCCCCGTCTCGCTCTCGGCTCGTACCGGCTCCAGCGAGGGCAAGCTGTACGGCGCGATCACGTCGGCCGATGTTGTGGCCGCTGTGAAGAAGGCGGGTGGCCCCGCCCTCGACAAGCGCTCCGTCGTCATCGCGAAGCCCATCAAGACCACCGGCAACCACACGGTCGGCATCAAGCTCCACGATGCGGTCACCGCCCACATCACCGTGGACGTCGTGGCTGCCTGAGCCGCTCACCGCACCACGCCCTCCCCGGCACCAGCGGGGAGGGCGTGGTGCGTCTCGGGAAGCTCGGCGGACCGTCCTTTTGTCCCCGCCCAAGTGGCGCGTCGTCACCCACCGGAAGTCAATGGCAGAGTAAGCACATGCAGATCCTCGTGGTGGACGACGACCAGGCCGTACGGGACTCGTTGAGCCGGTCGTTGCACTACAGCGGCTACGAGGTCATCACCGCGGGCGACGGACTGGAGGCGCTCGCCCGCCTGTCCAGCTCGCGTCCCGACGCGGTCATCATGGACGTCATGATGCCCCGACTCGACGGCCTGGAGACGACGCGGATGCTGCGCCAGTCGGGCAACGACGTGCCGATCCTCGTCCTCACCGCCCGGGACGCCGTCAACGACCGCGTGGACGGGCTGGACGCCGGCGGCGACGACTACATGGCGAAGCCGTTCGCCCTCGACGAGCTGCTGGCGCGGCTGCGTGCCCTGACCCGCCGCTCGCGCAACGGCGTGGACGGGGAGGCGGCCACCGACGCCGAGCACCTCACGTTCGCCGACATGTCGCTCGACCCGCAGACGCGCGAGGTGACCAGGGCGGGCCGCCGGATCTCGCTGACCCGTACGGAGTTCGCGCTGCTCCAGACGTTCATGGAGAACCCGCGCCGCGTCCTCGAGCGCAACTGGCTGCTCAACGAGGTGTGGGGCTTCGACTTCCCGACCACGGCGAACTCGCTCGAGGTCTACATCGGCTACCTGCGGCGCAAGACGGAGCAGGACGGCGGCTCCCGCCTCATCCACACGGTGCGAGGGATCGGCTACGTCCTGCGTGAGACGCCGCCGTGACGGACCGTCCGGTCCCGCCGGTCGCACCCTCGACCGTGGACCCGGAGCGCACGATCACGCTCCGCCTTCGGCCGCAGGAGACGCGGCCGAGACGTACCCTGCCCAAGTTCCTCCCCATCGAGGTGCGCTGGCCGACCTGGTTGACGTGGCACCTGCGCGACACGCTGCAGGGGCGCATCGTCTGGTTGACGGCGCTCGCGGTGGCGATCTCGGTCGCGCTGGCGGGCATGGGCGCGTACTTCACGACCCAGGTGTCCTTGTACGCACAGCTCGACAGCGAGCTGCTCTCGGTGGCCAACTTCACCGCCGGGTCGGTGTCGCAGGACATCGAGTCGACCGGGGGGCTCAACGCGGACGCGCTGAAGGCCGCCAACGTCGTGCTCGTGCTGGTCAAGTCCAACAAGGATGTCGTGTCGATCCCGGGCGAGACCGTGAGCTTCGACATCGGGCCGGCGGAGATCGCGGTCGCCAGGACGCAGCAAGGCTCCTCGGCCCGTACGGGCATGGCCAGCAACGGCGAGCTGTACCGGATCGTGGCCGTACCGCTGACGTCGCAGGAGGAGGGCCAGACGACGGGCGACGGGTACGCGCTCGTGATCGGCCGCTCGCTCGAACCCACTCTGGCGACGTTGCACCAGGTGGCGCTCATCCTCGTCGCGGTCGCGGTCCTCGGCATCCTGGCGGCCGCAATCTCCGGCTGGCTCGTGGCGGTCTCGTCCCTGCGGCCCATCAGGCGGCTGGCTCTCGCGGTCGCCCGCATCACGGAGACCGACGAGCTCATCCAGATCGAGACCGAGGGCGACAGCGAGCTCGCGGACCTGTCCCGGTCGTTCAACTCGATGATGCGCTCCCTCGCGTCGAGCCGGGAACGCCAGAGCCGTCTGATCGCCGACGCCGGGCACGAGCTCCGTACCCCCCTGACCTCGCTCCGCACGAACATCGAGCTCCTCATCGCCGACGAGAAGTCGGGCATGCTCCCGGAAGGAGCCCGTTCCGACATCCTCCGGGACGTGGCCGCGCAGCTGGGCGAGTTCACGCAGCTCGTCGGCGACCTCGTCCAGCTCTCGCGCGAGGACCACGTCGAGGCGGCGCGCGAGCCGATCGACCTGCAGGACGTCGTCGCGAACGCGGTCACCCGGGCGAAGCGGCGCGGCCCCTCGATGATCTTCGACGTTCATCTCTCCGAGCACGAGCTGGTGGGGAACCCGGACACGCTCGAACGCGCGTTCACGAACCTTATCGACAACGCCGTGAAGTTCTCGCCCTCCGGCGGCCTCATCACCGTCGTCATGAAGGACCAGACCGTCGTCGTCTCCGACCAGGGCCCCGGCATCGCCGACGAGGACCTGCCGCACGTCTTCGACCGCTTCTACCGCTCGGACCTCTCGCGGAACACGCCCGGTACGGGACTAGGCCTGTCGATCGTCGCGCACACGATCAACTCCCACGGCGGCTGGGTGAAGGCCGGCCGCGCGCCTGAGGGTGGTGCCGAGTTCACGGTCTGGCTGCCCGCGACGAGCACCGAGCACGCCGAGCCCGAGTAGCGCGGAGCAGGTCCTGTCGCCGGCTCCCGGATCACCGGGGGAGGTGCGTGGGGAGGGTGCGCCGGGGACCGTGACGTTCGGGGCCCGGAAGATCGGCCAGCAGAACCTCGACGCGGAACCGGTGGCCGCGGTACGGCTCGAGCAGCTCCGTGACGGCGTCGTCGTCGAGCTGCTCGCCGACCAGGGTGTAGCTGATCGTGTGGCCCACGTGGTAGTCGCCGATGCTCCACGCGTCCGCGTCGCCCAGTGCCCGCTGGCGGACGTTCGCGGACGTCCACGGCCCGACTCCCGGCAACGACCGCAGCGCGGAGTCGGCGTCCCCGGAGAACTCGCCGGACGCCAGCCGCTCCAGCGACCTCGCCGTCCGCGCGCCGGCGACGATGGCCCGAGTACGGCGCTCCTCGATCCCGGCGCGCAGGAACTCCCAGCTCGGGACCGACAGCCACTGTGCAGCTGACAAGGGCACGCGCATCCCGTGCGCCGGATGCGACTCCTCAGCCGCAGGGCCTTCGGGACGGTCGCCGAAACGATGGAGGAGCAGGCGCTGGGCCCGGAACGCCTCCTTGCCGGTGACCACCTGCTCGATGGACGTCGGGGCGAGGGCGTCGAGCACGAGGTCCGTACGGCCCAGGCGCAACCAGGGACGCCGACGGTGAGCCTCGGCGACGGCGCGGTGGGGGCGCGGGTCGAAGTCAGACACCTCGTCGGCTGCCCCGAGCAGCCGTGGCGCCTGCTCGGCGAGCCACTCCGCGCCGGGTCCCCAGCACGTCGCGACGACGTCGTCGCCCAACCGTACGAGGTGCTGCAGCCCCGGGCCGTACGCACTCCGAGCCGTCCGCCACCACCCGGAGGGAGCCCGCCGGAGCGTCGGGTCGGAGATGCCGCGCCGGAGCCGGGAGAGGCACGGGTCGAGCAGCCGGGCGGCTCCCCTGACCGTTCTGTGGACGGGCACCACCCAGCGCCGGTCGGTAGATTGGGCCGGTCCCGAGGTCACACGCGCAAGGGTAGGTACGCAGATGGCTCATCACCACTTCGCTGAGCAGGCGGTCTCGGCGGCGGACGCCCTGAGGTCCCGGCGCGCGCTCCGTACGCTCGTCTGGATCCTCATTCCTGTGGCGATCTGGACGGTCGCAGCGCTGGTCTGGCTGTGGCCCCACAACGTCTCGGCGCACCTCAGCCAGGACAACAGGACGGTGGCTGTTCCCGGGCTGACGATCCCCAAAGGCACCGTCACGGAGGTCACCGAGACGAACTGCGACGCGGTGTCGGGCTCGGCGACGGGCGACGGGTCGACGTGCGGCCAGCTGACAGTGCGGCTCGACGAGGGGCCCGAGAAGGGACAGTCCGTACAGGTCACGGTGACCGCAGCGGTGTACGCATCCGGGATCACGCCCGGCACCGGCGTCACGCTGTACCGCACGCCCATCCAGGGGGCGGAGCCCGGGTACCAGTTCGCCGACTTCCAGCGGACGCTGCCGATGGTCGCCCTCACGCTCGTGTTCGTGGCCTCGGTCGTCGTCGTCGCCCGCTGGCGCGGGGCCCTCGCGGTCGTGGGCCTCGCCTTCTCCGGCTTCATCCTGACCCAGTTCATGTTCCCGGCGCTCATCGTCGGCCACAACCCCGTGCTCGTGGGCCTCGTAGGGTCGTCCGCGATCATGTTCGTCGTCCTGTACGCGGCGCACGGCTTCTCCGCCCGGACGACGACAGCCCTTGTCGGCACGCTGTTCGGGCTCATCATGTCGGCGCTGCTCGGCTGGGGGGCGACGAAGTGGGCCCACCTCACCGGCGTGGCGGGCGAGGACGACGTCGTGCTGTCCGCGACGGCACCGGACCTGACCCTCACCTCGGTCGTGATCTGCGGCGTCATCATCGCCGGGCTGGGCGTCCTCAACGACGTGACGATCACCCAGGCGTCAGCCGTGTGGGAGCTCGCCGGCGCCGGGCGGCAGTCCCCGCGCGACCTGTTCGTCAAGGCGATGCGCATCGGCCGTGACCACATCGCGTCGAGCGTCTACACGATCCTGTTCGCCTCGGCGGGCGCCATCATGAGCGTCCTGCTGCTGCTCACGGTGTACGAGAGGCCGCTGTTCAGCATGCTGCTCCGCGAGCAGTTCGCCGGTGAGGTCGTACGGTCCCTCGTCGGCTCCATCGGGCTCGTGCTCTCCGTGCCCGTGACGACGGCGGTCGCCGTCGCCGTCGTCGCCCCCCGGGAGAAGCCGATCGACAAGCTCGGCGAACGCACCGTCGACTTCGAGGACGACGAGCTGTACGACATCGGCGACGAGCCGCGCTGAGGCCGCGTCGGGAACCCGGACGTCCCCGGTCTAGCGGCGGCGTACCCGCATCCGCATGAGCACGAGGAGAGCCGCGGCCACGAGACACAGTGCCGCGAGAGACCAGCCGAACGCGCGCAGCTCGGCCGCCAGCATCACGCCGACGAGTCCCGGCACGGTCGCCGCGCCGATGGACGAGGCCGCGGCCTGGAAGCCGATGACCCGGTCGGCCACCGCGGGCGAGGTCCGTCCGGCCGTCGTGAGGACGAGCAGCGGGTACATCGGTGCCGCTGCCACGCCGAACAGCAGGACCGCGGCCATCGCGGGGACGGGGAGCCCGACGTTGACGAGCACCGCCGCCACGAGCAGCAGGATGACGGCGATCGCCATGACCCTCCAGGCGCCGACCCGCTCGGCGAGCGACCCGAAGGCGACGCGGCCGACCACGAGCGTGAGCCAGTAGCCCGATGCGATCCCGCCGGCGACGACGGTCGGGACGCCGAGCGCGGTGAGGTACGTGAACGCCCAGATCGCCACGGCTGACTCGATGCCGTTCTGGACCGCAGCCATGGCCATGCCCAGTGCGGAGTCGGTGCTCCACACCCGGCTCGCCCGGGAGATCGTGGCGGCGGCCGCGGGGACGGCCACCTCCCAGCGCCGCCAGGTCGCGCTGAAGGTGACGGCGACCGCGAGCTGGAGGCCCAGCACGACCACGTACGACCACCGCCAGCTCAGCCCCGCCACGAGGACCGCGGTGACGATGAGGGGCGACACGGCCGCGCCGACCCCGTACGAGGCGTGCATGAGGTTGATCTGACGCGGGCCGAACCTCCTGGCCGCATACGTGTTGAGCGTGGTGTCGACGGCGGCAGCACCCAGCCCGCTCACGGCCACGCTGGCGAGGAACTGCCACATCGACGTGCTCGCCGCCGAGCCCGCCAGCGCGGCGGCGGTGAGGAACGTGCCGAGGGAGAGTACGCGTCCGATGCCGATACGCCGGGCGATGTACGGGGCGAGCGTCGTCGAGACCAGCCCCGCCGCGACGCCGACCGGCGGCACGAGGCCGGCGGCGCTGAGCGGCTGGCCCAGGGAGAGCCGCATGGACGGCCAGACGACGCCGAGCATGGAGGGAGGAAGGGCGAGGCTGGCGAAGGCCAGGTAGGCCAGGGCGAGGACGAACACGGAGGGACTTTCTGGTCGCGGTGGTGGGCGTCGGATGTGCGCCGACCGTGCCGCGGAGCCTGCCGGACTCAGAGATCGGGAGCAGGCACGCGTACGGCTGGTTCAGCGCCGCGTGCCCCGGCGGCCGGGAGATCCCGTCATGACCGGCAGCCTAACCCGTACCGGCGTTGCCCAGGCAATGGCGAGCAGGGAGGCTGTGCGCGAATGGTCGCGTCCTCGTCGAGAATGGGTGACGTGTCCGACCACATCCTCGGCGCCAGCGCCGTGATCGTCGCCGACGGCGCGATCCTGCTCGTCCGGCGCGGTCACGAGCCCATGCTCGGCCGCTGGTCCGTACCGGGCGGCCGCGTCGAGCCTGGGGAGACGCTCGGGGAGGCGGCTGCGCGGGAGGCGTACGAGGAGACCGGGCTCGAGGTGACCGTCGGCGCGGAGCTCTGGAACCTCGTCATCCCCGCCGGCGACCGCGCGTTCGAGGTCCATGACTTCGCGGCCACGGTCGTCGGGGGCACGCTGCGCGCGGGCGACGACGCGGCCGACGTCCGGTGGGTTCCCTTCGACGAGCTCGAGCGGCTGCAGCTCACCGACGGGCTGCTCGGCTACCTCGTCCGCGCTGGCGTCGTCCCGCCGCGGTAACGCTGCGCACTGCACGCCCCCGAGGACACAGCCGGCGCGCCACCGAGGAGCCCTGGGCTGGGCAAGACAGGTTCCGCGGAGAGGGGTCTTCGCAGTGTCTCCCACCGGCCCTTCGCGTGTGGTGGGGTGAGTGGCATGTACGGAGCAGTCATTCACGCACCCGGGGACGTCCGCTACGAGGAGCGTCCCGAGCCAGAAGTCCTCGAGCCCACCGACGCGGTCATCCGCGTCACAGCCGCCTGCGTCTGCGGGTCGGACCTGTGGCGCTACCGCGGCATCGCGCCCGTGACCAAGCCGACGCCCATCGGCCATGAGTACTGCGGCGTCGTCGAGGCCGTCGGCGACGCCGTCACCTCGGTGAAGCCCGGCGACTTCGTCGTCGGCGGCTTCAACCCCTGCGACAACACGTGCGCGGCCTGCCGCAAGGGCGCCACCGCCAACTGCCTCAACGCCGCCCACTACGACGGGTGCCAGGCCGAGAGGCTGCGGGTCCCGCTGGCCGACGGCACGCTCGTCGCCACGCCGGGGATGCCCGACGAGGACCTCATCCCCAGCATCCTCACGCTGTCGGACGTGATGTGTACGGGTTGGCACGCCGCTGTCTCCGCGGGCGTCGGGCCGGACACGACGGTCGCGGTCGTCGGTGACGGTGCGGTCGGGCTGTGCGCCGTTCTCGCCGCCGTCCAGCTGGGCGCGCCGACGGTCATCGCGATGAGCCGCCACGAAGCCCGGCAGAAGGTCGCCACGGCCTTCGGCGCCACGCACATCGTCGCCGAGCGCGACGAGGCGGGCATCGCGGCCATCCAGGCCCTCACCGAGGGCATCGGCGCGGACTGCGTGCTGGAGTGCGTCGGCACCGAGGAGGCGCGCCTGCAGGCCGCGGGTGCGGTTCGTGTCGGCGGCACCATCGGCCTCGTCGGCGTCCCGCACGGCGACCTCCCGGTGGAGCGGTTCTTCTGGAAGAACATCGGCATCAAGGGCGGCCCGGCGAACTGCCGCGCGTACCTGCCGCACCTGCTCGACCTCGTACTCTCCCGCACGATCAACCCGGGACTCGTGTTCGACCTGGAGCTGCCGCTGTCCGAGATCGCCGAGGCGTACGCCGCGATGGACACACGGCGTGCGATCAAGTCGCTCGTACGACCGAACGCAGAGGTGGACTGATGCAGTACACACGACTCGGGAGCTCGGGGCTGAAGGTCAGCCGCATCGCACTGGGGTGCATGAGCTTCGGCGACACCAGTAGCGGGTTCAACCAGTGGGCGCTGGGCTCCGACGACGCGCAGCCGTTCTTCCAGCAGGCGGTCGAGCTGGGCATCACGTTCTGGGACACGGCGAACGTCTACTCGCTGGGCACCTCGGAGGAGATCGTCGGGCGCGCCATCCGCACGTACAGCCGTCGCGAGGACATCGTCCTGGCCACGAAGGTGCACTTCCCGATGCACCCCGGCCCGGGCGGCTCCGGCCTGTCCCGCAAGGCGATCATGGAGAACATCGACGCGTCGCTACGGCGGCTCGGCACCGACTACGTCGACCTGTACCAGATCCATCGTTTCGACCCCAACACCCCGGTCGAGGAGACGATGGAGGCGCTCCACGACGTCGTCAAGGCCGGCAAGGCGCGCTACATCGGAGCCTCCGCCATGTGGGCGTGGCAGTTCTCCAAGATGCAGTTCACCGCCGATCTGAACGGCTGGACGAGGTTCATCTCGATGCAGGACGAGTACAACCTCATCATGCGTGAGGAGGAGCGGGAGATGTTCGGCCTGCTCGCCGACTCCGGCGTCGGGTCCATCCCGTTCTCGCCGCTCGCCAAGGGGCGCGTGTGCCGCCCCTGGGGTCAGACGACGGCGCGCATGGACGTGGACCCGGTCGGCAAGCGGTACGACCAGGACGCCGACGCGCCCATCGTCGACGCGGTGCAGAGGGTCGCCGAGGCTCGAGGCGTCCCCATGGCACAGGTCGCCCTCGCGTGGGTGCTCTCCAAGCCGGTCGTCAGTGCGCCGATCGTCGGTCCGACCAAGCTCCACCACCTCACCGACGCCGTTGCCGCGCTGGACCTCGTCCTCACTGACGACGAGGTCACCGCCCTCGAGGAGCACTACGTGCCACACATCCCACGGTCCTTCTGAGTCGAGGAGCGCCGTGTCCAGCAACCCGATCGCCCAGCGGAACCACGACCGGCTCTTCGGTGACCGTGTCTCGAGGCTGTCGCAGACCGATCCCGAGCTCGTCGGGGTTCTTCCCCGACAACGCCCCGGATACACGAGTTGGCCTCCGCAGACACCAGGCATCTGGAGATGCGGCTGACGGCGAGACCGCCCGCGTCGCGGGCGCCGCCTGTCAGTACCCGATGCGCCAGTTCTCGAGGAGGCCGCGGAGGTACGCGGCCTGCGCCACGTGGGCGACGGCGTCGTCGATCATGCTGACGATCCGTACGCCCCGGGTGACCGGCTCGCCCCCGAAGTGCCCGATGACGTCGTCGAGGTCGGAGTCCGACAGGCCCCGGACGTACGCGACGAGCGCGTCCACCACCGCGGCGAGGTAGCCGGTGAGCAGCGCTGTGTCGGTGACCGTCACTTTCGCCACGTCCGCCGGCTCGTCGCCGAACCCCATGGCGTCCTTGGGCCGGTCGAGGGAGAACCGGTCCGCCCAGCCAGCCTCCCGCCAGACCTGGGGAGTACCCGACAGCCCCGAAAGCTGGGCGTCCATCTGGCGGCCGGAGTGCCAGACCAGCCAAGTGATGGAGGAGTGGGCGTCGTCCGGCATGCGGTTGGCGATGTCCGGTGTGATTCCCTTGAGCACCTGCCGCGCGGTGTCGACCGGCCGTCCTGCCGCGTCGACGAGGATGTCGCGAGCGTCCACACTGTCTCCTTCGTCTCGACCCGATACGGGTGTCGTCCTGCCGCCCCCAGGCCACTGGGGCCGACCCACCCCACTCTGTCACCCCGGACGAGGAGCCAACCCCCGACCGGGCAGATCGGCACCCACCCGGGCCGGCGCCGCTCTCGCCGCCTGCCGTCCCGCGCGTCGGGTCACCCACGTCGTGGTCGCGCCCGCGGCGTCGAGCGGTTGGTGCTCACCCCCGGACGAAACGCTCTCCCCATCACTGGCGTACGTGGGCGGAACATGCAAGCATGGAGCATCTGCTTGGTTGCGGCGCGGGCCCCCTATCCCCCCGGCGGGCCCGCGCCACAAGCGAGCAGATCCCTTCGGGCCGACGGCACACGCCGTGGGCCCTTTTCGTTGCTCCTCCCGCCGTCTCCCGTTGCCACAGGCCGCTTGCCTTGAAGCGCGCTGAAGCCCCGCAGGCTCACAGCGGAGCCACAGCGAGGTGCCACGGCGTACACATCGGCAGGGGGTGAACTGCTCACATTTGGAGGTCGCGGATGGACATCGCGGACGGGCGGGGCTCGGCGTTCCGCGGTCTGTCGCGCGGTCGCGATCTCGGGCTCTCGCCGGGCGTCTGTGGTGTACAGCTCGCGCTGGCCGAGGTCGGCGGCCGCGGCCGGCATGGCGGTACCCACGCTCATCGACTCGAAGGCGATGGCGAGCGCGCCACAACCCGACGATGAGAGACTTCTTGGATATGACCGGCCATTCCATCACAGCGGCTCAGATGGGGGCCGAGAGTGATCCGGCCCGGCGTTCAACCCTGCTCGACCTGGGTATGGCACTCTTGTCCATGCAAGGGACCGGAATGGAGCCGACCAGATGGACGTGACGTACGACCTCGCGGTCGTGCCCGGGCGCGCCGTCGCTCACACCGACGTCGCCCACATCAAGCACGTTCACGGCCGGACGTCCCTGAGGGTCGCGCTCTCCGAGGACATGACCCGCTACCGAGACGATGACGGTGGCAGCGTCGACCTCCCGACCTTCGTCTCGCTGCCCATCTGCTTCGAGGACGTCGCCCTCGAGGTCGACGTGTGGAGCCGGCTGTACGAGGGTGCGTCGCCCGCCGCCGCCCCTCTCGCAGGCCTCGCCTATCGTGTCTCGAACCGCGACCGCCGCTCCCGGCAGGCCGAGGTGCGTCCCCTCAACGGCCCGCGTCACAAGCCTCCGACCGCGTGGACCCGCCGAGCCGCCCAGTTCGTCACGTACCAGCAGTGGCCGTTCGACAGCCTCCAGCCCCCGACCCCCTCGACGGGTTCCGCCCCGGGCCTGGACCAGTGGACCCGGGTCTCGGTGCAGATCGACGGCACCCGCCTCGTCGCCCTCGTCGACGGCGACGTGTCCCTTGTCATCCCGGTGAACCGAGCAGCCGCCCCGCGGGGCGACATCGGGCTGTTCGTCGACGTCGGCACAGAGGCCTACTTCTCGAACCTGCGGGTCACACCGTCCTGACGCCCTGGGCCCAGTTCGTACGCTCCTTGAGGTGGGCCAGCAGGCCCGGCATCGCGGCCTCCACCGCCGTGAGAGTCTCGTCGAAGTCCGAGTCGGGCCCGTACCAGGGGTCGGGCAGGCCCGTACCGTCGGCCAGGTCGGGGTCGAAGTCGCTCAGCAGCCGCACGTCGGCCTCGGGCGCGAGCCGGAGCAGCCGCTGCCGGTGGTGCTCCTCGGCGGCGATGACCAGGTCGGCCTCCTCCACCTCGCGCGCGGTGACCTGGTGGGCGCGATGGTGGCCGGCGTCGTACCCGGCGCGCTCCAGCACTCGGCGGGCGCGATGGTCGATGGGGTTGCCCGTCTCCTCGCTGGACGTACCGCCCGAGATGATCCGGACGTCCACGCTCTCGCGTGCGGCGTGAGCGGCGGCCACCCGCTCCATCATGGGCGAGCGGCAGATGTTGCCCGTGCAGACCATGAGGACCTTCATGCGCCGACCAGCGTCGCGACGAGGATGGCCTTGATCGTGTGGAGGCGGTTCTCGGCCTGGTGGAACACGATGCTCGCCTCCGACTCGAAGACCTCGTCGCTCACCTCGAGGCCGCCGTCGATACCCGACAGGCGCTGGACCTCCGAGCCGAGCGACGT
Organism: Actinomycetes bacterium; assembly: GCA_021803025.1. Taxonomy (GTDB): domain Bacteria; phylum Actinomycetota; class Actinomycetes; order Propionibacteriales; family Propionibacteriaceae; genus Fen-668. The sequence goes on along the minus strand of JAJZQV010000022.1, from coordinate 6,160 downwards.
GTTGAGGTCGTGGAACGCCGGGAGGCAGTGCATGAACTTCACGTCGGCGTTGCCGGTGCGGTCGAGAAGGCTCCGGTCGACCCGGTACGGCAGGAGCATCGGCACCCGCTCCAGCCACACCTCCTTGGGCTCGCCCATGGACACCCAGACGTCCGTGTAGACGACGTCCACGCCCTTGACGCCCTCGTCGACGTCGTCGGTGATCGTGATGCGGGCACCCGACTCCTCGGCGAGCGACTGCGCCTGCCTCACGACGTGGGGCCAGTTCTGGAGCGGCGTCGGCGCCACGATCCGTACGTCCATGCCCATGAGCGCGGCGGTCACCAGGAGGGAGTTCCCCGTGTTGTAGCGGGAGTCGCCGACGTACGCGAACGAGATGTCGGAGAAGTCCTTGCCCGTGTGCTCACGCATCGTGAGGAGGTCGCACAGGCTCTGCGTGGGGTGCCACTCGTTGGTGAGGCCGTTCCAGACCGGCACGCCGGCATGCTTCGCGAGCTCCTCGACGATCGACTGTCCCGCGCCGCGGTACTCGATCCCGTCGTACATGCGGCCCAGCACCCGGGCCGTGTCCTTCGGGGACTCCTTGTGCCCGATCTGGGAGCCGGACGGGTCGAGGTAGGTGACGTGGGCGCCCTGGTCGTACGCGGCGACCTCGAAGGCCGCGCGGGTACGGGTCGAGGTCTTCTCGAAGATCAGCGCGAGGTTGAGGCCCTCGAGCATCGTCGTCTCGCGGCGAGACTTCTTCGCCGCCTTGAGGTCCGCGGCGAGGTCCACGAGGTACGTGAACTCCTCGCGGGTGAAGTCGACTTCCTTGAGGAAGCTCCGACCGACCAGGTCGACCATCCGTTGCTCCTTGGTACGTGGAAAGCCGACACTCTACCGAGCGGCGCCGCGGGCCGCGCTGGACGGGCCGCCGAGGGCTGCTCTCACCCAGGCCGCCCCGGCCACGCGGATGGTGCCGAGGGGTCGGGTCGCCCGCGGGCGGGGAGGGTCGGGCAGTCGTGTCGTCGCCGTGGTCGCGCCCTGGGTGAAGCACTACCAGCGGGGGGCCCCGGCCGAGATCGAGCTGCCGACAGAGTCGCTCGTCGCACGGTCCTTCCGCGAGGCGGGCGAGTTGCCGACGTCCCCGCAGGTCGCCCCAGTACGACCAGACACGGCGTCGCCGGTCGCCGGCGCGTCCGCGCGTACAGCGCGCGACCGCGGTCATCGCGGAACAGGTAGACGCGGAGCTGGTTCGAAAGCAGCGCCACCGCCGGGGGGGCGGGCAGTCACGCCATCACGGTACCGAGCGGCGCCGATGCTCGGCGGCGGCGCTGCGGGAGGGAGCACGAGGGGCTTCGCCGGCCGTGAGGGCCCGGATCGTGCTCGTGCGTCATCGGCTGAAGGCGTGGAAGGGGTTCGTGCAGGTGAGTCGCGTGATCGTGGACTCGTCCACGCCCGCCTCGCGCAGCCTGGGCAGGAACTCCCTGACCAGGTACGTGAACGGGCGCGGCGTGCCGCCGCCCGGCGTCGAGGGGCTGTACCACCCTCTGTCCTGGCTGAGCAGCAGCCTGTCGCCGTGGCCGGCCGCAAGCAGCTCGAGGATCCACGCGACGAGCCGGGCGTCTCCGGGGTCGTCGCTGCCGATGTTGTCGTACTCGACCCAGCAGCCGCGCTCGGCCATCTCCAGGTGGAGCGCGACGTCGGGGTCGGACTGGGCGTGGATCCAGATGAAGCGCTCGGGCGAGTACCCGGCGCCCTCGAGCATGTCGAGCTGGTCACGCACCACACGACCGTGGACCGTGTGACTGCCGATGACCGCGCCGGTCTGTGCGCCGGCGTGCGCCGCGGCCCTCAGAATCTTCGACTCCGTCGGAGTGATCCCGTCGTCGCCGGCGCTGAGCTTGATCCATGCGGCCCGTACGCCCGTCTGCTCGACCTGGTCGGTCAGCTCGCCCAGCATCCACTCGGCCAGGGCCGACTCCGTGGCCGCGTGCGCCCACTCCGGCACCCACGGCTCCCGGTAGATGCCGGTCGCGACAACGACGGGGAACTGTGTGGCCCGCGAGACGGCCGAGACGACGTCGACCCTGCGGCCGACGCCAACGGGCGTGCACTCGACCAGTGCGCTGACCCCCTGCTCCTGGATCTTCTCGATCTCGGGAGCCATGAGCCGCACCACGTCGTCCGGGTCGGCGCTCTGGTAGCTCGCCGCGCCGATGGGCGCCAGGTCGACGAAGATGTGCTCGTGGGGCAGCACCATCCCCACGCGGTCCGCGGTGAGCGGTCCCAGCGTCGTGAGCAGTTCTTGCATGGTGGCACCCCCTGAGGCCGACCCTAGCTCCCCAAGGCCTGGCGACTCAGCCGAGCATGAGAGCCTTCGCGACGATCGCGGCGAGGATGAGGATCGTCAGAGCCGCCAGTCCGTACACCTGGACCTGGCGCCTGCGCTCCCGCGGGGCGTACGCGATGACCCACGCCGCGACGAGTCCCCCGGCCAGGCCGCCGAAATGGCCTTGCCACGAGATCGTCCCCACGTAGAACAGCGTGAACGCGACGTTGGCGCCGAGGACGACGAGCACCTGGACGAAGTTGCCCTTCGCCTTGTACGAGAGGAGCAGCAGGGCACCCATGAGGCCGAACAGTGCGCCCGATGCGCCGACCGTCGAGGCGTCCGGGCTCGTCAGCCACATGACGCTCGCCGAGCCCGCGAGGCCCGAGATCCCGTAGAGCACGAGGAACCGCGTCCGCCCGAGGACGCGCTCGATGATGGGTCCGATGACGAACAGGGAGACCATGTTGACGGCCAGGTGGACGAACGTCAGGTGCGTGAACACAGACGTGACCACCTGCCACCAGGCGCCGCTCGACACGCCCGCCACCCAGGCGCCGCCGTTGGCCGTGCAGGCCGCCTGGAGTGCGCCCGGGTAGTACGACGTGGGGTCGTTCGCGGCGAGGCACACTCCCCGTGGTGCGAGCCCGAGATGGTCGCCGAGCGAGCCCCTCGAGGCGAGAAGCCACACGACGACGTTGACGACGATGAGCACGATCGACGTCAGGCGCGGGTCACGGCTGGGGTAGCCGCCGTACGGCAGGAGGCCCTGCCGCGTCTCCCGCGCACCCTGCCGGGTGCACTCCGGGCACTGGAAGCCGACGGCTGCGTCGACCATGCACGCCGGGCAGATCGGCCTCTTGCAGCGCGTGCACACGATGCCGGCTGCGACGCCCTCGTGCCGGTAGCACGTCATCGACCCCGTCTCGGTCACGCGTCGTCCCTCGCTGGTCGCGTCGGCGAGATTCCGGTCCCATGACTCACGGGAACATCCTGGCATGCCGCACGGACGGTCCCGCATACCGCCGTATAGCACGTTCAAGGTCGGGTTCGGCTCGCATCTCGACACGCTCTGTGCAGAGGGTGGACGATATCGCCTCTCAAAGACGGCAGCGTTACGGTGACCCAATGACCGCAGAGTCCATCCCCGACGAGGCCGACGTGAACGCTCCAGCCGTTCACGCGGACGAGACGCCCAGCAGCGAGACGCGCCGGCTCGGCCCGCACTTCCAGCCGACCCATCCCATCGCCATGGCCCCGGTCACGACGCCGCCCCACTCGGTGGACGGCTTCGTGAAGGAGTTCCTCCGTGAGCTCAACGGCAGCCAGGGAGTGTCGCTGTCCGGCTCCACGGTCAACGACCAGTACCTCGCGCTGGCCAAGACCGTGCGTCACTACCTCATGGCGCGCTGGCTCGAGACGGTACGACACAACCGGCTCTCGAAGGCGAAGACGATCGGCTACCTGTCGGCCGAGTACCTGCTCGGCCGACAGCTCGGCAACGCGCTCCTCGCGACCGACCTCACGGAGATCGCGGAGAAGGCGCTCGAGAGCTGCGGGCTCGACATCGCGACGCTCCGCGCCCAGGAGGTCGAGCCGGGTCTCGGCAACGGCGGCCTCGGCCGCCTCGCCGCCTGCTTCATCGACTCCCTCGCCACGATGAGCGTTCCCTGCATCGGCTACGGCATCCGCTACGAGTACGGCATCTTCCGGCAGACGTTCGTCGAGGGCCGTCAGGTCGAGCAGCCCGACACCTGGCTCTCTCTGGGCGGCCCGTGGGAGTTCCCGCACCCCGAGGCTGCGGTTCGGGTCGACTTCGGCGGCCACACGGAGACGTACCTCGACGGCGATGTGACCCGTACCCGCTGGATACCCGCGTGGAACGTGCTCGGGGTCCCGTACAACTTCATGGTCCCCGGCTACCAGAACGGTCGCGTCAACACGCTGCGCCTGTGGAGCGCCCAGGCGACGAAGGCGTTCGACCTCGCGATCTTCAACGCCGGCGACTACGCCGAGGCCGTACGAGCCCAGACGTTCGCGGAGAACATCACGAAGGTGCTGTACCCGGAGGACTCGACCCCGCAGGGCAAGGAGCTGCGGCTGCAGCAGCAGTACTTCTTCGTCGCCTGCTCGCTCCACGACTTCATCGAGCAGATGCTCGAGGAGGACTTCGACCTCCACGACCTGCCCAAGCGGATCATGTTCCAGCTCAACGACACGCACCCAGTCATCGCCGTGCCGGAGCTCATGCGCATCCTCGTCGACGAGAAGAAGCTCCCCTGGGACGAGGCGTGGGAGATCACGACGCAGTGCTTCGCGTACACCTGTCACACGCTCCTGCCGGAAGCACTGGAGATGTGGTCCGCCGAGCTGATGGGCCGGCTGCTGCCGCGTCACCTCGAGATCATCTTCAAGATCAACGACATCTTCCTCGCCGAGGTCCGCAGGGCCCACCCCGAGGACGAGCTGCGCGCGCGGCGCATGTCGATCGTCACCGAGTACCCCCAGCGCTCCATCCGGATGGCCTACCTCGCGACCGTCGCCGCGACCAAGGTGAACGGTGTGGCCGAGATCCAGTCCGGGCTGCTCGCAGAGAAGGTCCTGCCTGACTTCTCCAGCTACTGGCCGGACAAGTTCACCAACGTCACGAACGGCGTCACGCCGCGCCGGTTCATCCGGCTCGCGAACCCGTCGCTGAGCGCCCTCATCACCGACGCGCTCGGCCCCGGCTGGGTCACCGACCTCGACCGGCTCGAGGGGCTCGAGCCGTACGCCGAGGACGAGGACTTCCGAGCGGCGTTCCGCGCTTCGAAGGAAACCAACAAGCGCCGCCTGTACGGACTGCTGCGGGCCAGGGACGGCATCGACCTGCCCGAGGGCAGCCTGCTCGACGTCATGGTGAAGCGGCTCCACGAGTACAAGCGCCAGAGCCTCAAGCTGCTCCACATCGTCACGCTGTACGACGGGCTCATCTCGGGTCGACTCGACCCCGCGACGGTCACGCCACGTACGGTCGTGTTCGGCGCCAAGGCGGCTCCCGGCTACCGGATGGCCAAGGAGACGATCTACCTCATCAACCGGGTCGCCGACACCATCAACGCCGACAAGCGCGTCAAGGGCAAGCTCAAGGTCGCGTTCCCCGCCAACTACAACGTGACGCTCGCCGAGAAGCTCATCCCGGCGGCCGACCTGTCCGAGCAGATCTCCCTCGCGGGGATGGAGGCGTCCGGTACGGGCAACATGAAGTTCGCCCTCAACGGCGCGCTGACGATCGGTACGGACGACGGCGCGAACATCGAGATCCGCAAGCTCGTCGGCGACGCGAACTTCTTCCTGTTCGGCATGACCGAGCCGGAGGTCGCCGCGCTCACCGCGTCCGGCTACCACCCGAGCGAGTACTACGAGACCAACCCGACGCTCAAGAGCGCCATCGACCTCATCGCGTCCGGCGCGTTCTCGGACGGGGACCGCCAGGCGTTCGACACGGTCGTCTCGAACTTGGTCCAGCATGACCCGTACATGGCACTGGCCGACTACCAGGCCTACATCGACGCCCAGGAGCGGGTCGAGGAGGCGTACGCGGACCAGGAGGCATGGACCCGCTCTGCGATCCTCAACATCGCGCGCTGCGGCTTCTTCTCGTCCGACCGGTCGATGCGCGACTACCTCTCCCGCATCTGGGGAGCGACCCCCGACCGCTGACGTCGGGTGGCTATGCAGCCCGGTCGGTTCACCATGTTATGTGGGCCCGGTCGGTTCACCATGTTAAGTAGGCGAACTGGATGTTCTCATGGCAAATCTGCCATGAGACCATAAAATTAGCCTACTTAACATGGTGAATCGAAAAAC
>JAJZQV010000136.1 GCA_021803025.1 Actinomycetes bacterium | reverse complement strand
GCGAGAGGGGCGTCATGGGTCCCTCGCCGAGGAACGTGTTGGCGTACTCGGTCCACGTGGTGATGGACCGTGGCTCCCCGCGGGGCGCGTCGGGCTTGCCGCCGGTGCCGATGAAGGCCGCTATCGACGTCGACTCGGCCGCAATGGGCCGGACGCCGCTGGCAACCTCCTCCACGTACACGCCGGGGACGTTGTAGATCGGCATGGTCTCTCCTTGGTCAGGCCGGCGCGGGTGCGTCGGGTCGGGTGTGGCGGGTGCGGTCGAAGGTGAGCGCCTCGAGCGGGTGCTGGACGACCGGCACCGGGTGGGTCGTCAGCGGCTGGGCGACGGGGAGGCGGACGAGGAACGAGGCCTGGGGGGTACGGCCCAGGGCGGTCCACCAGTCGGGGACCTCGTCGAGCTCGTACGTCGCCTTCGCCTGGAGGGCCAGGAGCGCGTCGACGACGTGCTCCGGGGCCTCGGCAGCGGTGACGAGCACCGTCACCGTGGCGCGGCTCTGGATCCGTTCGGGGTCGCAGTGAAGGGGGGTCAGCCCGACGACCTCGATGGTGAGCGCGTCACTCGGCAGGTCGGCGGTCAGGCCCGCGAGGGCCGTCGCGAGGGGTCCGTCAGGGGTTGCCGGAGGCATACGCCCACTCCTCGAACGGGGTGGAGTGGTAGATCCACCCGAAGAAGCCGCTGACGGCCGAGCTGGCCGGCGGGTTGAGGTGGGCCGAGGTACGGACGCCGGCCGCCTTGAGGGCCAGTCCCAGGACCAGGGTGAACAGGCACTGGATGAGGAACGTGACGACGTATGAGAGGCCGAAGACCGGCAGGTACAGCGGGCCGAAGATCCGCGCCTGGAGCAGGTGCATGCGCTCGTGCTGGCCGGAGCCGCCGAGGTTGACCGTGCCGAGGGTCTGGAGGACGTCGTTGCCGAAGCCGGTCGCGGAGCGAGGACTGTACGAGATCCAGCCGCGCCCTTCGCTGTTGCCCTTCGACGGGTTCCCCCAGATCGCGTAGAGCCAGAGCCCGGTGACGGCTCCGAAGACGGTGTTGGGCAGGCTCCAGGTGAGGTCGACGACGAGCATGAGCCAGCCCAGCGGGGTGCCGAGGTCGTACGTGCCCATCCAGGCGGCGACGATGCCGTACGCGAGCATCACCACGGCGAGGACCAGGGCCCACGTGGTCGCTGGTGCGCCGAGGGCCGCGGTGACGGCGAGCAGCAGGCCGGGCGGGACCGCGGCGCACAGCAGGACGGTGAGCAGTGCGGAGATGGCCTTCATGGGCGTTCTCCTCTCAGGACTTGGTGGGGACGGGGATGAAGGTGGCCTTGACGGTCACGTTGACGAAGATGCACGAGATGCGCGACTTCGGGATGACGGTGAGCTGGACGACGCCGCCCTTGTCGGCGACGGAGCTCGGGCCGGGCGACTGCGCTGTGACGAGGGAGCAGCCGGAGTTGAACGGGTCGTTGAGGACGTTCCCGGTGAGCCCGTACGCCTGGAGCGTCGACCGGGCGGCGTAGACGTTGAAGCTCACGACATTGGGGACGACGGTCCGCACCACGGCGGTGAGCTGGGAGTCGCCGGTGGCGCTGGTCGCGGCCCCGGTCGCGGTGACGGTGACCTTGAGCTGGGTGCCGACCTGGGCGCCGGTGATCTGGAACGCGGTCCCGCTCGCACCCGGGATCGCCGTGCAGGCGGTGGGCGCCGTGCAGGCGAACCACTGGACGCTCGTGCTGGTCGCGTTCGTCCAGGTGCCGGGCGTGGTCGTGAGGATCGCGCCGACCACCGGCTGGCCGCTCACGACGGGCGCCTCGACGAGGGTCACGACGGGCGGCTCGGGGGGCGGGGCCGGCTTGCGGATCAGGAACCACCAGATAGCGGCTCCGCCGACGAGCAGGACGACGAGGGCGATGATCGCGATGAGAAGGAAGAGGCCCTTCTTCGGGGGCTCCGGGGCTATGGGGATCGCGACGGCGACCGGCTGGCCGTCCGTCACCTGCTCGGGGTCGGCCTCGTCGACCGCGCGAAGATGGAGCGAGTCCGTACCCGCGGGGACACCAGCGGGTACGGACGCTCGTACGTCGACGGTGATCGTTGCGCCGACGGTCATGGGGACCTCCGGGTCGCCGGCGACCTTGTACCAGGCGTCGTGCGAGGGGTCGGAGGACTTCGGCTGCAGCCGCACGCGGACGGGCCGGCCGGTGAGGTTGGTGACGGTGAAGGTCGTCGTGCCGGTACGGTCCGGAGCCAGCCGGAGGTCGCCGGGTCCCTTCACCGCGAAGGGCAGCGGGCCACCGAGGGCGGGGGGCTCCTCGGAGGGTGTGGTGCCGGGGGTCTCGGACGTCATGCCTGGAAGAGGCACGTGCGGCCGCGCTGATACAGGAGGCGGCCGACCTCTCTCCCGGTCCACGTGGGTCCGGGCGGCGTTTCTCCCCCGGGAGCCTCTCTCCCGGGAGCCTCTCCCCCGCGAGCCTCTCCCCCGCGAGCCTCTCCCCCGCGAAACGCCACGACACGCGCGGTCGGTACGGCGTGTCGTTGCACGAACTGACCCCTCGATCCGGGGCTCAGCCCAGGAGGACCGCCCTCAGCTCGTCGACCGTGTCGCACATCGCCAGCGGCTCGGTGGCCTCGATGTCGGCCCGCAGCCCGGCACCCCACGTCACGGCGACGGTGGGCAGGCCCGCGTTGCGGGCGGCGATGACGTCGACGGCCGCGTCCCCCACGTACACCGCATGCTGCGTGTCCGCACCCAGGAGCTCGAGCCCGCGCAGCAGGGGCCGCGGGTCGGGCTTGTGAGCGGGGACGTCCTCGTGCCCGACGAGCAGGGGCACGTCGAGGCCGCACAGCTCGATCGCCCACTCCGCAGGCTGCCGTCGCTTCGACGTGACCACGCCCGTACGGACGCCGGCCGCGGTCAGGTCGCGCAACAGCTGCGGCACCCCGTCATACCCCTTCATGAGCCGCACGGTGTTGGCCTCGTTGAACCGCGTGTACTCCGCGTACGCCCTCTCGCCGAGCTCGGGCCCGAGCGCTGTACGGAAGGCGTCGATGAGCGACCTGCCGATCCAGCTCTTGATCTCCGTCTCGTCCCACTCGTGGCCGACGACCTCGCGGAACGCGTGCTGGTAGCTGGTCACGATGAGGTTGATGGAGTCGGCGAGCGTGCCGTCCAGGTCGAACAGGATCACGGGCCAGCGGGGCGAGGTCATGGCCGCGAGCGTAGTGACGCCGCAGGGGCCGGGCGACGTGGGGCTCGGCGGCGAACACCCCGCGCTCGGGGAGAGGACCTGTGTGCTCGGGGAGAGGACGTGTGCGTGTCGCGTTCGGTCGAGAGGCCAGTTCGTGCGGCGACGCGCCGTACCGACCGCGCGTGTCGTGGCCTTTCGTGGAGGGGGGTCGGCTTGGGGAGTCGGCCTGTGGCCCGGCTACAGGTCCCTGCGTGAGAAGGCGCCCATGCCGAGCGCGAGCAGGCCCACGGTCAGGAGCAGCGCCCACCCGATGAACCACGGCGACGGCTGCAGTGTCGACAGGAACGGCAGGCCCAAGGGGCCGTCCGTGCCGAGACCGACCGGCAGGCCCTGCGGAATCGCGTACGAGGACGCCGCCTTCCACAGCTCGTCCGACGGGGCGACGAGCGAGACGACCGTACCGATCGTCGACAGCTCGGCCCGATGTGCCAGGTTGCCGATCCAGCCGATGAAGCCGCCGAGCCAGGCGATCCCGAAGTACAGGACGAGCACCACGCCGGTCGCCACGCTCGACAGCCGGCAGCTGATGAGCATGCCGACGGTGACGAGGAAGGTCACCTGGGCCGCCAGCAGCGCGAGGAGGCCGAGGAGCGACCCCGGCTCGTACCCTGAGATCAGCCGCGCGACGAGAAGCATCGCGAGCGTCATGACGACGACGTACGCGACCGACATCCCGACGAGCCCGGCCCACCGCTCGACGTACCAGCGCCAGCGCGGCAGCGGCCGTACGACGACCGCCTGCAGCACGCCGGAGTCTGCCTCCGACGAGACGGAGCCGGCCGCCAGCATGATCGCGAGGAAGGCGGCGAGGAACGACCCTACGTACAGTCCGAGGATCGTGAGGACGCCTCCGAGGAGCATGCTCTCCGCGACCTGCGTGCGGCTCTGGCGCGCCATCTGCGGGTACAGGAAGAAGAACGCGATCCCGAACAGGACGACGAGCACGGCGCTCGCGATCCAGCCCCAGAGGACGATCTTCCTCCCGAGCGCCTCACCCAGCGTCGCCCGTACGATCGGCAGCCTCACCGGTCTCCTCCGCTCACCATCGCCACGAACGCGTCCTCGAGGGACGCGTGGCGGACGTCGAGCCGGCGCAGCCCCCACGGTCCCCGCACGATCGCCGCCGCGATCTGCTCCGCCGCCTCGTCCGGGACGTCGTCCCAGGGTGGGCCGAGAGTCACGACGACCTCCTGCGCCCCGTCGACCTGCACCCGCCCGAACTCCACGAGCGCGGGAGCTAGGTCCGAGTCCGTACGACCCACCGTCACGTGGAGCGTGGGCCCCTCGTTCGTGAGGTCGTCGAGGGTGCCCGTGAACTTCACGTGGCCCTTGTCGATGACGACCACCCGGTCGCACACACGCTCGACCTCGCCGAGCATGTGGGAGTTGAGGACGACGGCGACGCCCTCGGCCTTGAGCGCGCTCACGAGCCCACGTACGTCTCGGCGCCCCACGGGGTCGAGCGCCGAGGTCGGCTCGTCGAGCAGCAGGAGCTCGGGCCGTCCGACGATCGCCTGGGCGAGCCCGAGGCGCTGGCTCATCCCCTTGGAGTACCCGCCCACGCGGTCGCCGCCGCGTGAACCGAGACCCACCATCTCGAGGACCTCGGCGACCCGGGCCCGACGGTCGGCCGGGCTGACGCCCGCGAGCTCGGCGTGGAAGGAGACCACCTGAGCCCCGGTCATCCAGTCGGGGAAGCGGAACAGCTCGGGAAGGTAGCCCAGCCTTGTCCGGGCTGCCGGGTCGGTGGCCGGAAGCCCGAACAGCCTGGCCGTCCCCGAGGAGGGACGGACCAGGCCGGTGAGGATCTTCACGGTGGTGGTCTTGCCGGCGCCGTTGGGGCCGAGCAGGCCGACCGCCTCGCCAGGTGAGACGGTCAGGCTCACGCCACGGAGGGCGATCGTCCGGCCGTACGCCTTGGTGAGGCGGTCGGCGTCGAGTACGGGTTCGCTCACCCCTTGAGCCCCGCCGCGACCTTGAGGACGACGTCGGAGCCGTACGTGCCGGCGACACCGGTGAGACGCTCGCCGGACTGCCACGCGACGGCCGAGCCGATGCCGGACGAGGCGACGAGCACGGCGGAGTGGCCGTTCACCGTCGTCTTCGTCCCACGCACCTGGTCGACCGGGATGGGCAGCGGCAGCGCACCCGCGGCGAGGTCGACATGCCCGAGCTGGTTGGTGAGCGAGGTCGGGATGCCCGGCACCTTGAGCAGGAAGTCACGCAGCTGGTTCACGTCGAGCGGGCCGGTCGTGGAGGCCTCGAACGCACCGGCCGAGACGACCATGAGCATCGAGTCGTTCGCGCCCTTGTACTCGAGGGCGACCGCGTCGGGGAAGTGGAGGACGAGCTTCTCGCCGTCGAGACCGGCCGGTACCTGGGTCGTCGAGCCCGAGGCCTGCAGGTACGCCGTCGTCCGGGCCGCGTCGAACGTCACCGTCAGGTCGGACTTCGCGAGGTAGCCGACCGTGGGGGCCGCGGCCAGCCCGGCCGGTACGTCGGCGGGGCGAGGCGTCGCGACGGGGAACGCCACCTTGGCCTGGGCCTCCGCGAGAGACGCGACCGGCGCGAACGAGGAGCTCGGGGTGCCCGTCGTGACGCCGAGCTTCTGGAGCACCGTCGCGACCTGGCGCGCGTCGGCGTTGCTGATCGTCACCTCGGTGACGCTCTTGCTGTGGAACAGGTTGAGCAGGCCGCCCGCGACCGCCTGTCCGGTCGGCGTGAGGGTGAGCCCGACGGCGAGGGCGACGGCGGCGGCGCCGCTGGCGATGCGTCCCCAGTGCCGCTTCCCGACAGGAGGGTCGACGAGCTCGTACGGGTCGTCGGCGCGGTGGGGCACGACCGTTGCGGCCGGCGCATCGAGCAGCGACAGCGCGTCGGAGGTGACGGCGGCGTTGAGGCGGAGCTCGCGCACGGCCCGGCGGCAGTCCAGGCATCCCCGGACGTGTGCGGCCAGCGCGGCGTGGTCGTCGTCGGCGCGGTCGAGGAACGCTCGGAGCGTGCCCTTGTCGGGGCAGGTCATGGTGGTCATCATCGTTCCTCCTGGTCGTGACGCGCATCGGCGGGGTGCGCGGTGAGGTACAGGTCCTTGAAGGCCCGCTCGGCGCGGGCGAGGGTCGTGCCGACGGAGCCGGGCGCGATGTCGAGGGTCGCCGCGACCTCCGCGTAGCTGTAGCCGGCGTGGCGCAGCAGGAGACAGTCGCGCTGCGTCGCCGGGAGCTGGTCGAGCAGAGCCCGTACAGCGCTCCGCTCGTCCGCTCGTACCGCCTCGGCGGCGGGGTCGGCGGGTACGGGGAGCTCGGCGCGGGCGGTACGGGCGCGCCAGCGGCCGACGTCACGGGCACGGTTGAACGCGAGGTTGAGCGACGTCCGTCGCAGCCAGGCGGTGACCTCGACGTCCGGCCGCTCGAGAACAGG
>JAJZQV010000021.1 GCA_021803025.1 Actinomycetes bacterium | reverse complement strand
CTGGTCATCCTGTCCCTGTTCCACCGCCACGTGGGCACGCCATGGGCCGTCCTGCTCGCCCCCGGGCTTCTCATCGCCGCGACGACCACGACGCTCGACCACACGGTCGGCACGGTGGCGTACTCCGTCGCGGCGTTCCTGCCGGCAGCGGTCTCGCTGGTCTCGCAGCTCAAGGTGACGGCGACGAGCGTCGACGTCCGGGGCCTGTCGGTCGTCAACCAGTGGATCGGCCTGGTCAACCAGTCCGCGTGGCTCGTCTGGGCGCTGCTCATCGACGAGCGTTCGGTGCTCATGGTCGGGACGGCCTCACTCGTCCTCATCCTCGCCAACCTGTCGATGGCACTCCTGCGGACGACCGGCACCCTCGGCCCCCTGACCCGCCAGGGACTGCGGCTGTCGCTCAGCCGCGCCTGATCAGTCGACGGGCCAGCCCAGGCCCCGCAGCCACTCGACCGCCAGGTCCGTCCACCGGCCCACGGCCGGGTCGTCCGCAGCGAGGCCGAGGCCGTGCTGGCCGGCGACGAAGACGTGACCCTCGTGCGGCACCCCGGCGACGGCGAGCGACAGCATCATCGACGTCGTGTGGAGCACCGAGACGGCCTCGTCGTCGCTCGTCGTCCACAAGAACATCGGGGGAGTGGGGTTGCCCTCCCGGCGTGCGGTGACGCGCGTGCTCGGCGACAGCTCCGAGCGCTGCTCCTCGGGCGCGTCCCCGCCGAGGAGCCGTTCGGAGACACCCGCGTCCACGTTCGGGATGCGGCCGGCGAAGGCGTCACGGAGCTCGATGACCGGGTAGCACAGGATCGCCGCGTCCGGCCTTCCGGCGAACGTCCAACGCTGCGTACCGGTCACATCGTCGCTGTCGGTGGCCAGGAGTGCGGCGAGGTGTCCACCGGCCGAGAAGCCGATGACCCCGACATGGCCGGGGAGGACCGACAGATCCGTCTCGCCGTCCCGGAGCATGGCCAGCGCCTCGCGCGCATCGTGGAGAGGACGCGGGAAGCAGCCCTCCCCGACGCCGTACCGGACCACGAGCGCGTGGACGCCGTGGGCGTTCAGCCACTCGGCGACCGGCCGGCCCTCGTGCTCGGCGTGGTGGTGGTAGCCCCCTCCGGGCAGGACGACGAACGCGGGCGCCGGGCCCGGCCCGGCGGGGTAGGCGGTGAAGTCGATGGCCATGATCACATCCTCGCGTACGGCAGTGTCACATCTGGTCGGGAGCCTCGATGCCCAGGAGCCCGAGCCCTTGGGACAGGACCTGGCGCACCGCGGCGCACAGGCCGAGCCGCGAGGTACGGACCTCGCCCTCGGCCGTGAGCACGGGGCAGGCCTCGTAGAAGACGCTCATCGCGGTGGCCAGCTCGAAGAGGTACGTGCACAGCTTGTGAGGCTGGAGGTCTGCGGCCACCCCCGAGACGACCTCGCCGAACCTGCTCAGGAGGAGGGCCAGGTGGTGTTCCGGCACCTCGTTGAGCACGGTGATCGTGTCCCACGTGATGCCCTCCGCTGCGGCCCTGGCGAGGATCCGCGTGGCGCGGGCGTGTGCGTACTGCAGGTACGGACCCGTGTCGCCCGTCGTCTGCGTCATCCGCTCGGCGTCGAAGACGTAGTCCTTCTGGAGCTGGTTGGACAGGTCCGCGTACTTCACGGCGGCGACCGCGATGGGCCGGGAGACATGCTCCTCGGCACGGTCCAGCAGGTCGTCGAGGTGGGCCGCGCCGCCCTTGCGGGTCGAGAACGGCTTGCCGTCGGTGCCGAGCACCATCCCGTAGCCGACGTGCTCGGCGGACACCGAGTCGGGGAGGTACCCCGCCTTCCTCGCGACCTCGAAGACGAGCTGGAAGTGCTGGTGCTGGCGGGCGTCCGTCACGTAGACCAGCCGGTCGGCCTTGAGCGTGTTGACCCGGTACGAGATCGCGGCGACGTCGGTGACGTCGTAGCCGTAGCCGCCGTGTCGGTTCCTGATGATGGCGGGTGCGTCGAAGCCGTCGACGAAGACGACGAGCGCGCCGTCGTCCACCACCGCGATGCCCCGCGCCTCGAGGTCCTCGCAGATGGGCGCGAGCATGTCGTTGTACATGGACTCGCCAGCGAGGTCGTCGTCGGTGAGGAGGACGCCGAGGCGTGCGTACGTGGCGTTGAACCCGACCTTGGAGATCTCGATGAGCTGGTGCCACAGGGCCTTGGTCCCCTCGTCGCCGGCCTGCAGCGCCACGACGCGGGCACGGGCGCGATCGGCGAAGGCGTCGTCGGCCGTCAGGTGAGCGTTCGCCCGAAGGTACAGCTCCTCCAGCCCGGCGAGGTCCAGGCCCGAGAGGTCGAGATCCTCCTCGAGCACCTGCTCGATGAGCATGCCGAACTGACGGCCCCAGTCGCCGATGTGGTTCTGGGCGATGACCGTGTTGCCGCACGCGTCGAGTACGCGGTGGAAGCAGTCGCCGATGATCGTCGTGCGGAGGTGGCCGACGTGCATGAGCTTCGCGACGTTCGGCGAGCTGTAGTCGATGACGATCCGGGCGGGCTGTGCGGCGACCTCGATGCCGGCGCGGGGGTCGTGCAGCACCTGGTCAGCCACCCTGGCCAGCACGTCAGCTCGGACCCGAATGTTGATGAACCCGGGTCCTGCGATCTCGAGCGGCTCGCACAGGTCGTCGACCTCGAGGCGGGCGACGAGATCGCTCGCTACGTCTCGCGGCGGCTGCCCCTGCGCCTTGGCGAGGCGCAACGCGACGTTGGACTGGAAGTGGCCGAACTGGGGCTTGGTCGCGGGCCTGAGCTCCGGGTCGGTCCCCGCGGCCGTCTCGAAGCGTTCCGTGAGCATCCCGATCAGCGACAGCACCCGGACATCCTTCCACAGCGGGGAACGCCACGTTCTGGGGGCCGGCGCCGCGGACGCTAGTCGATGAGGCCGTGGCTGTGGGCCCAGGCGGCCGCCTCGCCGCGGCTCGCCACTCCGAGCTTGGCGATGATGTTCGAGACGTGGACGCTCGCCGTCTTGGCGCTGATGACAAGCGCACGGCCGACCTGGGAGTTGGAGCGCCCCTCGGCCACCAGTCTGAGGACCTCGACCTCGCGCGCCGTGAGACCGCCAGGACGTCCGGCCACATCGATGGTCCCGCTGGGAGCCAGCGCATCGCACCAGCGGACGAGCAGCGCGGCACCCAGGTGCGCGGCTTCCTCGCGAGCCGTCGCGCGGGCACCGCCCGCCTCAGCGGATCCCGTGTGGTGCAGGACACGGGCGAGCTCGTACGCGACGAGAGCCCTGACCACAGCCGGGAGCGCCGGGTTCTGCCGACCCGCGGCCGCCTCGGTCCAAGAGGCCGGCGACCCGTCGAGATACGCCTTCAGCACGGGCCGGTACGCCGCGGCCCGGTGGCCTGGCGCGCCGCACGACCGCTCGACCTCCTCCGCGTACAACCCCGTGTCGCCCGCGCCCTGCCTCAGGGCGATCCCTCCCGCGACGAGCACGGGGAGCCGCTGGACGGGCGGGACATGGGCGCCGGTCAGACTCGCCTCGAACTCGGCCCAGGCGCGTTCCGGCTGCCCGCAGGCGAGCGCTGAGAGCGCCCGCGAGGCACGGGCGGACATCGTCAGCTGCAGGTCGGGGGACAGGATGCCGAGCATGCCGCCGAGGGTGGCCAGAAGTGTCTCGGCCTCGTCCGGCCGGTCCTGCCAGCACCGCAGCTCGGCCAGCAGGAGCTGGAACTGCCGGGTGTGGGACAACGGCGCGTCGAGGTCCAGCCCACGCTGGATCAGCTGCTCCGCCTCCCGCCACCGGCCCAAGGCGAGCAGCGGCTCGGCGATGTTGCCGAGGAGCATCGGGCTGTACTTCCGGTCGCGGCCCAGCTCCTCGACGGTGTCGAGCCCTCGGCGACCCGCCTCGACCGCCTGCTCGTACAGCCCGGCCGTGAACAGGGCGTCGGAGAGGTTCGTGGCCAGACGCAGCAGCGTGGGCCGCTGGGTGGCGAGCGGCCGTGCGGACTCCATGAGCTCGAGCCCTGCTGCCGGGTCTGTCGCGCAGAGCTGGCAGCTCAATGTCACGAGCGCGTCCGCACGCAGCGCGTCGTTGCCCAGCCGTTCCGCGAGCTCGAGCAGCTCCTGGGCCTCTGCGGCCGCGTCCGGCAGGTACATGGTCTGGTCCAGCATGGAGAGCTGGTTGAGGACCTGGGCGCGTTCCAGCGTGTCGCCGAAAGGCGCTGTCAGCCGGAGGGCCTCGGTCAGCCCGTCGCGGTCCGACACTCCGGTGAGGCGCAGCAGGCGGCTCTGGAGGACGAGCAGCCGCGCGACCGCCAGCGGATCGCGCCCGGCGTCGACGCGGGCCAATGCGGCCGAGATGTACGTGGGGCCGCGGTCCATCTCACCGGCCCTGTACGCGCGCACCCCGGCCAGCTGGAGGATACGAGCGCGGGGGTCCGACGGCGGCGCCCCGAACTCCTCGTCGTCGGCGATCTCCAGCCCGTCCACGACCGCCTCGGGGTCGGCGACGCGGTCCCACACGTCGAGAGCACGCGCGTAGAGGGTCAGCGCCTCCGCGGGAGGGAGGGACGCGATCGCGGCCACGGCCAGGGCCGAAGCGAACCCCCGCTCCAGGTCGTGCGCCTCGAACCAGTGCGCGGGGATCGCCGACCGGTCCAGCACCGACCCGATGCCGGGGTTGTCGGTGAGCACGGATCCGAACCGCGCGTGCAGGCGGGCGTGCTCGCCAGGAAGAAGGTCGTCGTACAGCACCTCGCGCAGCAGGGAGTGCCGGAACGAGTAGCCGCTCTCGTCGGGGACGAGGATCGATGCGTCGACAGCCTCGCGCAGGCTCGTCTCCAGCCCGTCGGCCAGACCCTCCGCCGCCGCGACGATGGCCAGCAGGTCGTGGTCGATCCTGTTGCCAGCCACCGACATGAGTGCCAGCAGCCTCTCGGTCGGGTCGGACAGGCGCGACAGCCGCACGCTGAGGGCGTCACGCAGCGTGTCGGGAAGGCGCAGGCAGCCGACGGTGGTGGCCGTGGCGAGCTCGGTGACGAAGTACGGGATGCCCTGGCTGTGCTCGGCGATGAGACGCACGAGCGCGGGCGACGGCGTCCTGCCGTTCGACAGGGCGATGAGCTCGCCGGTCTCGGCCGCGGACAGCCTCGACATGTCGATCCTCAGCGCGCCGGGCTGCCTCGACGCCTCCACGAGGAACGGCCGCAGAGGGTGGCGCCGCGGCAGCTCGTCGGACCGGAACGTGCACACGACCAGGAGCCGGGCACTGAGGACCGCCCGCGACACGAACCGCAGCAGGCTCAGCGTGGACTCGTCGGCCCAGTGCAGATCCTCCACGACGACGAGGAGGGGTGCGACGGAGGCAGCCTGCTCGAAGATGCGCGTGACCGCCTCGTACTGCTGCAGCCGGTCGTGCGGCCGGGCAGGACCGTCGACGAGGCTCGGCAGCACCGCCGACAGGGCCGGCCAGCCCGGACCGGCCCACGAGCGCACCGTCGTGAGGCCGTACCGGGCCACGAGCTCGCGGAGGATCCACGTGAGGGGTGCCAGCGCGAGGCCGTCCTCGCCGAGGGGGACGCATTGGCCCGACACGTGCTGGCTCTCGGGACCCAGCCGGCCGGTCAGCCACGCCACGAGGGTGGACTTGCCGATGCCGGCCTCGCCGCCGAGTACGACGAGACCGGGCTCCCCGTCGAGCGCACGTCCCCAGGCGTCCATGAGGAACTGCCGCTCGACGTGCTGGCCGACGACGGTCGTCTCGTGCGGCTTCTCACGAGCCGGCGCCTGGACGCTCATGCCCGACATCGTGCCACCGACGACCGACAGTCGGTGCGGTTCATCCGGGCTCAAAGGCATGGGACGGAAGGAACGGCCGGACGGGTCGCACCGGCCCGCGCGGGTCTGCGTACGGAACGAACGGCGGTCATGAGGCGTGCGACGAGGCCGTCGCCCGTGGAGCGGAACGGCGGGACCAGCCCGACCCGACGCTCGCTCAGTCGCGCCCGCATCTCGATCTCGCGGGTGTCGTACATCTGCAACATGTGGTTCTCGAACATGAGTCAACAGTCCTCGTAAGGCGCCGACCCCTGCATCGGGCAGATGCCGCATCTTTTCCGCCGCGTCCCGCTCACCGGCGTCTGAGGTACCTCAGACGGCCGGGCGCTCTTCCCGTCCTGCCGCCGCGCGGGTCTGTCGCTTGCCGCCGGACGGCCTCGTGCAGTAGAACTCGGGCAATGTTCGGTCCGACTTAACAACAATTCGGTAAAGCCGACTCCCGATCCAGGCTTCTGCAACACGGACGAGACAAGCGCGTGGTCCAATGTGGCCCACCTCAGCGTTCTCGCCGTGCATCCGAGGACGTGGGGGAAACACGTCAACAAGGAGGAAGAGTGAACAGACGTATCGCCAAGCTCGCGGCCGTCACGTTCGTGGCGGGCACCCTTGCCCTCACGGGCTGTGGGTCACGGGCCGGGAACACGACGACCGGCACGTCCGGGGGGGCGGTCAAGATCGCCAAGATCGGCGTCATCGCGCCGCTCTCCGGCGACCTCTCGGCCCTGGGGCTCGGCATCAAGAACTCGGTCGACCTGGCCATCAAGCAGGCCAACGAGTCCAACGCGATCCCCGGGTGGAAGCTCGAGCTCGCTGCCGAGGACGACCAGGCGACGCCGGACGTCGGCAAGAACGCGGCCACGAAGCTCTCGTCGGACCCGTTGGTCGTGGGGGTCGTCGGCACGCTCAACTCCTCCGTCGCACAGAGTGTGACCCCGGTTCTCCAGCCGGCCCACATCGTCCAGGTCTCGCCGGCCAACACCGGGCCCGGGCTGACCCAGGGCAACGACCTCACCAAGCCGAGCCGTCCCTACGACAACTACTTCCGCACGTGCACCACGGACGCCGTCCAGGGCCCGACAGCCGCCACGTACCTGCTGAGCGTCGGGATCAACAAGGTGGCCACGATCCACGACAAGAAGACGTACGGCCAGGGCCTCGTCGAGGCCTTCACCAAGGCCTTCACCGCGGGCGGCGGCACCATCGTCGCAGCTCAGACGATCAACCCCGACGACAAGGACTTCAGCGCGGTCATCACGAACGTCAAGGCTGCGAAGCCGGCCGCCGTCTACTACGGCGGGGAGTACCCGCAGGCCGGGCCGCTGTCCAAGCAGATGAAGGCCGCCGGGCTCAACGTGCCGCTCATGGGTGGCGACGGCATCTTCGACCCCGCATATGTCGACCTCGCCGGGTCGGCCGCCAACGGCGACCTCGCGACCTCCGTCGGCGCCCCGGTGGAGACCCTGGCCTCGGCCAAGGCCTTCATCACCGCGTACAAGGCTGCCGGCTACAAGGATCCCTACGCCGCGTACGGCGCCCAGTCGTACGACGCCGCCAACGCGATCATCAACGCCCTCAAGACGTCGCTGGCGAAGGCCAGCGACGCCAAGTCCGCGCGCGCTGACACGGTGGCCGCGATGTCGTCCGTGAGCTTCGACGGTGCGACCGGCAAGGTCGCGTTCGACAAGTTCGGCGACACGGTCTCCAAGGTCATCACCGTCTACAAGGTGACCAACGGCAAGTGGGGCACGGAGAAGACGCTGAGCTGAACCGGCTCGGAGCGCGGTCGGCGCCGTCTATTCGGTGCCGACCGCGCTTCATGTCGGGCACGCACGGTCAAGAGAGGGCGACGTGGATCTGTTCTGGCAGCAACTGATCAACGGCCTGTCGCTGGGGGCGTTGTACGCACTCATCGCGGTCGGCTACACGGTGGTGTACGGCATCGTGCAGCTCATCAACTTCGCCCACGGCGAGATCTTCATGGTGGGCGCCTTCGGCGCGTTCGCGACGTGGGTCGTCATGGGATCCCCGAAGCAGATGTCGTGGCAGGCCGCGGTGTTCGGCCTCCTCCCGGCGATGATCGTCGGGGGGATGATCGTCAGCGTGAGCGTCGCGCTGCTCACCGAGCGACTGGCGTACCGGCCATTGCGCGACGCTCCCCGCCTCGCGCCCCTCATCACCGCGATCGGCATCTCCGTGTTCCTCCAGGAGGTGGTCCGGCTGTTCTTCGGGACCATCCCGGGGATGCCCGACGCGAAGCGGGCCATCCCGTTCCCCACGGTCACGGGCATCTCGGGACGGTCGTTCCAGATCGGGACCGTGACCGTCCAGAACTCCGCGGTCTTCACGATCGCGGCCCTCGCGGTCTGCACGGTCTTCCTGTGGTTCTTCGTGAACCGCACGAAGACCGGGCGCGCCATGGTCGCGACGAGCCAGGACCCCGACACCGCTCGGCTCATGGGCATCAACGTCGACCGCGTCATCATGTCGGCCTTCGCCGTCGGAGCCGCGCTCGCGGCCATCGCCGGAGTCGCCCACGGCATGCGGTACGGCAACATCGACTTCCGGATGGGGTTCCTCGCGGGCCTCAAGGCCTTCACTGCGGCCGTCCTCGGCGGTATCGGCAACATCAACGGCGCCGTGGTGGGCGGACTCGTCCTCGGCGTGGTGGAGTCCATGGCGACGACGTTCATCCCCGGCCAGTTCGGCAGCCCGGCCTGGAAGGACGTGTGGGCGTTCGTCCTCCTCATCCTCGTCCTCGTGTTCCGGCCCCAGGGCCTACTGGGTGCGAAGGTGGTGGACCGGGCATGAGCGACACCACCACGAGCGCGAACCGACTGGCGCGGTACCAGACCTCTGCACACATCGCCGGCGTGGTCGCGGCGGTGCTGGGGATCGTCTCGGTGCTCCTGCCCTGGTCGTACGCGCACGAGCCGCTCGACGACGTCGCGTACTACGGTGCCCCGAGCCCGCTGCAGTACAACTACCTCGGCCTCATGGTCATCGTCCTCGTGATGTTCGGGGCGCCGCTCGCCCTGCGCAGGAAGGGCAAGTTCCGCGACCGCATCGCCTGGAACACAGGAGCTCGGTTCGGCGGATACGCGATGCTCGCCACAGCCCTGGTCGCCGTCGCCGGCATCGGCATCGAGGCCGGCGGCCTCGTCAACGTCGACCCGGGCGGGTGGATCGCGGTCGCCGCGGGCGTCCTCGCCACCGCCGCAGGTCTGGTGCTTCTGCCGTCGGCCGCTCCGAGGACGGGCACGTTCCGCACCCCGGCCTGGGGCCAGATCCTCGCGATCGCGGTCGGGCTGGCCGCAGTCCTCTTCGCCGCGGCGTACGCGCTCGGCCTCACCGACTCGGGCGCCTTCCTCTTCTACCTCACCTTCGCTCTCGGGCTCGCGCTCACGCTGGTCAGGGTCGGCCTGTTCGGCTGGCTGGCCCAGTGCGCCGCGGACAACAAGAAGGTCCTGGTCTTCGCCGCGTTCCTCGTCGCCTTCCTGTTCCCGTTCACCCAGAACGGCTCGGACGCGAACATGTCGATCGCCACGCAGGTGCTGTTCTTCTCGGCGACCGCGCTCGGCCTCAACATCGTCGTCGGCATGGTCGGGCTGCTCGACCTCGGCTACATCGCGTTCCTGGGCGCCGGCGCGTTCACGTCCGCGAGCCTCTCGGGCTCGCTCTTCGCACACATCAACTGGCACCCGCCGTTCATCGTCACCGTGCTCATCAGCGGCGTCGTCTCGTCGCTTCTGGGCCTCCTGATCGGCACCCCGACGCTGCGCGTCTCCGGCGACTATCTCGCCATCGTCACGCTGGCGTTCGGGGAGATCTTCCGGATCACGATGAACAACCTCGACGGCAGCGACGGTCCGAACATCACCAACGGGTCCAACGGCATCAACAACGTCCCCGAGCTGGGCCTGTTCGGGTTCAACTTCGGCGACCCCCACGTCATGCTCGGCGTCACCATCGGCCGTTTCGCGAACTACTTCTGGCTGATGCTCATCGTCCTCGCCCTCATCATGGTGGTCTTCGTGAACCTCAACCGGTCCCGGATCGGTAGAGGGTGGGTCGCGATCCGCGAGGACGAGCTCGCGGCGGAGGCCATGGGCGTCAACACGTTCGGGCTCAAGCTGCTCGCGTTCGCAGGTGGCGCCTTCCTCGCCGGCGTCGCGGGGTCGGTGAAGGCCCACTACGACGTGTCCGTCACGCCCGACCAGTACGTGTTCCTCGAGTCGGCGTTCCTTCTCGCGGCGGTCGTCCTCGGCGGCATGGGCACGGTCATGGGCGTCCTCGTCGGTGCGACGGT
The DNA here is from genome assembly GCA_021803025.1 of Actinomycetes bacterium. Classification (GTDB taxonomy): domain Bacteria; phylum Actinomycetota; class Actinomycetes; order Propionibacteriales; family Propionibacteriaceae; genus Fen-668. The sequence continues at coordinate 26,197 of JAJZQV010000021.1, read as the reverse complement.
CCTCAAGCTGCTCCCGGAGAAGCTCCGCTTCTTCTCCGACTACCGGCTCATGCTGTTCGGGCTGCTGCTCGTCTTCATGATGCGGTTCCGGCCGGAGGGCATCATCGCCGACGAGCGGCGCCAGCTCGAGTTCCACGCCGAGGACGAGGAGCTGGCCGAGGAGGTCGAGGGCGAGCTCATCGCCTACCACGACCACTACAACCCCGACGCCGCGAAGACGGAGGAGCTGCGATGACCGCTGCACCTGAGGTCGCCCGGGGCTCCGCCACCGGCGGTGTGCTCCTGGACGCGCACAACGTCACGATGCAGTTCGGCGGACTGCGCGCCGTGGGCAACGTGAGCATGCACGTGAGCCGCGGCGAGATCGTGGGCCTCATCGGCCCCAACGGCGCGGGGAAGACGACGTTCTTCAACTGCCTGACCGGCCTGTACAAGCCGACCTCCGGGTCCGTGACGTTCGCCGGCCAGCCGCTCCCACCGAGGCCCCGCAAGGTCGTCTACGCCGGCATGGCTCGCACGTTCCAGAACATCCGGCTCTTCCACAACATGACCGCCCTCGAGAACGTCATGGTCGGGCGCTACTGCCGGACGAAGACGAACGCTATCGACGCCGTCTTGCGCCTTCCGCGGCACCGGCGGGAGGAGCGCGAGGCGACGGACCGGAGCCGCGAGCTGCTGGCCTTCGTAGGACTCGAGAAGAAGGCGGACACACTGTCCCGCAACCTCCCGTACGGCGACCAGCGCCGCCTGGAGATCGCCCGTGCCCTCGCCACCGACCCCCAGCTGCTCCTGCTCGACGAGCCGACCGCCGGCATGAACCCGCAGGAGACCCGGGAGGCCGAGGACCTCATCTTCCGCATCCGCGACCTCGGGCTCGCAGTCCTCGTCATCGAGCACGACATGCGGTTCATCTTCAACCTGTGCGACCGCGTCTACTGCCTCGTGCGTGGCGAGGTCCTCGTCGAGGGGGCCGGTGACGTCGTGCAGAACGACCCTCGGGTCATCGAGGCCTACATCGGGAAGCCGACGGTCATCGAGGAGGACGGGAACGATGCTTGAGGTCAAGGACATGGTCGTCGCGTACGGCCGCGTGAACGCCGTCAAGGGCATCACCTTCACCGTCGAGAAGGGCCAGGTCGTCACGCTGCTCGGCACGAACGGCGCCGGGAAGTCGACGACGCTGCGGGCCATCTCCGGCCTGCTCAAGCTGGTGTCTGGGTCGATCACGTTCGAGGGGCAGCGGCTGGACGGCGTACCGGCCCACAAGATCGTCGAGCGCGGCATCGCGCAGTCGCCCGAGGGCCGCCGGCTCTTCCGTCGGATGAGCGTCGAGGACAACCTCAAGCTGGGTGCGTACTCCCGCAAGGACCCGGCCGGCGTGAGGTCCGACCTGGCCCGTGTGTACGACCTGTTCCCGGTGCTCGGCGAACGTCGGCACGAGGCCGCGGGCCTGTTCTCGGGCGGCGAGCAGCAGATGCTCGCCATCGGCCGCGCGATGATGAGCCAGCCCAAGCTGCTCATGCTGGATGAGCCGTCCATGGGACTCAGCCCGATCATGACGCAGACGATCATGCGCACGATCCGGACGCTTCAGTCGGAGGGCGTGACGATCCTCCTCGTCGAGCAGAACGCGTCGGCGGCCCTGTCGCTCGCGGATCGCGGGTACGTGTTGGAGGTCGGCCACATCATGTTCTCCGACACGGGCAGGGCGCTGCTCGGGGACGACCGCGTGAAGAGGGCCTACCTCGGAGCCAGCTGACCGTCTCCGGGACTCCGGCCCGGCGGGGTGTCAATCCCGGCACGGACGTGGCAGCATGGCGCAGCCGTCGAACGCCACGAGTGATGGATGGAGCCGCCCATGCCCACGTCTCGACCCGCCGACAGCCATGACGTGATCCGGGTCGTGGGCGCCCGCGAGAACAACCTCAAGGACGTCTCGGTCGAGATCCCGAAGCGCCGCCTCACCGTGTTCACCGGCGTCTCCGGGTCGGGCAAGAGCTCCCTGGTGTTCGACACGATCGCCGCGGAGTCCCAGCGGCTCATCAACGAGACGTACAGCTCGTTCGTCCAGGGCTTCATGCCGAACCTCGCCCGGCCAGACGTCGACCTGCTCGACGGCCTCACAACGGCGATCCTCGTCGACCAGCAGCGCATGTTCGGCGACGCACGGTCCACTGTGGGCACCGCCACGGACGCCAACGCCCTCCTGCGGATCCTGTTCAGCCGCGTGGGGGAGCCGCACATCGGACCGCCCAGCGCCTTCTCGTTCAACCTCGCGACAGCGCGGGGGAGTGGAGCGGTCACGGTCGACCGTGGCGCCGCGACCACGGCGCAGAAGGCGTCCTTCACCCGCCTGGGTGGCATGTGCGTGCGGTGCGAGGGCAGGGGGCAGGTCAGCGACTTCGACCTCACCGCACTGTACGACGACACCCTGTCGCTCCGCGGGGGAGCGCTCAAGGTGCCCGGCTACAGCATGGACGGCTGGTACGGGCGGATCTTCGAGGGCTCCGGGCTCCCGATGGACAAGCCCATCCGGGAGTTCACGAAGAAGGACCTCCACAACCTGCTCTACCGCGAGCCGACGAAGATCAAGGTCGAGGGGATCAACCTCACGTACGAGGGCCTCATCCCCAAGATCACGAAGTCGATGCTCTCCAAGGACCCCGAGGCGATGCAGCCGCACGTCCGGGCGTTCGTCGAGCGGGCGATCACGTTCGGCACCTGCCCCGAGTGCGGCGGCACCCGGCTCAACGCCGAGGCCCGGTCCTGCCGGGTCGCCGGCGTGAGCATCGCCGACGCCTGCGGCATGCAGATCAGCGACCTGGCACAGTGGGTGCGCGGCCTCGACCTGCCGCCCGTGGCGCCCCTCCTGGCGACCCTGCGGGAGACGCTCGACTCCTTCGTCGAGATCGGGCTCGGCTACCTCAGCCTCGACCGGCCCGCCGGCACGCTTTCGGGCGGCGAGGCGCAGCGCACGAAGATGATCCGGCACCTGGGCTCTGCACTCACGGACGTCACGTACGTGTTCGACGAGCCCACGATCGGGCTCCACCCGCATGACATCAGGCGGATGAACGAGCTGCTGCGACGCCTGCGCGACAAGGGGAACACCGTCCTCGTCGTCGAGCACAAGCCCGAGGTGATCGAGATCGCCGACCACGTCGTCGACCTGGGGCCCGGCGCCGGAGGGGCCGGCGGAGAGCTCGTGTACGAGGGGACCGTCGAGGGCCTGCGCCGGAGCGGCACCGTGACCGGCCGCCACCTCGATGACCGCGCGCGGATCAAGGAGTCGGTACGGACGGCGACAGGAGCCATCCCGATCCGGGGTGCGAACCAGCACAACCTTCGCGACGTCGACGTCGATATCCCCACCGGGGTGCTCGTCGTCGTGACCGGCGTGGCGGGCTCCGGCAAGAGCTCGCTCATCGACGGGTCGCTGGCCGGGCGTGAAGGAGTCGTCGACATCGACCAGACGCCGATCCGCGGGTCGAGGCGGAGCAACCCCGCCACGTACACCGGTCTCCTCGACCCGATCCGTACGGCCTTCGCCAAGGCCAACGGCGTCAAGGCCTCGCTGTTCAGCGCGAACTCGGAGGGCGCCTGCCCGGCGTGCAACGGTGCCGGTCTCATCTACACCGACCTCGGCGTCATGGCCACGGTCTCCACGGTCTGTGAGGAGTGCGAGGGCCGGCGCTTCCAGGCGGCCGTGCTCGAGTACCGGCTGGGTCGGCTGAACATCGCGGACGTGCTCGACCTGCCGGTCGACGAGGCGGTGGCCTTCTTCGGGAAGGGCGACGCGAGGACGCCGGCGGCCCACAGGATCCTCGAGCGGCTCTCCGACGTCGGACTGGGCTATCTCAGCCTCGGTCAGCCGCTCACGACACTGTCCGGCGGCGAGCAGCAGCGGCTCAAGCTGGCGGCGCAGATGGCGGACAAGGCCAGCGTGTACGTGCTCGACGAGCCCACGGCAGGCCTGCACCTCGCCGACGTGGCGCAGCTGTTGAGCCTTCTCGACCGGCTCGTGGACTCGGGGAGGTCGGTCATCGTCATCGAGCACCACCAGGCCGTCATGGCCCACGCCGACTGGATCATCGACCTGGGGCCCGGCGCCGGCCACGACGGGGGCAGGGTGGTGTACGAGGGGACGCCTGCGGCACTGGTCGCGGCGCGCAGCACTCTCACCGGCCAGCACCTCGCGGAGTACGTGGGGGCCGGACGCGTCGGGTGAGGCTGGACCGGGTCCACGACGGTTCGGCCGACGGTCTCAAGAACCCCATCGGCCCCTCACAGCGGATTCCCAGCATCCGCGACCTATACAGGAGTGGAGCGAAAGGCGAGCCCATGTCAGAGCCCCACGAGGAGAGCACGAGCCGACCGGGACCGGCGTTCACCCCACCCGAGTACGGGGACCAGCCGGGTCACGGGCATGGCCGACCCTTGTTCGACGGACAGTCGGCGTGGTACGCCGGCCCGCCCCCGACCTACGGCGGCGGGTACGGCCAGCCGACTCAGCAGGCGTGGTCGGGGCAGACCGGGTACGGACAGCAGCCGTGGTCCGGGGAACAGGCGTGGTCGGGACAGACCGGATACGGACAGCAGCCGTGGTCCGGGGAACAGGCGTGGTCGGGACAGACCGGATACGGACAGCAGCCGTGGTCCGGGCAACAGGCGTACGCCGGGCCGTCCGGCTATGAGGCCCAGGGAGGCCTGTACGGCGGACAGCCCGGCCAGTACGGCGGATGGCCGCCGCCGACAGGTGCTCCCGCTTGGACGGCCGGCGCAGAGGCCGGCCCGTACGCCTCCACCTCGCCGACTCCTCCGCACCGGCGACGCCGAGGCGGCATCCTGCTCCTGCTCGCGATGATCGCCGCGTTCGCACTCGGAGTGGCAGGCGCTCAGGTCGGACGGTACGTGGGGACCGCCACGGTGCCCACTGCCCAGGCAACCAGCCAGCCGAGCGTCACGACGGCGCCGGACGCCTCCCCGAGCGGAGGCGCCGCGACGACGCCTCAGTCCACGGGCACGGTCGACGCGTCGGCTGTCGCCGCCATCATCGACCCGGCGCTCGTCGACATCGTCAGCACGTTCTCGTACCAGCGGGCCGAGGGCGCGGGGACCGGCATCGTCCTCACGTCGACCGGCGAGATCCTCACGAACAACCACGTCATCGCCGGGGCGACCTCGATCAGGGTGACAGACGTCGGGAACGGGAAGACGTATTCGGCGAGCGTCGTCGGCTACGACGCGGCGCACGACGTGGCCGTGCTGCAGCTCAAGGGCGCGTCGGGCCTGAAGACCGCGTCGATCAGCTCGACCGCGGTGACCGTCGGCCAGCCGGTCGTGGGCGTCGGCAACGCGGGCGGTACGGGCGGGACGCCGACTGCTGCGGCAGGTGCGGTGACGGCCCTCCATCAGTCCATCACCGCGACGAACGAGCTCACAGGTACGAGCGAGCAGCTCAGCGGGCTCATCGCCGTGGACGCGAACATCCAGTCCGGTGACTCGGGAGGCGCGCTGGTGGACACCTCCGGGGCCGTCGTCGGGGTCGACACCGCCGGCTCGGGAAGCTACTCGCTCTCGTCGCAGTCCGGTCGCGGCTTCGCGATTCCGATCGGGGACGCGATGGCGATCGCGAAGGCCATCGAGGCCGGCCAAGGTTCGGCGACGACGCACGTGGGGGAGTCCGCGTTCCTCGGCATCCTCATGGGCTCGTCGGGCAATGGCCGCCCCGGACGGCAGTCGTCTGGTGCCGGCGCGGTGGTGGGCGGCGTCGTCGCGGGCGACCCGGCCGCCAAGGCGGGGATCGTCGCGGGCGACACGATCACGTCGCTGGGCGGGAAGACGGTGGACTCCGCCACGACCCTGGCCCAGCTGATGATCGGCTACCACCCTGGTGACAGCGTGACCATCGGCTGGGTGGACACCTCCGGGACCGCCCACACCGCCAGGGTCACCCTCGTGAGCGGGCCGCCCGCGTAGGAGCGACAGCTCTTCACGTCGCCATCGACAGCGGTGTGCGCGACGGCTTGGCCCTGTGAGGCTCCCGGCAGGCCCTGACGCGGGCTACGGTGGCTCGTAGCCGTTCGCGTCGAGAGGTCTGAGTATTGCGCATCGTCGTCATCGGAGGAAGCGGTCACATCGGGACGTTCCTCGTTCCCCGGCTCGTACGGGGCGGTCACGAGGTCGTCGCCATCAGCCGGGGGCAGCGCCGGAGCTATGTCGACGACCCTGCCTGGGACGACGTCGAGCAGGTGACGGCCGACCGGGCGGCAGAGGACGAGGCAGGTACGTTCCCGAGCCGGGTCGCCGGCCTCGGCGCGGACGCGGTCGTCGACCTCATCTCGTTCACCCTCGAGTCCGAGAAGGCACTCTTGGAACGGCTCCGGGGACAGACCGGGCACCTCCTGTACTGCGGGTCCATCTGGCGGCACGGGCCGAGCCAGAAGCTCCCCGGCACCGAGGACGGGGGCACGCCCCCGGTGGGCGAGTACGGGATCCAGAAGGCTGCGACCACCGAGATGCTCCTCGCGGAGACCGCGGCCGGGGGACTGGTCACGACGTCGGTCGACCCGGGGCACATCGTGGGACCCGGGTGGCATCCGATCGGCCCTCTCGGCAACAAGGACCCGGCGGTGTGGCGGACGCTCTCCGCGGGTGAGCCGCTGTACGTTCCGGGCCTCGGCGGCGAGTTCATGCACCACGTGCACGCCGACGACGTCGCACAGGTGTTCGAATGTGCAATCGAACGGAGAGACGCGGCTGCGGGCCAGGCGTTCTCGGCCGTCGCGCCGTCGGCGCTCAACGTGCGAGGGTACGCGCAGATCGCAGCCTCCTGGTTCGGCCAGGTCGCCGACCTGCGGAGCGTGACGTGGGAGGAGTTCCGGTCCCGGACGAGCCCCGAGGCGTACGAGTCCAGCTGGGGCCACCTGTACCGGGACCAGTACTTCAGCATCGACAAAGCGCGGACGCTGCTCGGGTACCAGCCCTCGTACGAGCCCGAGGCGGCCATCCTCGAGTCCGTCCGGTGGCTCGTTGACCACGGACAGCTCGACGTGGCGAACCCGCTGGTCGTGTGACGGATCGCACGGAAGGTGGCAGGTTCGGCCTCGAGGCGCCGCCTTTTCGTACCCCAGAAGAGGTCTACGCGACCCTATGCCGGTCTCGTGCCCATCTGCGGTACGAGAACGCGGATCCTGACGGCCACCGCGTCGAGAGGGCCGGCAACGACCGTACGTCATAGTCCGATAACGTGCATTATGACATTCCCGGTCACTGGTGGGTGAGCGCGTCCCCTCTCGCCGCAGATACCGTTGTTATGAGGGTCGAAACCCGGCTCATGTCAACCGTTATCGGGTTTGGGGGCCCAGGCGACCCCTGTTCACCTACCGTGCCGCACACGTGAGGGACCACGGGTCGCCTACGCGCACCTGGCCTGCATGGCCGGCCTCACGAACGCGCGCGTTCACGCGTCTTGGGGTGACACATGTGACGTGTGGCGCTGCGAGCAACACTTGCCGCGCCGCCCCGATGTGGCACCTGACGGTCGCCGGGCCCTACGGTTTGCGCATGACCACCGACCAGGTCGTGGCTGCGCTGGCCGCGGAGGGCCACGACCGCGCGAAGGTCCAGGCGGTCATCGACTCGTTCGCGGGCATCTCCTGGCGCCAGGGCGAAGGCTGGAACGAGCGGGAGATCGATGTCCTCCGCAGGCAGCTCGGCGCGCCGGAGAACCCGCCCGACCTGAGCTTCGACCTCGACGTCTGGGCGGCGGACCTCACCTACGTCGTGGAGCGGACGACCGGTGGCAGAACCCGCGTCGGTCTCGACCTGCTCCGAGACGTCGCGTTCGAGCTCCTGCACCAGGCCGGCGACGGCGACTGGCTCCCGGAAGCGAGCAAGGCCAGGCTCAACGAGCACGGCGAGGTCGCAGGTCTCTACGACCCGGACTTCACCATCGACCGGTGGGCGTTCGACCTCGGGGAGGCGATCCGGCGCGGCACCCGCGGTCGGCTCGAGCTGAGCCGGGCAGAGCTTCTCGTCGCGGCGAACCTGCTGCTCCATGCCCGCGAAGGTGACTGGTGCCCGCGGGCGGCCCAGATCCGCAAGGAGTACATGCCCGGCCAGCGCACGTACTGAGCCTGGCCACCCGCGAGCCGCTGGCCGGCCTCACGCCAGGGCGTCTGCCAGGGCGTCGACGACCATGTGGACCTCGTCCTCGGTCGTGACGAGCGGCGGCGCGAGACGCAGGGTCTGGCCGTGCGTGTCCTTCGCGAGGACGCCCCGGGCGACCAGCCGCTCGCACACGGCCCGCCCTGTCCCGTACTCGGGGGCGATGTCGACGCCGGCCCACAGTCCCGCGCCGCGCACCGCGACAACACCATGCCCCACGAGCTCCGCGAGCCGCCCATGGAGAACCTCACCGAGCCGGCGAGCCCGAGCCTGGTACTCACCCGTCTCCAACATGCCGACGACGGCGTGGCCGATCGCGGCGCCCAGCGGGTTCCCGCCGAAGGTCGAGCCGTGCTCCCCCGGCCGTATCACGCTGATGACGTCATCGCGACCCACGACCGCCGACACCGGCACGATGCCGCCGCCCAGGGCCTTGCCCAGCGTGATGAGATCCGGCCGGACGCCCACGCGTTCCGTCTCGAGCGTCGCGCCCGTACGTCCCAGGCCCGACTGGATCTCGTCGGCGATGAACAGCACGTCCGCGGCCGCTGTGAGCCGCCGCACCTCGGCGAGGTAACCGGGCGGAGGCACGATGATGCCGGCCTCGCCCTGGATCGGCTCGAGCAGTACCGCCACGGTGTCCTCGTCGAGGGCCGCCGCCAGCGCAGCGGCGTCGCCGTAGGGCACGATGACGAAGCCCGGCCCGTACGGCCCGAAGTCGTTCCGGGCGCTCGGGTCGTCGCTGAACGAGACGATCGTCGTCGTCCGGCCGTGGAAGCTGCCCGACGCGACGACGATCGTCGCGGCGTTCGCACGCACGCCCTTGACGCGGTAGCCCCAGGCCCGTGAGATCTTGATCGCCGTCTCCACCGCCTCGGCGCCGGTGTTCATCGGAAGGACGCGGTCCGTACCGGTGAGCGCTGCGAGGTCCTCCATGAACGGCCCCAGCCGGTCGTTGTGGAAGGCGCGGCTGGTCAGCGTCAACCGGTCGAGCTGGGCGTGAGCGGCCGCGACGAGCAGCGGGTGCCGATGGCCGAAGTTCAGCGCCGAGTAGCCGGCGAGGCAGTCCAGGTACCGGCGCCCCTCGACGTCGGTCACCCACGAGCCCGACGCGGAGGCCGCCACGACCGGCAGCGGGTGGTAGTTGTGCGCGCCCCAGGCCTCGTCGAGCGCGATGTAGTCCGCCGACGTCAAAGGGCCCGCGGCCATCGGCATCGTCACCACCTCAGCTCCAGCGTGCAGCACTTCACTCCCCCGCCTCCCAGGAGCAGCTCGGACAGGTCCACCCCGTGAGGTACGTATCCTCGGGCCTCGAGGTCCCGTGCGAACGTCTCAGCCCGAGCGGCGATCACAACGTTGCGGCCGTCGCTGAACGAGTTCAGGCCGAGCACTGCCGCATCCGCGTCGGTGGCGTGGATGGCGTCCGGGAAGCGCTTCTCGAGGAGGGTCCTGCTGGCGCCGTCGAAGGCACGGGGAAGGTACGCGACCGATGCCGGCCCGCCCGCGTCGTCGAGGACGGCGAACGCCGTGTCGAGGTGGTAGAAGCTCGGGTCGACGAGCCGCAGCGTCACGACCTCACGGTCGTAGATCCTGGACAGCTCGGCGTGGCTCGCGGCGTCGCTGCGGAAGCCCGTCCCCGCGAAGATCGTCTCGCCCACCTTGAGGAAGTCCCCCTCCCCTTCGTTCACCGACACGGGGTCGACCACCTCGAGCCCGCGCTCCGCGAACCACATCGCGTACGCCGGTCCCTCAGGCCCCCGCTCGGCGTAGTGGAACCGGGCGCCGTACGCGACGCCGTCGAGCACGAACCCGCCGTTCGCCGCGTACACCATGTCGGGCAGTCCGGGGATGGGCTCGATGAGCTCGATGTGGTACCCGAGCCGCCGGTACGTGTCGTACAGGGTCTGCCACTGTCGCAGCGCGACCTCGGTGTCCGTCGGGTTCGCGGGCTCCATCCACGGGTTGATCCGGTAGCGGACCGTGAAGTGCTCGGGACGGCACATCAGCACCGTCTTGGGGGACGCGACCCGCTCCCCCAGCACGTCGCTCTCCACGTCCAGCAAGGTCTCGCGATCTTCAACTACCGTCATGTGGCCCATCATGACAACGGATACGCGACGAAACGTGCCGTTTCGTGCAGGAATCAGGCGCAGATTGGCCGTCGATGACTGGGTCATTGCGTACGATCGCGTTCATGGACCAGACCGACCGCGTCATCCTCGACGCCCTGCGCGTCAACGCCCGCCTGAGCTACGCCGACCTCGGGCTTCAGGTGGGCCTGTCGGCGTCCGCAGCGAAGCGGCGCGTCGACCGGCTGGTCGAGGACGGGGTGATCCAGGGCTTCACCATCCAGGTGGACCCGACGCTCGACGGCATGGGCACCGAGGCGTACGTCGAGCTCTTCTGCCGCGGCACGGTCGCCCCGCACGACCTCAAGCGGATCCTGTCCGCGGTGCCCGAGGTCGTCGACGCCGCGACCATCACGGGCGAGGCCGACGCCATCGTCCACATCCGCTCCCGGGACGTCGCCTCTCTCGAGGTGGCCCTCGAGAACATCCGGGCGGCGACGACCGTCGACCACACCCGATCAGCGATCGTCCTCAGCCGGCTCGTCCGCAAGACGGTGACCTGACCGCGACCGCCCTCGCCGTCCGCGTGGCGGACGTAAGGTGAGGCACGCCACGAGAGTCGACCTGGGTCATGTCGTTCAAGAAGGCGGCGCTCGCCACCGCCGCGAGCGCGGTCGTCGGGTCCGCGCTGACCAACCCCCGCAGCGCCTGGTACACGAGCCTGCGCAAGCCGTGGTTCCAGCCACCCGCCGCGGCTTTCCCCCTCGTCTGGAGCACCCTGTACGCGACGACGGCGCTCGGTGCGGCGGGCGTCGTGACGAAGCTGCGGGACCAGGGCCGCGACACCGAGGCGGACGCCTTCGAGTCCGCCCACCGGCTCAACCTCGTTCTCAACGCCGGCTGGTGCGGCGCGTTCTTCCGCAGCCACCGGCTGGGGTTCGCGACGCTCTGGTCCGTGGCTCTCGCGGCCAGCTGCGCCGACCTGGCCCGCCGGGCGAAGGACGTGAGTAGGACCGACGCCGCTCCTTTCGTCGCGTACGCCGCATGGTGCTCGTTCGCGACGGTGCTCACCGGCGCGATCGCCGGGCTGAACCGGAAGGGGTTCTGACACCGACCGTTGTCCGCCCCGGGCGTCACTCCGTGACCGCGGTGAGCGTGAATGTGGCGGACAGTCGCTCCGGCCGCTCTGCGAGCCGGTACAGGCTCAGCGTGTCCGTGTCGATGTGGCACTGGAGGTGCACCGCGTCCAGTCCCGAGACGTCTCCGAGCCGCGGTAGGTCGAACCGTACGACCCCGCTGGACGCGGCCGGGTCCTCAGGATACTTCTCAAGCCCGTACCCCCTCGCGTGCAGCGGGGCGCGGCTGTCCCCCGTTGGCACGGTTGATGGCGAGGGAGTCGTCGTCCACGAGGACTCAGCTCCGGGAGCGAGCCTTCGAGTACATGTCCTCGACAAGGTGCGCGAACCGCCGCTCGACCTCCTTGCGCTTGACCTTCAGCGTCGGGGTGAGCAGTCCGTTCTCCAGCGTGAACTCCTCGATGAGCAGCCTGAGGTCGCGGATCTGCTCGTAGCCCGCGAGCTTCGTGGTCAGCGCGTCCACGCGCCGCTTGAGCTCGTCGAGGACCGCGGGATGGTTGAGGAGCTCGTCACGGTGCGACCAGCTGACCTTGAGCTGACGCGCGATGTTCTCGAGATGCGGCAGCGCCGGCGCGACGAGGAGAGTGAGGTACGGGCGGTTGTCGCCCAGGAGCAGCGTGTGCTCGAAGAGCGGGTCGCTTGCCAGGAGACCTTCGATCGACGACGGCGCGATGTTCTTGCCGTTGCTCGTGACGATGAGGTCCTTGATGCGATCGGTGATCGTGAGGTAGCCCTCGCTGTCGAGATGTCCCACGTCACCCGTGTGCAGCCACCCGTCGACGAGCACCGCGGCCGTCTCGTCGGGCTTGTTCCAGTAGCCGAGCATGACGTTGGGGCCGCGGTAGAGGATCTCGTCGTCCTCGCCGAGGCGGACCTCGCCGCCGTCGACGACGCGCCCGACGGTGCCGAAACGGTGCCTGGTGGGCGACGGGAAGCTGATGAGGGGCGAGGTCTCGGTGAGCCCGTACCCCTGGAGCACGAGCAGCCCGCACGCGTAGAAGAACTCCTCCACGTCCCGGCGCAGGGGCGCTCCGCCGCACGCGAGGACCTTCTTCGGGCCGCCCATCGCGTCCCGCACGCTCCGCAGGACGAGCCGGTCCGCCAGCAGGAAGCGCAGGCGAACGAACGCGCTGAGCCCGTGCCCTTCCTCACGTGCCGCGTGGTAGGCGCGGCCCACTCCGAGCGCCCAGCTCATGATCCGCTGCTTCGGACGCGATCCCGCCACCTTGTCGTGAGCGGCGAGGAAGACCTTCTCGAACAGCCGGGGCACGCTGACGAGCAGGGTCGGCTGCGCCCGTACCATCGACTCGGGGACCGTGCGCGGGTCCGGCACGTAGGTGTTGAGCGCGCCGTTGTCGAGGACCACGTACGTCCAGGCGCGTTCCAGGGCGTGGCTCAGCGGAAGGAAGCACAGGGACACGTCGTTGTCGGTGATGACGAAGTAGTCGTTGAGCACGTCCACCTGATGCGAGAAGCCGCGATGGGTGAGCATCACGCCCTTCGGCTCGCCCGTCGTGCCCGAGGTGTAGATGATTGTCGCCAGGTCGTCCGCGCGGGCGGTCTCAAGCCGCGACTCGACGGCGGAGGTGTCCGTCGGTGCCGCGGCGACCTCGTCGGCCAGGGTCGACGCCTCGGAGCTGGACGACGGCCCGAAGGTCACGACCCGCTCCAGCGCCGGCAGCTCGTGGCGGACCTCCGCCACCTTCGCCAGCTCCTCGTCGCCGCCGACGAAGACCATGCGGGAACCGGAGTCCGCGAGGATGTGGCGGGCCTGGGTAGCCGTGCTCGTGTCGTACAGCGGGACCGAGACGAGCGCCGCGGAGGCGCAGGCCAGGTCGACGAGCGTCCACTCGGGAAGGTTGGGGGCGAAGATCGCCACCCGGTCCCCGGGCTGCAGGCCGAGGTCGACGAGCCGAGCGGCCAGGCGACGCACGTCCGCCGCGAGCTCGCCGTACGAGCGGACGGTCCAGCCGTTCCCGTCGGCGATCCTCGTGGCGGGTCGTCGAGCATGACGCGCCGCCACGTCGAGGAACCTGATGGCGAGATGTCCTGCGTCCATGGCGCGATTCCTTCTCCGTCTCGTTCCATCAAACTACCGCAGCGTAGATTGTGTCCTCCTGCCCGGGACAAGATGTTCCGACGCGATCCGGAGCTGCGGACCGGGTCGCTGTGTCACCCCTTCCCACGAGGGGAGCCCTCGCCCGGCGCCAGAACCTCGTGTCGCAGTTCCTCCGGTTCGTGAGCCTCGACCTGTCCGCATGGCCGCGAAACACGGACGGCTCCCGGGCTGAGCGGACCGCTCAGGGCAGCCCGGCGAGCCTTCCCAGCCCGGCCGACGCGGCTCCGACGAGCACGACGACGAGGTACGGCGCCTTGAGCCACAGGGCGACAGCGGCTGTCCCGAGCGCGAGCATGCGCGAGTCGAGGACGATGCCCTGTCCCTTGCCGACCGTGTTGAGGATGGTGAGGGACGCGAGGAGTCCCACCGTGAGACCCGTCGCCAGCCGCACGACCACCGGCCGGTCGAGCAGCCTGCGGGGCAGCAGGTAGCCGGACACCTTGATCGCGTACGCGGCCACCACCGCCGCGAGCACCCAGAACCACAGGCTCATCCCCGTGCTCCTCGCCGGTGCTGCCACGTCCACCACAGCGCCGTGGCCGCCGCCGCGACGAGGACCGGGATGCCGGGCGGCACGACGGGCAGCACCATGACGGTGACGAGCGCCGACACGACCGCGAGCGCGACGGGGTCACGTCCCGTGAGCCGCGGCCACAGGAGACCCAGGAACGCCGCCACCGCCGCCCCGTCGAGACCCCAGCGACGCGGATCCCCGATGGCGTCGCCGGCGAGGGCCCCCACGAGCGTGGACGCGTTCCACAGGACGTAGATGCCGACCCCGGCGGCCCAGAAGCCGCGCACCCGCTCGTCGTGGTCGGCCTGCGCAGTCGCCGTGGCCGTCGACTCGTCGATGGTGAGGTGGGCCATGAGGGGGACGAGAGCTGCGGGCGGCTCGATGAGGGTCTTGAGCGAGACCGCGTACACCCCGTTGCGGACCCCGAGCAGCGTGGCCGCGGCCCAGGCCGCCGCCCCCGTTCCCCCGCCCCCGACGACGCCGATGAACGCGAACTGGGAGCCCCCCGTGAACATGACCAGGCTCAGGACGCAGGTCTGCAGCACGGACAGGCCCGACCCGATCGAGAGAGCCCCGAACGAGACGCCGTACACGCCGACCGCCGCGGCGATGGACAGGCCCATCCGCGTGGCCGGGGTGAGGGGCAGCCTCACGTCAGGGGCTCCGGGGAGGCGTCGGCCGCACGGCCCTCGCCGAGCTTGACCATCGCGACGCCGACAACCAGCACGACGCCGCCGAGGAGCTGTACGGGCCGGGGCAGCTCGCCCAGCAGCAGCCACGCGAACTCCAGGGCGAACAGCACGTCGGTGAGGGCGATGAAGGACGCGACCAGCTCGACGGGCGCGGTACGGAAGCTCATCGGCACCAGCCCCGACCTGCCCCCGGCGGCGAGGCCAGCCGCACCGACGACCATGCCGCCGCCGGCGAGCGCGATCGGACGCGCGCCGAGCCCCGTACCGTGAACGCGGACGCCACGGTCGCTCCGCACGTCCTCGGTCGTCGCCACTCGGGTGAGGCTACCGCCGCGGGTCGGTGACGGGGACGGTTCCGTCCACGGATCGCATAGGGACTCGGCCGCCGCGCAGCACGCCCCACCACGCCGTACCGGAGTCGCGGGTCGACGATCGGTCCCGTGAGGAGAGAGACCCGCCGCGGCTGGGCTTGTCCGCGAGACTCCGCCCGGGCCCGTCCCGGACAGGCCCGGGGCTGATAGCCTGAGCGCGCTATCGCAGGTCCCTGTGGGGAAGCCGGTCCGAACCCGGCGCTGACCCGCAGCCGTGTGTGACGACATGTCACGAGCCGGAATGCCGCAGGGACGTACGGATCTGTCGAGGACTACAGACGTGGTGCACCGGACGGTTGATCGGGCCTCCACCATCGGACTGGGAGAGGGGTCGGATGAGGGCTCAGCGCCCCGCCGCCGGGAGAACCTGCTCGCTCGGCCACGTCCCCCGAAGGTTGCGGCCGTGAGCTCCGCCGTCGCGTCCGTACGGTCGGGCTGGGCGGTGTACCGGCTGCCGCGGTCGCTCCATCCCGTCGCGTGGTGGCTGTGGGCCCTCGGCATCATGACCGCCGCGAGCCTCACGACAAACCCCCTCGTCGAGGGCCTGCTGCTCGCGGCCGCCACCTTCGTCGTCGTGTCCCGGCGTGACGACGGACCCTGGGCACGGTCGTTCCGCCTGTACGCGATCCTCGGGGCCGCGGTCTTCGTCGTGCGGATCCTCTACCGGATCGTGTTCGGCGGCGGCGACGGCGACCACGTGCTCTTCACCCTGCCGCGCATCCCGCTCCCGTCGGTCGTGGCGGGCGTACGGCTCCTCGGGCCGGTGTCGCTCGAGTCCATCCTGTACGGCGCGTACGACGGCCTCCAGCTCGGCACGATCATCGTCGTCGTCGGGGCGGCGAACTCGCTCGCCAGCCCGCGGAGGCTGCTGCGGAGTCTGCCCGCGGCACTGTACGAGATCGGCACGGTCCTCGTCGTCGCCGTGACCGTCTTCCCCCAGCTCGCCGAGTCCGCCGCGCGGGTCGCCCGGGCACGGCGGCTTCGCCAGTCGAGCGCCCAGGCGCGGTCCTGGCGCGAACGGTCGCGCCTGGTCCGCGGCCTCGTCGTCCCCGTGCTGGCCGACGCACTGGACTCCGCCATCTCGCTCGCCGCGTCCATGGACGCGCGCGGGTTCGGCCGCGCCCCTGCGGGCAGCCGGCGCCATCGGGTGATGGCCGCGCTCACCGCCTTCGCCTCCGTCGGGTGCCTCATGGTCTTCGCGTACGACCTCGTGTCCGGCACGCTGCCGTCGGTCGCTCTCGGGTCGGTGGTCACCGTCCACCTGCGAGACGCCCTCCTCGTCGCGGGCGTCCTCGCGGCGCTGCTGAGCATCCGCCTGTCGGGTCACGGCGTCCGCAGGTCGCGGTACCGACCCGACCGCTGGCTGCTCCCGGAGCTGCTGACGGTTGCCTGCGGTTTCGCGCCGGTCGCAGCCGTCGCGGCAGTGGGTGCCGGGCCCGACGCAGCCGCCCTCAGCCCGGCGATCCTTCCCACGCTGGACATCCCGACCCTGCCGCTCCCTCTCCTGGTCGCCGCGGTGGTCGCCCTGCTCCCCTCGGCGATCACGCCACCCGCGCCGGTCGCCACCTCGGAGGCGACCGCATGATCACGCTCGACGGTGTGACAGTCAGGTACGCGGACTCGCCGGTTGCCGTCCTCGACGACGTGACCCTGCACATTCCCGAGGGCGACCTCGCGCTCGTCGCCGGGCAGACCGGCAGCGGCAAGTCCACCCTCCTCGGCTGCCTCACCAACCTCGTGCCACGGTTCACCGGCGGTCACCGGACCGGGCGTGTCGTCCTCGACGGCACGGACATCACGTCGGCCGCACCGCGCGAGCTCGCCGACCTGATCGGCTACGTCGGCCAGAACCCCCTGGCCGGGTTCGTCACCGACACCGTCGAGTCGGAGCTGGCCTTCGGGATGGAGCAGCTCGGCGTCGACCCGAGCCGCATGCGCGTCCGGGTCGAGGAGGTCCTCGACCTGCTGGGGATCACGGACCTGCGCCGGCGGGCGCTCCGCACCCTGTCGGGCGGCCAGCAGCAGCGGGTCGCCATCGCCTCGGTGCTCACGGCGCGCCCCAGGGTTCTCGTCCTCGACGAGCCGACCTCCGCCCTCGACCCTGTCGCCGCCGAGGATGTCGTGTCCCTGCTCAGCCGGCTCGTCCACGACCTCGGGCTCACCGTCGTGATGGCCGAGCACCGCATGGAGAGGGTCGTCGAGTTCTGCGACCGTGTCATCCTCGTCTCGCGAGGCTCCGTACGCTCGGGGGAGCCGCGGGAGATGCTGTCCGTCTCCCCCGTCGCGCCCCCGCTGGTCGAGCTGGGCCGGCGGTCCGGCTGGTCGCCGCTGCCCCTCACGATCCGTGACGGGCGTCGTACGGCCCGGGCCGAGCGGACGGCCTGGCGCGAGCACCCGCCCGTCCTGGGGACCCTCGCGGCCGCCACGGGCGAAGGTCTGGTGGCCGACGGCGTCGTCGTCTCGTACGGGTCGCTCGTGGCCGTCCGCGGTGCCACCCTCACGGCCGGTGCCGGACTCGTGACCGCACTGGTAGGCCGCAACGGGTGCGGCAAGTCGTCGCTGCTCTGGGCCGTCCAGGGGTCCGGCTCGCGCAAGGCGGGCCGCATCACCATCGACGGGATGCCGGCCGTCCCCGGCGACGTGGCGCTGGTCCCGCAGACGGCATCGGACGTGCTGTACCTGCCGACCGTCGCCGAAGAGCTGGCACTGGCAGATGCCGACGCCGACCGGTCCGCGGGGTCGGCAGGAAGGATCCTCGACGAGCTCGTCGACGGCGTGGAGCGCGACCAGCACCCCCGCGACCTGTCCGAGGGGCAGAAGCTGGCGCTCGTCCTCGCCGTCCAGCTCGTGCGGGAGCCCCGCGTCGTGCTGCTCGACGAGCCCACCCGAGGACTCGACTACGCCGGCAAGGCGGCTCTGACCCGGATCCTCCGCGGCCAGGCCGACGCCGGCCGTACGGTCGTCATCGCCACGCACGACGCCGAGTTCGTCGCCGCCACGTGCGACCGGGTCGTCGTCATGGCCGAGGGCGAGATCGTCGACGACGGCCCCGCCCGCGACATCATCACGTCGTCGGCGATGCTGGCGACGCAGTGCGCACGGGTGTACGCGCCCGTCGAGCTGCTCACCGTGGCCGAGGTGCTGACGGCGAGGGCCGCGTCGTGACGGCGGGGGCCGAGCTGGACGTCTCCCCGCCCGAGGTGTCCGTACGGATCGGGGCGAGGTCGGGAGCCATCCTCGCGCTGGCGTCCCTCGCAGGACTGCTCCTGTTCGCCTGGCCGCTGCTCGTCCCCTCCCCCACCGGATGGGCGGAGACCCAGGGTGCGCCCGTCGTCTTCGCCGCCCTCGTGCCCGTCATCGTCGTCATCGTGCTCAGCCAGCTCTCCGACGGCGGGATGGACACCCGCACCCTCGCGCTCCTCGGCGTGCTCACCGCGATCAACGCCGCCCTCAGGCCGGCGCTGGGGGCCGGCACGGCAGGCATCGAGTTCATGTTCGTGCTGCTCATCCTCGCCGGAAGGGCGTTCGGACCCGGCTTCGGGTTCGTCCTCGGAGCGACGTCGATGGCCACGTCCGCCCTCTTCACCGCAGGTGTCGGCCCGTGGCTGCCGTTCCAGATGCTGGCCGCCGGTTGGGTGGGGCTCGGGGCGGGCCTGCTTCCGGGGAAGGCCCGCGGCCGTGCGACGGTGGGCCACCTCGCGATGCTCGTCGGCTACGGGATCGCCGCCGCCTACCTGTACGGCGCGATCATGAACCTCTGGTCGTGGCCGACCCTCACCGGCATCGCGACCGCCGACTACGGCGGCCCTGCGGGCGGGCTGGACTACGTGCCCGGCGCGCCGTGGCTCGACAACCTGCGGCGCTTCGGCTTGTACACGCTGCTCACCTCGACGGCCGGCTGGGACACGGGTCGCGCGGTGTCGACGAGCATCGGCCTCGTGGTCCTCGGGCGCCCGATCCTCGACGTCCTGCACCGCGCGGCGCGCCGGGCACGCCTGTCCTGACTGCCGCCGGCTGCGGCGAGATCTGCAGCCGGCTCCACGCCACACCCGTCAGCCGGCGGCATCCCGCGCGCGCGCCCTCGCCAGCCAGCCGGGCTCCGCGCCGTACCGCTGGCTCGGGATGAGCCGCCCCTCCACGGAGTCCTCGACGAGCTGGGCCATCCTCCGGTCGCGCGTGGCCTCCTGCTTCGCCGACACCACCCAGTGCATGGCCACGCGCCGGTAGCTCGGGGCGGACGCGGCCCAGAACGCCGCGGCACGCGGGTCCGGCACGTGCTTCTTCGCCAGTGCCACCCACAGCCCGTCGGCGTGGTTGTCGAGCAGCCACGCCCGGAACTCGTCGCCGCCGTCGAACCTCACCGCAGGCTGTTCCGGCGTACCCACGTCGCGCATGGGCGCATCGTGCCACGCTTGCCTCGAACGAGGAGCGCAGACCATGAGCGACGACTGGAGCCCTCACGTGCTGACGGCGGGCGCCGCGACCCTCGCCGTCGACGTCCCCGTGGGGACGCCCATGACCGGCTACGCCGCCCGGCTCTCCCCCAGCACCGGTGTGCACGACCCCCTGACCGTACGGGCGCTCGTCCTCGACGACGTCGGCGTCGTCGTGGTCGACTGCTGCGCCCTGCGCAAGACGACGTGCGCGGAGCTGCGCGCCGCCCGACCCGCCGGTGTCCGTGACGTCGTCGTCGCCGCTACCCACACCCATGCGGGGCCCTGTCTCACCCCCGGCGGCATGGGCACCTTCGCCCCGGACATGCTCCGGACGGTCGAGCAGGCCTTCGTCGAGGCGTTGACGAGGGCGCGGCACCGACAGGTGCCCGTCACCGTGCGGTACGGGGAGCGCTGGTCGGTCGGAGTCGGTCGCAACCGGCGCCACGACGACCTCGAGATCGACCCGCCCGTACAGGTTCTCGCGTTCGACGCTCCGGACCACACCGTGGCCACGCTCGTCACGTACCCGATGCACCCCGTCGTGCTGAGCGCCGCGAACACCCTCATCTCCTCCGACTACGTGGGTCCGCTGCGCGACGAGCTCGAGGCGGCGCTGCCCGGTTCGGTCTGCGTCTTCGCCCAGGGCTGCGCGGGAGACGTCAACGACGACCGCCACACCGCCGAGGAGGACTACAGCGCTGCGCAGACCCCGGGCCGGGACGTCGAGGCGGCAGCGGCCACGGGCAGGACCGTCGCCCGTGCCGCGCTCGCTGCGCTGGCGGAGTCGACCAGGCTTCCGCCCGGGAGGACCACGATGGCCACCGACGTGGTACCGCTCGACGTCACCTCGCTCGACCCCGCCGAGGTGGCTGCCGAGCGCGAGGAGTGGGTGCGTCTGGCGGCGGCCCTCCCGCCCGAGCGGAGCGCCCTGTACGAGACGTGGGTCGCCTGGGCCGACGACTGGCTCGCCAGGCTCCCGGAGCCGAGCAGCTGGCTGGCGCGCGTGGGGCTCATCTCGCTCGGCGACGTGCGGATCGCGACGCTCCCCGGGGAGCCGTTCCTCGGTGTCGCCGAGCAGGTGCGGGCCGGGCTGGGTGAGCGCACGCTCGTCCTCGGCTACTGCGACGGCGTGTCCGGCTACCTCCCGACTGCCGAGGAGTACGCGCACGGCGGGTACGAGGTGCGCGACGCCCACCGCTACTACGGGATGCCCGGCCCGTACGCACCCGGCAGCGCGGAGAGGCTCGTGGACGCGGTGGTCTCACTCGGCGAGAAATAGACAGCCGATCTCCGTCCGGCGGGTGGGTCCTGGTCGTGTCCCCGCCCTTCGCCGGGTAGCCTCCGTGGTCCCATGCCACCAGCCCACGACCGACCCGTCACCCCATGGTGAAGCTCGCGACAGCCCAGGAGTCCATCTCCCCGGCCTTCCCGGGCCGCGCTCCGTGGGGCACGGCCTCGGCGCTGCGCGCCTGGCAGCAGGAGGCGCTCGACGCGTACCTCTCTGGTGACCACCAGGACTTCCTCGCCGTCGCCACACCCGGCGCGGGCAAGACGACGTTCGCCCTGCGCGTCGCGTCGGAGCTTCTCGCTCGCCGGACCGTGGAGCGGATGATCGTCGTCACACCGACGGAGCATCTCAAGGTGCAGTGGGCCGACGCGGCGGCTCGCGTGGGGATCCACCTCGACCCGGGGGTGGGGAACACACGCGGCGCGCGGTCGCGCCAGTTCGACGGCATCTGCACGACGTACGCGGGCGTCGCGATGAACGCCCACGGCGTGGAGACCCGGTGCCGGAGCTCGAAGACGCTCGTCATCCTCGACGAGGTCCACCACGCGGGCCACTCGCTGAGCTGGGGCGACGCGGTCCGCAGCGCGTTCGAGCCGGCGGTCCGTCGGCTCCTGCTGACGGGGACGCCGTTCCGGTCGGACGTCAACCCGATCCCGTACGTCTCGTACGAGCCCGGTCCCGACGGCATCCCGAGGAGCAGCGCGGACTACTCGTACGGCTATGCCGACGCGCTGCGCGACCACGTCGTGCGGCCCGTCGTGTTCATGGCCTACGGAGGTCCAATGCGCTGGCGCACCAAGGCCGGGGACGAGATCTCGGCCTCGCTCAATGACCCGCTCACCAAGGACGTCACGGCACAGGCCTGGCGCACCGCGCTCGACCCGAACGGCGAGTGGATCTCCTCCGTGCTGCACTCGGCCGACCGCCGCCTCGACGAGGTGAGACGCCACGTGCCCGACGCGGCAGGCCTCGTCATCGCGACCGACCAGACGAAGGCCCGGGCCTACGCCCGGCTGCTCCACGAGCTGACGGGCGCGAAGCCCACCCTGGTGCTCAGTGACGACGCCGGCTCGAGCCGGCGCATCGAGAAGTTCCGCGAGGGCGACGCGCGGTGGCTCGTGGCGGTGCGGATGGTGTCCGAGGGGGTGGACGTGCCGAGGCTGGCTGTCGGCGTCTACGCGACCGCGACGTCCACTCCCCTGTTCTTCGCCCAAGCGGTCGGCCGGTTCGTCCGCGCGCGACGCCGTGGCGAGCTCGCCACCGTCTTCCTGCCCACGGTCCCCGTCCTCCTCGCCCACGCGGCCATGCTCGAGCGGGAGCGCGACCACGTCCTCGGGAGGCGGACCTCGGGCGAGGACCTGTGGTCTCCCGAAGAGGACCTCCTCGCCGCCGCGAACCGGGAGCAGACGGCGCCCGACGACCTCGACGACCAGTTCGCCGTGCTCGAGTCCGAGGCCGTCTTCGACCACGTCCTGTTCGACTCCCAGGCGTACGGCATGCACGCCGCGCCCATGTCGGCCGACGAGCAGGACTACCTCGGACTTCCTGGGCTGCTCGAACCCGACCAGGTGTCGCGGCTCCTCAGCGACCGCCAACGACGGCAGATCGCACGCCGTGACCGCCTCGACAGAGGCCCGGCTCCCCGGGAGCAGAGCCTGGCCCGAGCGCTCGAGGCGCGGCGCAAGGAGCTCAACAGTCTCGTCGCCCAGTACGCACGGATCCATGGCGTCCCTCATGCGCACATCCACGCGGACCTTCGCAGGCGCTGCGGTGGCCCGTCGCTCGCTGCGGCCACGACCGAGCAGGTCGAGGCGCGGATCGCCGAGCTGCGCAGGCGGTTCTGACTACATCGCCCCCACGAGGGCGGCGACCCAGGACCGGTGCGCGGGGTCGGCCCACCGCCGGGAGAGGCGGCGCCAGGACCGGTAGGCCGAGAGCGCGACGACCACGCACACGACGGCGGCGACCCAGGGCAGGAGTCCCGCGGTCACGGCGACGGCGAGACCCGTCGTGGCGCCGGTGAGCATGATCCGGATCACGTACCCCATGCCGACGATGGGTGGGACGAGCGGGTCCCCGCGTCCGGTGAGGCGTGTCCGGTGCGGCTTCTCGACCGAGTAGCGCACCGACAGGCCCGTTGCGATGACCGACGAGACGGCGAGTCCGGCGACGTACGCGGGGAGGACCGACCAGGGCAGGGTCGAGGTGGCGACGGCCACGACCATGAGCACCAGGCCGAGTCCGACCGACGCGACGAGCTGGACGAGGACCACGTGACGGATCAGCAGCTTCCAGGCGCCGGGCTGGGCGAGGAGCAGCGTCACGGCCCCGCCGAGGACGCCGAACACGTTGACGCCCCATCCGAGGGACATGGCGAGGGGCACCACCATGGTGACGGATGCCAGCATGGAACTCGGGTCACCGCCGGAGTAGTGGATCCACGCGAACAGCAGGGGCATCGCCACCGCGAGCATCATGATGATCGGGCGTCGCACCTCGCGGGTACGGACGAGCGTCGTCGCGAGCATCGTGAGCATCGCCCACGAGGGGTTCACCGGCACGGACACGGAGCCCGTCCGCTGGCGCAGGCGCTCGACCGCCGCCGGCAGGGTGAGCGTGCGCCGGCACATGAGAAGGCCCGCGACGAGCACGACGACGGCCACGAGGATCAGTGCCGCGAGACCCGCCGACACCGAGACCGCGGAGTCGGCCGCCCCGGCCCTTATGAGGCGCTGGAGCGCAGGAGCGAGGCCGAAGACACCGCGCCCGTGGGCAGGGTCCACGAGAACCGCGAGAGCCGCGACAAGGGCCGAGACGACGGCCAGGTACCAGCGGAGCCGGGCCACCCATCGACGCCGGGTGAGCTCGATCGTCCATGCGAACAGGGCCATGACGAGCATGGCCGCGAGCCACGTCACGAGGACGACGAGCACCGCGGTGGCGCGACCGCGGCCGTCGGCCGTCGCGACCGACGCGGCCGCCATCAGGAGCAGCAGTGGCGAGACCCCGACCGGCGACAGGACGGAGTTCCAGAGCCCGTCGAAGTACCGGTACAGACGGCTCGGCCGGATCCCAGCCAGGTCGGCGTCGGGGAACTGGGCCTGGGCCGCCGCCCCGGTGATGGGGGCGAAGACGACACCGGCGAGGACGGCACCGAGCGCAGTCGACAGGCCGACGGAGGAGTCCCCGAGAAGATGGCGGGACAAGGGCGAGGCCAGCGAGGAGTGCGCGGCCGACCAGGTGACGACGTCGCCGGTCGCCGCGGCCGCCACGAGGAGACAGAGGGCGACGCCGGCCGCGACCCGCGCCCGAAGCCTCGCCTGCGGTGTGCGGACCCTCGCGCGGAGCCGTGACAGCCGGATGGTCGCCGCCAGACCTTGTACGACCTCGTCCAGGAGGCCCGTCACGCGACCGCCTCGACCACATCCGACCGCAGCAGGTCGGCATAGCGCCGCTCCCCGTCAGGGCCGCTCAACTCGTCGGACCCGCAGCTGGCCGCGAGCCGTCCCTTGACGAGGACCGCCACGTCGTCGCAGGCGGAGGTGAGCAGCTGCTGGAGGTGGGTGGACACGATGACCGCCATGCCTGCGCGTGCGGCGTCACGGATCGCGGAGACCGTCACCTCCACGCCGGACGGGTCGACTCCGTCGAACGGCTCGTCCAGGACGAGGACCTCGCGCGCGGCGAGCACGGCCAGCAGCACCGAGAGGCGGCGCTGCATGCCGTGGGAGAAGGTGCCGGCGGGCCGGTCCCGTACCGTCGACAGGCCGAACCGCTCCACCAGATCGTCCCCCACAGCACGCTTCCCGCGGCTCCCCCGGAGCGAGCCCAGGAGGTCGATGTGCTCGTCGGGCGTGGCCTGGGCGATGAGGCCGCCGATGTCGGGGCAGTACCCGACAAGGGCCCTGGCGGCGTCGGCGCCGTCCGGGGTGGCGAGGTCGAAGCCCCCTACACACAGCCGGCCGGAGGTGTGCGCGTTGACGCCGCCGATGGCCCGAAGCGTCGACGACTTGCCTGCGCCGTTGCCGCCGAGCATGCCGAGGACGCGTCCCGGCGCGGCGTGGAGAGTCAGGCGGTCGACCGCCACGACGTCCCCGTAGCGGATGGACACCTCTGCGAGGTCGACGCCTGTCACGGCCCGTAGGGTACGGCGGCTTCCCGGCGCCGGGCGTCAGCCTGGGAAGACCCTCATGTCCTCACGCCGCGCGATGGTCACACCTGCTGCTGCGGGAACTTCCCCTCGGCTGCGATCCTCGCGTTGAGCTCGGTGAGGTACTCGTCCTCGGAGAAGTCGATGTCGACCTCGCGGCCGAGGAACGCAGAGAGGTGCATGGCGTTGGCCATCCGGACACCGTTGATGCCGTCGCTGCCCGGAGCGATGAGCGGCGTCCCGTGGAGGATGTGCGCGGCGAAGTTCTCGAGGACCGCAGCGTGCTGCTGACCCCATACCGACTCGTACGACTTCGTCTCGGTCCTGATGAAGTCGTCGCCCAGGATGTTCTCGCCGGCGAACAGCCGCTGCGTGCTCTCGGGGGTCGTCCGGTCGGAGGCCGCCTTCTCGTCCTCGGAGAGGCGCGTGATCGTAACCTTGGCCGAGTCGTCGACGACGACCTTGCCCTTGTCGAGGAGGATCTCGAGCCGGTCGGTGCCCTTGACGTCATGGACCGACGTGGTGAACGTACCGGTCGCGCCGTCGCCGAGGTCGAAGACCGCGACCACCTCGTCCTCGACGGCGATGTCGCGGCGGAACCCGAAGCCGAGCTTCGCGAAGACCTTCTTCGGCATCCCGCACAGCCACTGGGACAGGTCGATCTGGTGCGGCGCCTGGTTGACGAGGACGCCGCCGCCCTCACCGCCCCACGTCGCGCGCCACTCCGACTGCCGGTAGTAGCCCTGCGGCCGCCACCACGTCGTGATGATCCAGTTCCAGTGGCGCAGGGCCCCCAGCTCGCCCGAGTCGAGGAGCTGCTTGAGCTCGACGTACAGCGGGTTGGTCCGCTGGTTGAACATGATCGCGAACGTGAGCTCGGGCTTGGTCGCCGCGAACTCGTTCATCAGCCTCACCTGCTTGGAGTACACGCCGGCGGGCTTGTCGACGAGCGTGTGCTTGCCGGCGCTCAGGGCCTTGATCGCCATCTCGGGGTGGAGGTAGTGCGGCACGGTCGTGACGACCGCGTCGATGCCGTCTCTCGCGAGCAGCGTGTCGACGTCGTCGAAGACGGGGACGTCCGGGTACTGCTCCTGCGCCGCCTGCCGGTGGGCGGGGTCGGTGTCGCAGATCGCGCCCAAGGTCATGCCCGGCACCATGGAGGCGGCAAGGATCCGGCTGTAGTAGCCGCCCTGCTGGCCGAATCCGATGATGCCCAGACGTACGGTGTCCATGGTTCTCCTGCCGATGGAAAG
>JAJZQV010000020.1 GCA_021803025.1 Actinomycetes bacterium | reverse complement strand
CCGCTATCATCGTGGCTCGCGCGCCTGTAGCTCAGTGGATAGAGCGTCGGCCTCCGGAGCCGAAGGTCGCAGGTTCGAATCCTGTCGGGCGCGCCATTGCAACCTTTTCGGGCAGCGCCAGCGCCAATCCATGCGCGTAGGCCGCCGCGGTCAGCCGGACACCGACGATCTCGGGGCCCGCGACCGTGATCCGCTCGTAGATGGCGTGCATCAGATCTGCCTTCTCCTTGGGTACGTCTGCGGTCTGGAAGGACTCGCTGAGGGCGCGCAGCCATTCGACCGCGCGGTGGCCAGGTAGGCCCTGGGCCGTTCGCTCCACGATGGCGTCTCGCTGTTCGCGGAGGGCCTTCAGGCGCGCCAGGTACGTGTCGTCGCCGATCAGGCCGCCGGCGTGCTCCAGCGCCAGCTCGCGGATCTGCCGATCGAGCCGCGCGCGGTCGATCGCGACCGGCTGCTGGTTCGACCCGAGCGCCGCGACGACCGAGGCCATGGTGACGTCGTCCAGCGCGATGCCAGCGACCTGGGCCAAGACCGGCCCTTCCCAGGTCTGATCGCCGAGGCGAGCCTTGCGACCCCAGGCGGCACACGGGTTGGCATGGAGCTTGCGATGACGGCCATCGGCGAACGTGCCATCGTTCCGCAGTTGCCGACCACAGACGCATTCGAGGAGGCCGCCGAGCAGGTCGACGCGATCCCAGTTCTTGGGTCCCCCGCCGCGGGTCTTGGCGCGCCGAACCTCCTCCACCCGCGCCCACAGCTCGTCTGAGACGGGCGGCGTCGCCCGCCACGGTGCCGGACGGCGCGTCTCGTTCTTGCCACGGTGGCGGCGGATCCAGCCGTTGTAGAGGGGGTTCATCAGGATCATCCGGATACGGGTGGCGGCAAACCCCGTCTCTGCCTCGAGCTGCGTCGCGCTGACGTTGCCCAGGGCGTAGCGCTCGAACAGGCCGACGACGATCGGCATGCGCTCGGGGTCGATCTCGAGCGTGTGCGGCGGCTCCGGCAGGCGACGGAAGCCGAGGGCGGCATGGCCACCGGGGTCGCGCTCCTGGTCGAACTTGGCGGCATAGCCCTCGGTGATCCGCTCGGACAGGCGGCGGCTGTACTTCTCCGCCCCGGCGGCTTCGGAGATCAGCTCGTCCCAGTCGGAGGGATCGGAGCTCAGGATCTTCCGGTCGCACATCACCAGCGCGACCCCGTTCGGATGTAGCTCGTCTTCAAGCAGTTCGAGCGTCCGGCGCAGGTTCCGCTGCCAGCGGTCCGAGTATCCCGTCAGGAGGAGGTCGAACCGGCCCGACCGGAGGTCCTCGACCATCGTGGCCATCATGGACGAACGCCAGACGGTGCGACCGCTGTGAGCGACCTGGTACACGAGCCCCGTATCGACGAGGCCGTGACGCTCGATGAACCGGTCCTGCTGCTCGCGCTGGCTCGCCGGGCCGTATCGGTCATATTGACCGGCCGTTGACTCCCTGATCCAGCGGGCCGCCCGGAGACCCCGGATTTCGTCGACCGAGCGAGGTAGGTGCTTCATGCGGCTGGGCCCTTCCGACGGTCCGACATCCGGGTGATCATTGCTCTGCCGTCAAGGGTGTCCCGGCGCATCTGGTCTGGGCCGTCGGGATAGCGATGATGAAGCGCCTCGATGTAGCGGGCGAGAGCGGCGATGAGCGGATCACGCTCCACTGGCAGTTGGACCTGGCCGGTCACGCGAGGCCGCCCCACTCGAAGCCATCTGGCCCATCGACCACGGCTCGGAGGCGTGCTGCCGACTCGTCAGTGAGGTCGTCGGCGAAGATACGCAGCGCTTCCCGGGCGACATCCATCCCAGTAGGCGACACGAGGGGCGAGGGACCGTCACCAGCGTCACCCGTGTCACCCCGGGTACGATCCTGGGTGACGCTCGGCTCGTCGGGCAGACCTGTCCCGTCACCCGCAGGAGACCTTGCGTCACCAGCGCCTCGGGCAGGTGACGGCGGTGACGCTGGTGACGGCGTTTCGGGTGCCAGTCGGATGGCGATCACGCGGCGTCCGTGCGACTCGCGACGCTTCTCGACCTCGATGCCGACCGAGCGGAGGTTGGGCGCGATCCGGGCCAGCTCCCGCGAGAGAGACGTTGCACTCCCCGGCCAGCCTCTGCGCCGCGCCGCGGACTCGCCCACGATGCCAGCGAGCCGATCGAGGAGTTCCGTCGCAGTCCCGGTGTACTCGCCCGATTCCAGCAGCGTGCGCATGGGCGGAACGATCACCGCCGCGTCGAGGGCGATCTCGTGAATGGCGTCTCGATTGCCCGTGTACGCCTTCAGGAACGAGCCGGCGGGCCAACCCAGCGCCGGTTCGGCTGCGACGACCCAGCGGGCGAAGTCCGCCATCCGGGGCGCCCGTTCGAGCTGGACCTGGTCCAACCGGCCGACTGCGCCTGACACCGCGTCGAGGAGTGCGCCTAGGATCGCCGGCTGCTCGCGATCGAACGCGGCCCAGAACTGGGCCTCATCCTGGCGGCGTTCGTCCGGGATCCGCGGCAGTTCGAGCTCGATCGTGCGGTCGAGCAGATCGCTCCGCGTGCCCAGGACGCCGATGCCGTTGACGACGATCGGACGGCAGGCGTCGAACAGAGTCTCCTCGTCGTTCTCGTACAGGGTTCGGGTGCTGAAGCCCAGCCCGGTCGAGACCCGGCACAGCGTGTCGCTGAGCCAGTCCGGGACCGATGAGAGGTTGTCGAGGGAGATGACGGCACCGTTGGTCGCCGCGATCGCCAGATCGCGCTCGTCACGCGGCGCCGCGCGGGTGACGCTCTTGTTGGGGTCGATCAAGCGACGATGGATCTTCGCCGAGGTGGACTTGGCCGAGCCATGCTCACCGTTCAGAGCGAGGATCGGATACGGACCGCTCGGCCGGAATGCCGCCACGAGACAGCCGATGAACAGGCGCCACTGGTGGTCCTGGTCGTCGTCGCGGACGTTCACGAATCGACGGAGCTGATCGACGCTGCCGCCACGGATGGGCGCAGGTAAGCGAAGCAGGCCCTTCGGGCGGCGAAATCGAACGGGCGGATCAGCGACGATCTCCCAGCCGGTGGCCGTGATCCTGACCGCGTGCCAGAGCGGGTCGCCCAGGTCGAGGTAGATGTCGTTGCCATCGCCAGCGACTCGGACGTACACCGGACACTCGGACCCCTCGAAGAGCGCCCGGCCCATCAGGACGTCGAGCGCATCGCGAAGGGCCTGGCCGCCAGCGGCCCGACCGTAGGCCTGGTGGAACCGGCGGGACAGCCAAGCTCGAAGGGCCTTCGATCCGAGGGGCCAGACCTCATGATGGCCGTCGCGCTCGATGCGGGCGTAGGCAACGTCATCCGCTGTGTGGAAGAACTCCACGTCCGCAACAAGATCGAGGAGCTGGGTCGCCTGGGATTGCTTCCCGCCCGCCGCGGATCCGACGGGTCCCGGATCGCCTGGTTCCGACTCCGGCGCGCCCTCGGGGTCGTCGGTCGCTGCAGGATCGCCGTCATCGGCGGCGGCCACTGGTCGCGGCGGGATCGCCCGCCCACTGCCCGGCGGGTAGCGCCCCACGCTGGCGGCGATCGCGCGGACCTCATCGTCGGACAGAGGCGGTTGACAGCGGCCAGCATTCACCGCCAGCAGCGCGGGCTCGATCTCGGCCGCGGTCATGCCGGGCCGACGCATGGCACCGGCCAGCGAGGCCAGGACCGCGTTCCGCTTGCCTTCGGGGATGAGGTCCAGGTCGTCTGGACGATCGACTGCCGCCCGAGGCGATTGGGCTGCATCTGCGACCCATGCCGGCGCGTCGGCGATCCCATCCTCGATGGGCACGACCCACCCGTAGCGCACGCCGCTGATGTGGAGCGAGGGCGGGACGACGATGTAGGAGCCGGGCCCCCGGAGGTCGACATGCTCCCTGACGCCGACCTTCGGCCGGATCAGCGTGGTCGTGCGGTAGATCAGGTGGCGGCCACGGCCCGTCCTCGAGGTCGCCGTTCTCGGCAGCTCGTCGCTCTTGAAGACCGTGGCGAGGTCGGCCACGTCCAGGTCGACCACGATGAAGCCGTCCGGGACCACGGCGCCGATGTTCGCCGTGGGCCACATGCCCCACCATTTGCGGATCTGATCGGCGTCCGTGGTCGCGTCGCTGAGACCGTTCTTCGTCCGGGGATGCTTGCCGGGCGAGGAGCAGTCGGACCGATGGCAATCGCACGCGCCGTCGATCGGCGTGTGCAGCGGGATCACACGCCATCCGGTGGCTGCCATCGCCAGGGCGTTCTCGACGGGGACGTTCATGCGCCCGTCGACTCAACGGCGTTCTCAGTCCCCTGCCTGCGGGTTGTCCCAGCGGAGCGGACGGATGCGGCTGCCCTCCCGATCGGCCGGCGGTCTCGCCGCCGTCGCGGCCCCGCTGCGGGCGTCGTCGCCGGTGATGCTGCACGGAGTCCCTCGAGGATGAGGAACGCAGCCTGATCCTTCGTCGAACGGCACTCGACTTCGGCGAGGTCGTGAAGTGCAGCTGCGGCGCGCTCGGGGAGTCTTATCGTCAGGGATGGCACGACCAGATTGAACGACGACCCGGGGCGCGAGATAAACGTGCCGAAGCCGCGAAGAACTACCGGGTTATGCGCGAACTAGTCGGCGAGCGGCCACGCCAGGCCGCTCGCCTTCAGGAAGTCCTGGAGGGTGCGGACGGAAACCTCGAGCCGTGAGGCGAGCGCATCCTGGGTCGGGGCGCGGCCTTGGAGCTCGGTTCGGAGCGCGCTGTTGTTACTCCTGACGATCGCTGCCGTCAGCAGGCCGTTGCCCTTCGGGCGGCCCCGAACCGGTTTCGCTGGAGCCCGCGGGCCACGCTTGCGCCGTGCCACAAGGCCGAGACGCTGCCGGAGCGCGTGTTCGTCGAGGCTGGACAGGCGGTCGACGTAGTCCCGCAACTCGTCGATCGCCGGTTGCCGGCCTTCGATCAGGACGAGGTGCTGGTAGAGCGCTTGGACCAGCTCCTCGCCAAGCTCGGGGCGCTCGGACGCCACCCGGGCGATGTCCGCCGACATGATCAACGGGTCGGGATGCCTCATTGGAGACCGGGGTGGCGGCGTCTCTCGCTAGACGATCAGGCCTCCGTGGAGTGTTCGTCGGCTGCTGCTTCGCCGGTGGTCTCGACGCGCGTGCGCCGGCTTGGCGCCGTTCGCGCTGTTGATCGATCGAGGCCGATGAGGCGCTCGATCCGGTCCAGAAGGTCGGCATCCGTCTCGCCGGTCGAATCAACCTTCTTGAGCAGCACGTCGAAGTACCTGAGCCTCATGTCGTCCGCCGGCACTTCCGGACGCGGGGGGACGCTGGTATCGGCGACGATGGGTGTCGCGGCGGCGGTCGAACTCCGTGGCGTCGCGCGCTTCCGCGTCCGCCTAGGACTTGTGGCCCCCTGGACGCCACGCGGCGTCTTGAAGTACGGGCTCAGCTTCAGGCCCGCGAACGAGGCGCCGTGGAGGAGGAAGGTCTGTGCCTTCCGCAACGTGGCACCGCTTTGCGCGTAGACCTCGCGGAAGACGTCGTCCAGCTCCGCCTGCGTGGCATTGAGCGGCAGGGCGAAGACCTCAGGGTAGTGGGCTCGAAGGAGCTGACCCACGAGCGGCTGTCGCCCGTCCCGCGCCGCGACGAGATCCTTCAACGGATCCAGAACCGTTCCATCGTCCGCGATCATCTTGAACGCCTTGAGGGTGGCAATGAGATAGCCCTGGTCAAGGCCCGAACGCTGTTTGAGGAAGCTCCGATCGATCCGCGTCGGAAGACCCTTCTCATCAAGCTGGAGGATGACGTTGAAGAACGTGCGCCACGCCAGATATGGCGCGTAGCGCTTGACGAGTTCGTCGGTCATCTGCGTCTCCTAGTGGCTACCGTTACGGCGTGGCATAGCGTCTGGCCGATTATGGCACGGCCTCCTGCCACAGCGCAAGCCATTGTGCCAGAAGCAAGTCGCCGCGTGCGGGTAAGAGCCGGAGAGACGCGCCACGCCAGAGGAACTTTGGTGTCGTGCGTACGGTGGGGATCAGGAGGCAAACGATGCAGATCAAGCGCGGTGATGTAGTAACCGTCCGAACGGCGTTCGGCGACCTTCTTGAGCGCGTGGCGCTCAGCGGGGTCGAGATGGGCCGCGACTTCCCGGTCGTGTGGGTGTGCTCGCGTGATGAGTGGGAGGCACGCAGCGAGGCGGGCAACGAGCTCGAGGGGCTCCCGTGGCCGGCCGAGGACGTGCATCTCGCCGACCACCCCGTCGAGGCTCATGCATGACCGTAGAGGTGCGACCGAGCCTTCGCCCGGACGGCTCTGAGTCGACCCCGCGGAGCAGTGGCCCTCGCGCGCCCGATGCGATGTTCACGATCGGCTATCAGGGCGCCAGCCTGGAACGTCTGGTCGAGACCCTCGCCGCCGCCGACGTTTCGGTCCTCGTCGACACGCGCGAGACACCAACATCCAGACGGCCGGAGTTCCGCCGCAAGTCGCTCGACGCAGCGCTGGCGGCAGCGGGGATCCGTTATGTCTCCGTCCCAGCTCTCGGTGCGCCGCGGGCACTCCGTGCCGTCGTTTCGGATTGGGATCGGTTCGCGGATGGATACCGCGATCGCCTAGCCCTCGTCCGGGAAGAGCTCCAGAGCCTCGTCCCGCTCATCTCCAGCGAGCGTGTCTGCCTCTTGTGCTTCGAGGCCGATCCGTTTGCCTGTCACCGCTCGCTCTTGGCCCATGAGATCCAGGGACTGCTGGACGTAAGCACCGTCCATCTGCGGCCGGGGCGGGTAGACGAGTCCGATGATCACGAAGGTCTTCGGGTGAGCCGCCAGGGTCCCGACGACAAGGTGTAGATCCTTGGCTGGCAGTTCCTGCTCGTACTTCTGCCGGATCATCTCCTCCCACCGAGTCGGATCGGATCTCGACCAGCGGCGATAGGACTGGCCCAGCTCCCAGTCGAAGATCTGGAGCTTGTGCCCGCCGCATTCGGCGGCATCACAGTCGAACTCGTAGCTGAACTTCCACGGGATCTGCTCGAGCTCGCTCAGCTCCCGAGTCTCCTCCTCGCCGAGTCCGAGGCGCTCCTGGCGAAGTGCCGTGCGCTCCTTCTCCGTCCACGCGTCCGCGTGCTCCTTGACCAGGCGACGAATGGCCTTCGGACGGAACATGCCGATGCTGACGTCGGCTGCGAGATTCGTGGCCTTGATCTCCTCGAGGGAGCCCGAGGGTGCCGGGAGCAGCGCCATGCGCCGACCCCATCGGTCTGACGACGGAATGACCTGGCCGATGAGCTTGATCGAGTCCTGGTCGACCCGGAGGCTCTCCGGTCGGGCGTCGTTGCGGGGCTTCGTCGCCTGGCACTCGATGACCTGGTACTTCTTGAATCGGTTGTCGGCCAGCCTGCGGAATGTGATTGGGTACATCCGAACCCAGCGTCCAGTCTTCAGATCCACGCCAGCACAACAGACGGTCTCGCCATGGGCCTGGCTCGGGTTCGGGTATGTCTTGACCACGACCAGGATCTTCTTGGGTTCGTAGACCATCTTCGCACCCTCAGATGAGCTGCAGGCCGCCCATCGGCATCAGCCCAGCGTCAATGATGACCTTCCGGCATCGAGATCGGCCGGTCCGAAATCGGGTCTCGATCGTGTGCTGGTGCCATCCGAGCTGACGCGCCCGGCGGCTATCCTGCAGGCACCCATACGTCGCCGCCGTTTCGAGGGGCCCCGTGCCACCGGTCTCGATCGAGAACCCGATGCTCATTGCCTGGCGGGCGCTGAACAAGCGGTCGGACCCGCACGCCGAGCGGTTCGCCAGTGGCCGGTCCGGATCGGCGAACCGGCGCGCAGCGGTCCCGAGCGACCAGGTTCGCCCGACCGATAGGCTGACCGCATGATCCGAAGCGAACTCGACGTCCTCCTTGACAAGGTCCAGGAACCCGCCTTGCGTGCTGACCTGCGGTCCCAGATCGACCGGCTCAAGCAGCGGCGCAGCTTCGGGCTGGTGTTCGAGCAGCACATCCCCGAGCGCGTGCGCCTGCCGCAGGACCCGATCCGCGTGGGTTCCCGGGTGGTCAG
Organism: Actinomycetes bacterium; assembly: GCA_021803025.1. Lineage (GTDB taxonomy): Bacteria > Actinomycetota > Actinomycetes > Propionibacteriales > Propionibacteriaceae > Fen-668. The sequence continues at coordinate 28,695 of JAJZQV010000020.1, read as the reverse complement.
CCGGGATGACGACGACAGCCCAACGTTCGAGGTCATCCTGATCGACGATGGGGTCGCCACGCTCGTGCGGGTGCGCGACGCCGACGGGGCCTACGTTGAGCGCGGCGAGCACGCCGTCGATGGGCAGGAGCGGGCGCCTCTCGACTCACTCGTGGTGATCTCCGATTTTGGCGAGCCCGTTCTTCCTGGCTTTCGGCACCTCGGGTCGGTCGAACGCGGCGGGGACAAGCCGTACCACGTCGTGATCAACGGTGAGAACCACCACGCGCTCGAGGCGCTGCGATTCACCCACGCTGGCAAGGTCGACTGCATCTACATCGACCCGCCGTACAACAGCGGCGCCCGCGACTGGAAGTACAACAACGACTACGTCGACGACACCGACGCGTACCGCCACAGCAAGTGGCTCGCCTTCATGGAGCGGCGCCTGAAGCTCGCCAAGGAGTTGCTGAACCCCGACGACTCCGTCCTCATCGTGGCCATCGACGAGAAGGAGTACCTGCGGCTGGGGCTGCTGCTGGAGCAGACCTTCGGCGGGGCGAGGATTCAGATGGTGAGTGTCACGATCAGCCCTCGCGGCACCAGCAGAGAGAATGAGTTCTCGCGCGTCGACGAATTCCTCTTCCATGTCTTCTTGGGCAAGGCAGGTGTCACGGTCCCGACGGGCACGAGCGCCGACACCGAGGTGCGGTGGCCCTACCTCCGACGCACGTCCATGAACAGCACCCGCGACAAGGGACGGCCGAAGCAGTTCTATCCGATCTACATCGACCCGAGCGGCGAGTCAGGACCGTTCGTCGCGAGGATTGGGGAGCCGATCCCCCGAGAGGTCGACCGTCACAGCATCCCGGATGAGCCAGGTCTCGTGACTCTGTGGCCGGTCAACCCCGGCGGCATCGAAATGACCTGGGGGATGGTGCCGCAGACACTGCGGAGAACGATCGACGGAGGCTTCGCGCGCGTCGGCGAAGGTCACGCGGCGAACGCCCCGTATGTGATCGCCTACGCCACGACGGAGGCTCAGGATCGAGTCGCGACCGGCGAGTACCTCGTGACCGGGATTCGGTCCGACGGCAGCAAGGTCGTGACGATCCCAGGAGGAAGAGCCAGCAAACCGACCACTGTGTGGCGGGAGACATCTCACGACGCTGGCGCGCACGGGACGGGGCTTCTTCGCTCCCTGATCCCGGGTCGGCGCTTCCCGTTCCCAAAGTCTCTGTACGCGGTCGAGGACACCCTCCGGTTCGTCGTCAAGGACAAGCCGGATGCCGTGGTGCTGGACTTCTTTGCGGGGTCGGGGACGACCGCGCACGCGGTCGCGCGACTCAACCGGCAGGACGGGGGACGCCGGCAGTCGATCATGATCACCAACAACGAAGTGTCGGTGGATGAGGCAGCGCAGCTTCGACGCCAAGGATTGAGACCGGGCGATCCTGAGTGGGAGGCGCTGGGTATCTTCGAACACATCACCCGCCCAAGAGTGTCGACGGTGATCACCGGCCAAACGCCGGATGGCGTGCCAGTCGTCGGCGACTACAAGTTCGCGGATGAGTTCCCAATGGCTGACGGTTTCGACGAGAACGTCGCCTTCCTCGAGCTCCGATACCTCGACGCCGACGATATCGACCTGGGACAAGCCTTCGACGATATCGCGCCATTGCTGTGGCTCCGGGCCGGCGGCCAGGGACCGATCGCGCGACGCGTCGATGACGCCGGCGCGCCGCTCCCTTACGTCTGGACCGACCGCTACGGCGTCCTGTTCGACGAGGACCGCTGGCGCAGCTTCGTGTCCGCCCGGCCGGAGACCACCCGAACCGCCTTCATCGTCACCTACTCGCCGACGGTATTCGCCGGGATCGCCGCCGAACTGCCCACGTCGATGGACACGATTCGCCTGTACGACACATACCTTTCAATGTTCCTGCCTGAGCGACGGCGCGCCTGATGCGCTACGAGCTCCGCGACTACCAGCGCGATGCGGCCCTGGAGGTGCTCAAGCGGATTCGACGGGGCCGCCGCGATTGGCGGGAAGATGGCGAGCGCTCGTCCTTCGCCCTGTCGGCCATCACCGGGTCCGGCAAGACGGTCATCGCTACGGCGGTCATCGAGGCCCTCCTCTTCGGCTCGACCGACCTGGATACCGACGCCGATCCGCGGATCTCGTTCCTCTGGATCACGGACGATCCGGCACTCAACCGGCAGACACGAGGCCGGATGTTCGATGCATCTGAGCTGCTGGCGCCAACCACCCTCGTGGAGGTCGACGAGTCGTTCCTGGATGCCGACCTCGCGCCCGGCCGAGTCTTCTTCCTTAACACGCAGAAGCTGTCGCGGTCCAGCCGGCTCGTCCAGAGCGGCACGAATGCGCGCGAGTTCTCGTTCTGGGACATCCTCCGAAACACGATCCGCGGCGACAAGACGGACCTGGTCCTGGTCCTCGACGAGGCGCACAGGGGCATGAAGCGAGCAGCCGACCGCAAGACGATCGTGTCGCGCCTCATCCACGGTGAGCCAGGGTCCAATCCCGCGATCCCGATCGTCTTGGGCATCTCCGCCACGATCGAGCGGTTCACGACTGCAATGGGCGAGGTGACGGACCGGACTGGCTATCCGAACGTTGCTGTCGACATCGAGCGCGTCCGGGCGTCCGGCCTCATCAAGGACGAGATCGGTCTCGACCAGCCGGCGGAGAAGGGGACGTTCTCGACGACGCTGTTGCGCGAGGCGGTCAAGGCCACGCTGTCGTTCGAACAGCGCTGGGCGGCGTACTCGGCGTCGGAAGGGGAGCCCGAGGTGCTGCCGGTGCTGGTGGTCCAGGTACCGGACAAGGCGAGCGACGCCAAGCTGACCGAATTCGTTGGCACGATCGAAGCGGAGTGGCCCGGTCTCGGCCCGCGGGCGATCGCGCACGTCCTGGGCGAACACGAGCGGCTGACGCTCGGCGCTCGCACGGTCGACTGGGTGTATCCGGAGTCGATCCAGACGGACACGGATGTGCGCGTGGTCCTGGCCAAGGAGGCGATCTCGACCGGCTGGGACTGCCCGCGCGCTGAGGTCCTCTACTCCGAGCGGCCGGCAAAGGACGCCACGCACATCGCCCAGATCATTGGGCGGATGGTCCGCCAGCCCCTCGCCCACCGCATCGCCACCGACGACGCGCTCAACTCGGTCACGTGCTACCTGCCGCTGTTCGACCAGAAGGCGCTCACCTCGATCAAGGACGAGCTGGAGGGCAAGGGCGCTGACAACGGACAGAACCGCGTTGGCGCGACGGTGGTGCGGGCGCCTATGGTGTTCGAGCGGAACGCCCTGCTCGACCCCGCCGTGTTCGCGTTCATCGAGGGTCTGCCGAGCATCCCGACCCCCGACCGGACGGCGAGCCCGCTGCGACGGGCGCGCACACTCGCGCGGTTGCTCGCGGACGACGCCGGCGGCGCGCCCCTGCTCGCGGATGCCGGGGCGGACCTGACGAAGCGACTGGACCTCCGGCTTGATGGGCTGGCCGCTGAGCACGCCGCAGAGGTCGAGGACAACGTCCAGGACCTGCTGACCACGGCGGTCGCGCGTACGCGGATCACCACGGTCGGAGAGGACCTCGGGGTGGGACCCGTGGTCGTCGAGGTCGCAACGCACGCCCGCGATGTTGCTCGCGACGCCCAGCGGATCATCGACTCGGTCCGGGAAGGTGTGGGGAAGGCGTGGTTCGCCCACCGACTGGCCGCGGAGCCCGGTGCGGACCGGGACGCGGTCCGAGTCCGGTGCGCGGCGCTGCTGCGCGTGGAGACGGTCCGCACGATGATCGAGGCGATCGCCACCGACTGGGTCAGGGAGCAGCTTGACCGGTTCCGTGTGCAGATCCTCAACACGGTCGGCGCCACGCGCGACGCGTATACGCGAGTCCAGGAGCAGACCACGGTGCCGGAGACCGTGACGGTTCAGCTGCGCCAGAACGAGCGGGCGGCGACGAAGGATCGGAACGGTGACGACCTTCCCCGATACGGGAGCCACGTCTTCGCCGACGCTGCCGGGGTGTATCCGGCGGACCTCAACGACTGGGAGCGCACAGTCGTGGCGTCGGAACTCGCCCGGGATGGGGTCGTCGCCTGGTACCGGAATCCCGGGACGGCGACGCCGGCGTCGCTCCGGATCGCCTACCAGAACGACGCAGAGGAGTGGGCGTCCCTCCAGCCCGACTTCATCGTCGTCTCGCGACGCACGGACGGGACACTGGGCGCATCGATTGTCGACCCGCATGGCGACTACCTCGCGGACGCGCGAGCCAAGCTCCATGCGCTGGCGGCGTTCGCCGAGCGGTTCGGTGACCGGTTCGTGCGCATCGAATCGGTGGCCAGAGTCGAGGATGGGAGCCTGCGGGTGCTGGACCTCGCTGATCCGGCTGTGCGGGCCGAAGTACTCGCGTTCCAAGGTGGCAAGGTGACCGCGCTCTATCAGTCAGAGCATTCGCGGCCGTACCCGTAGAGGCTTGCGGAGAGCGCGTCTATCTCAGCGTCGCGATGGGCGACGAGTTGCTCAAGAAGACCGGCTCGGTAAGGTCAAGCGCGCCCTCCGGGCCGACATCGACGAGGCCGGCTGGGCATCGCTGAACTCGACGGTCTCACGCCCATTCCCGCGACCGGCCTCCGGTCGGCGACGAGATCCTCAAGGTCTACGGGGTCCGAGCGGAGCGTCCACAAGCGGCTGCGTCCGGGCACCATCGACCGCTGCTGAGGGCTGGGCCCTGGCTGGGCGCCCTTGAGCCGGCCGGCGTGCACACGACCGCTACACGCCGGCGATGTCGAGCGCCTGCTGCAACGGCTTGTTTGGCGTCAGTTCTTCGATCCGTTGCACCGGAACACCCGCGTGGCCGAACCATCGCAGAACTCGCGCATGGGCCTCGCGGACGGTGAGTGCGGCGTCGGCTGGCGGAGGCTCGACCACAGCCAGGCCGCCTCTCTGCAGTCTCTCAAGAGCATAGAGGAAGTGACCGGCATCGTTCTCGATTGGGACCGTGTTCTGCGCGCCGGAAGCAAACGATAGGACCTCGCCCAGGGTCGGATTCGGTGCGTCGATCACGACGTCGATCAAGAAGTCGCCCACGTACTGGCTGCGCAGCACCGACTGGCCAGCGTGGCGCATTGCGCGGACGACACGGTCGAGGAGGAGGCCCTTGGTAAGAACCTTTGAGGATCGGCCGGGACGGGACACCAAGGCTCGATAAAGAGTCGAGAGCGTCGTGTCGAAGTCGCCCACGGCGACGGGCCGGGGCTCGCTCAATGAGATCGAGCGGGTAAGCGTGCTGCTCATCTCACGAAGGTCACCAACGGTCGGTCGCTCCGATCCGGCAAGCCGGCGGTCCAGGCTCACAAGGATTCCGTCGAGCAGACCCTGTTCATGCAGGCGCGGGCTTATCGCGCTGACCGGGGCTGCCCTGATTCCAGCGACCTCGCCATCCGCGTCAACGAGGAGGACGGCCACGTTGCGCGCCTCGCCCCGAGCCGGGTCGCTCTGCCACCGGAGCAGCGAGTAATACCCCCCAGCGTTCATCATTGCGCCCATGTCGCCATCACCTCCTTGAGGCGATCCCGCCGATGCGCGAGGTACGCCACGATGTTTTTCCGCCGGGTTAGTTCGCTCCTCCATGCAGCGCCCGATGGGATCTGCGCCACCGCTTCGATTAGCTCGCGGTCCGTCACGGCCTGAATCGCGGCCACCGCGGGCGAGATGTCCCCCCGACGCCCGCCCACGTCCGACGCCACCCCGGGAATGTCGGTGACAACCAGAGACGGGTCCGTGGACACGGAGAGGTCCCCAAATGCGTCCCCGTGGTCGATGCTGAAGACGAACCCGTCCGTTAACCGGACGAGGACTTGAGCGTCGCCGATCCCAAGCCAAGTCTGAAAAGCTACAACCCTCGCCCGCGATGGTGCGTCGATGCCCTTCGAGGGAAGGCTCGCACCCAGCGTATTCAGATCGCGGGCGTTCATGCTGTCCTCAACGTCCAGGCTGCCGACCAGAACACCGACCTGATCCGGTTGTCCGCCGGGGCCGGTTAGTTCCACAGGCACCCGCACGATTCGCGCGATCGGCCCGGCTCCGAGTCGAGCCGCAAGGCGCCCGGCAATGAGCTCCGCAACCAGGCCCTGCTGAGCGCTGCCCTTCGTCCAATACACATGGGCATCGATGCACAGAAAGGCGGTCGGGCGCGAGTGTGTCGAGCCTGACGCGCGCCCATCCGGCGTAACTGCGTCCAGGACCGTGTAGCCGCGCCGCTCCAGTTCTTCGAGGCGTCCGAAGTCGAGTGTCACTTCCGCCACTTCGTTGCGTGCAGAGGCTGCCCATCTTAGGCGTATGCCCGCCCAGAGAGGTGCCCTCGCACGCGCCAGCGTCCGCCCGCATCAGGACGCCATGCATAGCGGGCACGGCAGGTCGTCCGCCACGCTGGCGTCCACGACGACCTCGGACCAGAAGTGGAAGAAGGTCCCGTTCCGGATCGCGTCGACCGCGCACTCTGGCGTCGCCCGGTAGACATCGTGGACGACCCGGGTGCTGCGGTCCTCTAGGAAGCGGCCGAGAAGCTCCCGGGTGACGTGAGCCGGTGCCTTCTCTGACCAGACAGGGAGCACCGGTGCTTGGTAGGCCATGAACGGCGTTTCAGGATCGGCCGCCTCCGCCGCATTCCAGCGCGCTCTTGCTTCCCGATGCCACTCCTGGCCGTCGGGATCGTCGACCACCCGCTGTGCGAGTTCGGGGGTCTTCGGCTCGACCGGCTTCGTCTTGGACGCCATGATCTCTCCCTATCTGACCCTGAAGTAGTCCCAGGTTGCGACGCGGTTCCCGACGATCCCCCAAGACGTGAACGCGACGCCGATGTAGGTCGGCGTCATCGTGTAGGCGATCCCGGACGCGACCGTCAGCCAGGAGACGGCGTCCGGCGAGATCGCGAGCTCCCAGGTGTTCGCGGCGGCCCACTTGAGCCGCAGGTGCAGGCCGACGTCTCCGGTCGCGTCCAGATCGGGATCCGTCGCCGCCGACTCCGTCGTGACGAACTTCCCGCGCCGGATCGTCACGTTGCGACGGCCAAGCGTCGTGTTGCCCGACGAGTAGGTCGCGCCGTAGACGTAGTCGGTCGCGCTCGTGTAGGCGGTCCCGTTCGTCATCATCACCCCGACCATCGGGTAGCCGCCCGACGATCCGAGGGAGCGGACGCCGGCCTCGATGACGCTCCCGATCGCGAAGCCGACGGGAACGGGTCGGAGCTTCGCGTGAAACTGGCCCTGTCCGCCGGTGTCCGAGTTGCTCGCGTGAAGGAGCGAGAGGACGTCGGCCGCTTCCGTCCAGACCTGTGAGTGAGCTGGCCCGACGTCCACCCACGCCGCGGCGAGCACGCCGTCGTTGAACTCGTCGTCGGCCGCATTTGCGGTGGACCCGCGGGCGATGATCCGATCCTGCCAGGACGCCCCGCCGCCGGCCGCTCGAGGCACCCACAGCGAGGATGCCGCGTCCCAGGTCAGCTGGTAGCCGTCGACGAGGCCGCTCAGGTCGACGTTCGTCAGCGCACCGAGCGCCGGCGGAGTCCCGGTGAGCCGGACCTTGCGAGCTCCGACCCCGCCGACGAGCGACGGGACGACGTTCCCCGTCGGGTCGAGCTTGTCGTAGAGGTAGCCCGGGGTGTCGCCCTGCTCCGAGGAAACGCGACCCGTCGAGCCGCTCGAGGCGCCGCCCGAAGACGAGAGTGAACCGCTCGTCGACCCGACCACGCCCGACGCGGACCCTCCTCCGCCGAGGGCGTCGACGATCCGCTTGAGCCGGACGATGTTCTCGAGCGACACGGAGTTGAAGTCGGCGTCGACTTCGTAGTCCCCGCCGGCGATCGCTTTGACCGAGAGCGAGCGGACCCGGACCTTCGCCAGGGTGTAGGTGCCCGGGATGTCGAGCGAGACCCAGTCGCCGTTGCGGTAGTCGGCATAGGGCTCGTAGTCGCCGAACCCTGTGCCGTGGTGGAGCGGGACCGACAGCGCATCGGAAGCGAGCGAGACCTCCGCGAGCGCGTTGTCGCCGACCCGTTGGAGGGTCGTCGGATCGGTCGAGGCGGTGAAGGAGAGGTAGCCCTCCCGCCGGCCGATGTAGGCGTCGCCCTCGAGGACCGGATCGGTCACTTCGAAGAAGCGCCCGCCGTCGCCCTGGACGAGGATCCGCGTCCGGAGCCCTGCGTCCTGCGGGTCGCGCGTGACCTCGCCCCGGATGTGCTTGCCCTGGCGGAAGATGACCGACCCTGTGAAGTCGCGCGAGCGATCCTTCCAGAAGCGGAGCCGGAGGTCGGGCGTCATCTCCGACTCGTAGCCCATGCCGACGAACTGGCGCCACAGATCGAGCAGGCTTATCCCGGCGGGGATGCTCATCGTGAGCGAGTCGGTCCACGGCGCGTTGTCCGAGTCGCGGGTCGGCGTGAAGTCCCAGGTCAGCTGCGGGATCGCACCGCGGGCCTTGGCGGCCGCGAGGAGCTCGTCGAAGATGAAGGCGGCGGTGACGCCTGTGTACTCGTGGGTCGTCCCGGTCGGTGTCGGCCAGCCCGGCGGATAGACCGAGCCGCGCTCGAGGTAGGCGATGTTGCCGCGGCCGCCGAGGTCCCAGTATTCGCCGGCCTCGCCCTCGGTCGAGGCGACGACCTTGCGTGGGTTCTCCAGGAAGAAGCCGTAGCGGTAGATCCCGGCGATCTTGACCTTGACGTAGTTGCCCGAGCGGATGATCGAGCCCATCGCCTTCGGATCGGTCGTCGGGATCCGGAAGTGGCCGGAGCCGATGTCGCCGAAGGGATCGGTGAACGCCGGCTCCTGCGCGCCTTCGAGGGTCGCGAGCATCGTGGCGATGTTGTTCCCGCCGTACACGTCGATCTCGATCGGGAGGCCGGCGACGGGAGCCGACTGCAGGACCTCGAGGTAGATCCCGTCGGACGTCCGGATCGCCACCTCAGGTCTCCTCGCGGACGATGACCAAGCCCGAGGTCGCCGCGGCCGGGAGCGTCACTGTCGCCGCCTTCGTGATCGGGATGCCGCTGTTCGCGGGGTAGAGGTTCGGCGAGCGGTTCGCCCAGAGGACGATGCCGAGGTCCGTCACGGCCGGCTGGCCGAAGTTGAGCCACACCCGCGACGTCTCAGCCAGGTCGTCGAGATCCTCGAAGATCCAGACCTCGTACAGGCCCCCGGTCCCCGAGCCTCCCGACGCGATCCGGATCTCGACGTAGGTCGTCGTCCTCGGCGTAGGGAGGGTGTAGAGCGCCCGCGTCGTGCCGACCGGGTACTCCGCGATGGCGCTGACGCCACCAGGAACGGCCACCCCGCCGTTGACGTCCGCGCCTCCGTCGGAGAAGCCGAAGAGCGGGACGCCCCAGCCGTTGCCGGCCGACTCGAGGGCGATCGCGACGATCTTCTTCGCCGCCCCGAAGGTGAAGCGGATCCAGGCGCCGGCGCCGCCGTTGGAGACCCAGGAGCCCGTCGAGCGGTCGACCGCGTTCGCCGCGATGTAGCTCGCGTTGGCCGAGTCGACGCTGATCGTCGCTCCCGCAGCGACCTCGACGAGCTCACCGAAGCCGTCCCCGTAGAGGTCGACCTGGCCCCCGGCGTACTGCTCGACGGGGTCGATCTTCATCAGCCACGGGAAGACCTCGCCGTCGCGCTTCGCTTCGTACAGGTAGAGCGCGCGAGCGAGCACCGTCAACGCCTGGATGCCCTTGTTGACATACAGGTAGAGCGCTCGGGACACGACCGAGATCGCTTGCAGGCCCCGATTCTCGTAGAGGTAGAGGCTCCGGGCGAGGATCGTCGTCGCCTGGAAGCCCTTGTTCTCGTAGAGGTAGAGCGAGCGAGGGATCCCCGCTCCGCCCGCCTCGGTGAAGCTGAACGTCGAGGCGTACCGGCCGGTCACACCGACCGCCCCTCCGACCGCCGCTGTCGAGCGAGCGCGCCAGTACCACCGGCCGTTCGCCGGCGTCGTCGGCGACCAGGAGGCGAGGACCCCGCCGAAGCCGTTCACTCCCGCGCTGGTCACGAGCGCCGGAGACGTGAAGGTGCCGATGCGATCGAGCCAGAAGGTCGTCGCCGCTCGGCGCGCAAGAGGGTCGACCGGACGCGCTTTCGCCTGGAGCGTCCCGGTGTTCGTCGTCGTGTTCCCCGGCGACTCGAGGCGCGTGTCGGCGCGCTTCGCGTAGCAGCCGAGGATCGCCGCCGCCGGGTTCAGTCCCACGTCAGGAGCCGAGGAGCGTGCCGGTGAAAGCCTTGTTGACGCCCGCCGCGTGGAGGACTTGGACGACGCAGATCTGAGTGTTCGGGATCGTCGTCGGAGCATCGTAGATCTGGGCCGAGTCACCCGCGAGCGCGGCGACTCCGGCGATCGTCGTCACCCCGTTGATCATCATCCGAGCCTCAAACGCGACCGTCGCGTCATCGCACTTCACGGCGAAGCCGATCACTTGCTGCGTCCCGTCTCCGGTGACGGTGGCGACGGTCGTCCAGGTGGCCGTTGCGACCGCGACAGCGGAGGCGTTCGCGAGGGCCATTGGGTCTCCCTCCTCCTACGTGTACGAAGCGACGGTGGTCACGATCCGGGCGAAGCGCGGACCGAGGAGGTTGCCGGGAGCCGGGGTCGTGCAGCGGACGTACATCGTGGCCGACTGCGCGCCTGGTCCGAGCGAGGCGATGTTGATCGTCACGACCCACGTCACGCCGTCCGTCGAGATCGCGAAGTCGGAGTCGTTGCATTGGACGTTGATCGAGTTGGCCGTCTTCGTCGCGGAGGTGTTCTTGAGCCGGAACTGGCGGACCACGGTCGTGCCGAGCGGCTGGTCCCCGAAGTCCTCCGGTGCCGTGTACTCGATTCCTGGCGTCGTGTCGTGGTCGATGTAGATCACGTCGTCCGGCGTCTGACCGGCGACCTTCTCGCCGTAGAGGTGGACGAGGTTCGTCTGAACGTCCCCTTGGAAGTCAAGCCCGCTGGACCCCCAGTAGCCCCGGAGGGTCCGCTTGCCGCCCGTGAACGAGATCGGTTTGATCGTCGTGCGCCAGTAGTCGAAGTAGGTCGTGTTGTTGGGCTGCGGCAGACCGCTCGGGAAGGATGGGGTCTCCCACGTTCCGTCTACCCCGTTCGTCGTGTCGTTTGATCCCGACATGACGATCGGTACGTCCCCGCCAAACGATCCCGGGCTGGCGACCCGCTGGACCGCCATGGCCGTGATCTCTCGCTGCTCCGGGAAGAACCACCAGAGCTTGTGCGTCCGCGCCTGAGTCGCGAGGACGGCGGTGTAGTCCTCGTCGTTCATCTCGATGCCTTGGCTCTGGCTGAGGTACCCCTCTAGCCCCTCCTGCCACCCCTGCGTCTGGGTGTTGCTGCGATAGCCGATGACCGTCCCGTCGTTGTCGTAGGGGATTCTCATGTCCGGGAGAGCGGTGTACGGCATCGTCGGCTCCTCTAGAGGTACGGAGGAGAGAAGGTGACGGAGAGCGAGCCGCCCGGCGTCGTCGACGTGACCCGGAGCGTCTGCGCCCCGGGATCGACCTCGAGGAAGCGGAAGGCGCCCGAGTGGCGGATCGAGCCGATCGCGTTCGCGCCATCGTTGAGGGCGGTGAACGCGGCCGTGTCGATGAGGAGATGCTTCGTCGACGCGACGGTGACGAGCGCCTCCACGTACTGGCCGTTGCCGATGTTCGTCACCCGCGGGTTGGCGACGGGGCCGGTGAAGTCGAGCAGGAGCTTGCCGCCCCGGACCGTCCCCGGATGGCTGATCGCGAGGTCCGTCGGCGAGGTCGGCGTCGCGCCCGACACGACGACGTCCGCGCCGTACAGGTACGGATCGGCGAGCGCGAAGTCGACGACGAGGCCGAACAGCTCGCCCGAGACCGGATCGGTGAAGGCGGATACGTCGACGACCTCGGCCATCGCGCTCCGGCTCGAGGCGTCCGGGAGGGTGCGGACAAGCGCCTGCTGGGCCCGCCTGCCCAGCACTGCGTACAGCTCGTCGAGGTTCTTGCGCGCCTGGCGCCGGTTCGTCGGCTCGACGAGCGTGCCGGCCACCGACAGCGGGTTGACCCACAGGCCGAGGGCGAGCCGGCGGGCGTCCGCGAGCTTGCCCATCGGCCGACGACCCGGTAGCCCGGTGAACGGAGCGTCCTCGCCGCGGAGCTTCGGGAACTCGTCGGCGCCGGTCACCTCGCGGACGAGGTAGGCGTAGCTACTGAGATCGACCCCGCCGAAGGTCCAGCGGTCGGCCGAGATCGCCAGCGTCGTCATGCCAGGACTCCGAAGGCGGCCAGCTTCTGGAGCTCCCGCTTCGTCGAGGTCGACGCCGGTTCGGGCGTGGGGTTGTAGACGTTCACGGTGAGCGCGCGTCCGCTCGGGGCCGAGCCCTGAGCAGGCGTCGTCGTGAGCGCGGCGCGGCCAGCGCGGATCGCGTCGGACTCGGCCGCCGGGATGATCATCTCGCGGGCGTGGACCATCGCGAGCATGTCGCGCGGCACGAACGGGGTGCCGACCGCGAACGAAGGCAGCTCGATCTTCGGTAGGTCGATCTGCACGCCGGACGAGCTGATGTGGAACGGACCGATGTCAATCTTGAGCGAGCGGAAGGCGTTTGCGACCGTGTCGAGGAGCTGGCCCGGGAGCGAGGCCATCCCGCGAATGATCCCCTTGACGATCTCTGCGCCGATCCCGATGACCTTGCCCGGGATCGACAGGAAGAAGGTCACGATCGACCCGACGAGCGAGCCGATCTTCGCCAGGAAGGTGCTCGCGAGGGTCGTCACTTGCCCGAGGATCGAGCCCACCCAGGAGGCGACCTTGCCGGGGATCGTCAGGATGAACCCGACGACCTTGACGTGAAGGTCCAAGAACTGCCCAAGCGCCTTCCCGATGAAGCCGACGACCTGGCCGCCGAGGTCGACCCACGCCTTGGCCGCCTTGCCTGGGATCGAGAGGATCTCTCCGACGATCTTGCCGATCGCGCCGGCGATGCCTCCGACGATCGCCCCGAAGGCTCCGACCGCCGCCCCGACGACCTGACCGACGATCCCGACCAGGGCACCGAGCGCGTCGCCGAACGCCGCGACGATCCCGCCGACGACCTCAACGATCTTGCCCACGATCTCGGGGTTGTTGATGAGGAAGACGACCGCCGCGACCAGCGCCGCGATCAGGATGACCGGCAGGAGCGCCATGCCGACCTGCGGTTCAGTCAGAACCTGGATCCGTCCCGCACCTCGGTTGTCGTGCGGGAGGCTTCGGGCCGGGTCGTGGCCGAGGGTGGCGGGCTCGGCGACGGCCCTCGGGAGTACCGCCTCGCCCTTCCGGCCCTGGCGCCCGGCGAGTACGAGGTCCGCTGGACGTCGTTCTCGGCCGAGGATGGCGAGCTTGCCCGCGACTCGTACGCCTTCACGATTGTGGAGGCACGGAGCCCCACGCCGACTCCGTCCTCCTCGCCGAGCCCATCGCCGTCGCGCGGGCCATCTTCGTCCCCATCTCCGTCGCCGACATCGTCCGCGCCGCCGGCTTCAGCCGTGCCCTCCCCGGGGACGCCGACGCCAGGGAGCGATACGTCAGGGACAGCCGGTGATGCCGTCGTCGTTCCGATCGTCGCCGCGCTCCTGGTGCTGGCGGGCATGGGCCTCTGGCTCGTTCGCCGGAGGGCCACATGAGCTCCACCGGCTCGCTCAGGTGGGTGAGGGTCGGCGCGCGGCTCGATCGCGAGCGTGCGGCCACGCTGTCCAGGAAGGAGACCACAACGATGCGACGCTTCTCCCCGCCGTTCATGCTGGCCGTGATGCTCATCGCGGGCTGCGGCGGCGCCTTGACCGGTCAAACCCCCGCAGCGAGCGGGACATCGCTAGGTGCGAGCGGTGGGCCCGAGATCCTGCCGCTGCTCATCAACTCCGATCGCCTGGACGACGCGCCATGGGTGCAGCCATGAGAAGGCTGCCCCTCGCGCTCCTGGTCACCGTCGCGCTGCTCGCGGTGCCATCGCCGGCGTTTGCCCACGGGCTCGTCGGCCGCCTCGAGTCACCCCTTCCGCTCGCCATCTACCTCGCCGGGGCGGCCATGGCGGTCGCGCTCTCGTTCGCGTTCGTCATTCTCCGCGATGTTCGGGTGACGGCGGACCTCCCGGTTCGGACCATCAGGGTGCCGCGCCCGGTCGTCCTCGGGCTGCGGGCCGTCGGTCTCGTGGCCTGGCTGTGGATCGTCGCCCAGATGATCGTCGGCGGCTCGTCCGATGCGGACGTGGGAGGCCTCTTCCTGTGGGTCTACGGCTGGGTGGGTCTGGCGGCCGTGTCGGCCTTCATCGGCCCGGTCTGGACCTGGCTCGACCCGTTCACGACGCTCTTCGACCTCGGCGCCGCAATCCTGCGTCGCCTTGGCCTCGAGGGCTGGGAGCCCGCCCCGTACCCGGCCTGGCTCGGTGCCTGGCCGGCCGCCGCGGGACTCGCGTTCTTCGTCTGGCTCGAGCTCGTCTTTCGGGGCGGTGGGCTCGGGGTCGTCCTCGTCGGCTACACGGTCCTGTCGCTCGTGGCGATGGCGAACTTCGGACGGGACGCGTGGCGGGCGCAGGGCGAGACGTTCTCGGTCTGGTTCGGGCTGCTGAACCGGCTCGCCCCGTTCGGCGCCCCGGGCGGGCCTGATGAGCGGACGGTTCCCCGCCGGCCGTTTGCGGCGGGGCTGCTCGAGCCCGGCTGGTCGACCGCCCGGGTTGTCATCGTGGCGATCGGCGTGGCGTCCATCCTGTACGACGGCCTCTCGCAGACCCAGGTCTGGTTCGATCTCTTCGGCCTGCCCTCGCTCCCGCTTGCGACGGTCCAGCTCGTCGCCTTTCTCGGCGTCATCATCGGGCTCGCCCTCGCAGTCGGCCGGCTCGTCGGCATCGCCGCGGTCGGGGCAGGTCTCGTGCCGATCGCGGTCGGCTACCTCGTCGCCCACTACCTGACCTACCTGCTGGGCGACGGGCAGCGGATCGTCGTCGCGATCTCCGACCCGTTCCAGCTCGGCTGGGACCTCTTCGGGACCGCCTTCTACGAGCCGGGCACTGACTGGCTCCCGCCGGCGCTGCTCTGGTCGGTCATGCTCGTCTCGGTCGTCGGCGGCCACGTCCTGGGTGCCTGGTCCGGCCATGTCGTCGCCGTCCGGGACACGCCGTCACGGCTGAACGTCCGCCGCCAGCAGCTGCCGCTCGCCGCGCTCATGATCGGGCTCACCGCGACGACGCTCTGGTCGCTGGGCCAGACGATCGTCAAGGAGCCTGCTCAAGGTTCCGTCGCTACGCCCGCTTCCGTCGCCGCACCGGTCGAGGTCGCCCATGGAGTGACGCGTGACCCACCGAGCCCGGAGACGCCGGTCGGCGAGATCAGGTATGATGATTGAGCAATGATGCAAGTATCCGCCTTGTCCGACACCCTCGGACGCCCGGTGGACCGGCACCGAGCGCAGGCCCGCGTGGCGAGGAGCTTCGCCGATGGGGGCTGAGTCCCCCTCGGCCGGTGCGGTCGGGCGTCCACTGACCTCCGGCCGCGCCCACTCGGCCGCCGGAGCCGGCGCCGGTCGGCTCAAGCTCGTCCTCCTGCTGACCGGCGGCTACATGGCAGTCGAGGTCGTCGGCGGCATCCTCACCGGCAGCCTGGCGCTCATCGCCGACGCCGGGCACATGCTCACCGATGTCGCCGGCGTGTCGATGGCGCTCCTCGCGATTCGCTTCGGGGCCCGGCCCGCGAACGACGGCAAGTCCTACGGCTACTATCGCCTGGAGATCCTTGCCGCGATCGTGAACGCGATCCTGCTGTTTGGCGTCGCGGGATACGTGCTCTATGAGGCGTACCGGCGGTTCCTCGAGCCGCCCGAGGTGCTCGGCCTGCCGATGCTCGCGGTCGCGACCGTCGGTCTGCTCGTCAACCTCGTTTCGGCCCGCCTCCTGTTCGGGGGCCAGAAGTCGAGCCTCAACCTCCGGGGCGCCTTCTACGAGGTTGTCGGCGACCTCCTCGGCTCGGTCGCGGTCATCGTCGCCGGCATCGTCATCGCGCTGACCGGCTGGAACCTGATCGACCCGATCGCCTCGGTCGTCATCGGGCTGTTCATCCTGCCCCGAACCTGGATGCTGATCCGCGATGCGGTCAACGTCCTCCTCGAGGCGACGCCGAAGGGGATCGACATGGGCGAGGTTCGACGGCACATCCGCGAGACCGAGGGCGTTGCCGATGTCCACGACCTCCATGCGTGGACGATCACGAGCGGGATGAATGTCCTCTCGGCGCACGTCGTCCTCGCCGATGGCGCGAAGGCGGACGAGGTGCTCGACGGACTATGCGGCTGCCTGTCCGCCGATTTCGACATCGAACACAGCACGTTCCAGCTTGAGCCGACCGATCGCAGGCCGCGCGAGGAGGCGGCCCATTGACCCTACAACCACAGACCCTACCGAAACGGAGGTTTCACCGATGACGACGAACGAGCCGGCCGCCGCGACATTGACCTGCCCCAAGTGCGCCGGATCGATGCGTACCTACGAGCGCAACGGGATCACGATCGACCAGTGCACCGAGTGCCGGGGGATCTTCCTCGACCGCGGCGAGCTCGAGCGGCTCATCGAGGCCGAGGACGTCCACTACGGCGGTCCGACGGCGGAGGAGCGGCCACCGCGCGACGATCGATACCGCGACCCCGGCTATCCGGACCCTGGGTATCGGGGCGGCAAGCACGGCGGAGGTGGCAAGCAAGGCGGCTACGGCGGGGATCAGCGCCGTCGGCGCGGCGGATTTCTCGGCGACCTGCTTGACTTCGGCTGAGATCCGGCTGACTCGGAGGACGCGCGAATCAAGCAGGTCAGATCCATGAACGCCACCGAAGCGCGCGTCAGCAGGCGCCAGCTGCTGCGGCTCTCGCTCCTCGCGGGACTGGGGGCGGTGGCCGCGGCCTGTGCCGGACGCAATCAGCCGGGCTGGACGTACGGCCCGACGCTCGCGCCGCCAGCAGGCTCGCCGGAGCCATCAGCCACTCCAGGCGGATCGCCCACGCCCGCCGCTGAGAGCGCGTCGCCGTCGGCCAGCGGCGCCGGCGTCGTGATCAAGATCGTCGCCCAGAACATCAAGTTCGATCTGGCCGAGTTCAGCGTCCCCGCCAACACCCCGTTCCAGATCGTGTTCGACAACCAGGACGCCGGGATTCCTCACAACGTCGCGATCTACGACTCGGGCCCCGGCGGAGCCAGCCTCTTCAAGGGCGAGATCTTCAACGGGGTCAAGACCGTCACGTACGACGTCCCGGCCCTGCCCGCCGGCAACCACTACTTCCAATGCGACGTGCACCCAACAATGAACGGGACGGTCCGGGCAGCATGACATTCATCCCCCGGCGGTGGCCGGCGAAGGTGCCGCGCCGCTTCATCGCGCTCGACGTCCGGATCACCCACCGGCTTGCCCGGTACGGCGTCCTCATCTCGCGGCTCGGACTGGGGGTGGTCTTTCTGTGGTTCGGGGTCCTGAAGTTCTTCCCCGGGCTCAGCCCGGCCCAGGAGTTGGCCGGGCGCACCATCGAGGTCCTCTCGCTGGGACTCGTTGGTCCGGAGATCTCCCTTCCCGTCCTCGCTGCCTGGGAATCGCTCATCGGGCTCGGGCTGCTGTCCGGACGATTCCTGCGGGCAACACTGTTCCTGCTCGCGGCCCAGATGGTGGGTACGCTCACCCCGCTCTTCCTCTTCCCGGGCGAGGTCTTCACGCAGATCCCGTACGCGCCGACGCTGGAGGGTCAGTACATCATCAAGAACATCGTCCTCATCGGCGCCGCGATGGTCGTCGGGGCGACCGTCCGCGGCGGTGCCGTCGTGGCCGACCCCGCACCACGTCGGGCTGACGGATTCCCGGGCGGCTGACCCGACTGGAGGCGCGATGCGCACGATCGGCACGACGCTCTCGGAGGACCGCTGCGAGACGGAGTGCATCCATCCCGACCACGTCCGCCCGCTGCTCGGTCGGACGCTGTCGGCCGACGGCGCGCTGCGCGTCGGTGACCTCTTCGGGATGCTGGCCGATCCAACGCGCGCCCGCATCCTGCACGCCCTGACGCTCACCGAAGAGCTGTGCGTCTGCGACCTCGCCCTCCTCCTCGGCCTGTCCGTCTCGGGCCTGAGCCACCAGCTCCGGCTGCTCCGCGATCGGGACGCCGTGGCTCGCCGGAAGGTCGGGCGGATCGTCTACTACCGATTGGCGGACGACCATGTCCGCCGGCTCCTGACCGACGCGCTCGTCCACGTCGGCGAGGGCACCCCGCTCGAGGTCGCCGGTTGACCGTCGAGTCGCCGGCTCGACGATGAGCGAGGACCATCTCGACCACGACGCCGGGGACCTGCCCTTCTGGCGGATCCGGAACGTCCGGCTGGCGGTCATCTCGGGCGTGCTCCTGGCCGCGGGCCTCGTCGCCGAATGGCTCGCCCTGGCCCCACCGTTGGGGACGGTCGCATTTGCTGCGGCCGTCGCGGTCGGTGGCGCCACCTTCGTTCCGGATTCGCTTCGCGGCCTCCTCCATCACGAGGTGGGCGTGGGCACGCTGATGACGATCGCCGCGATCGGCGCGGTCCTGCTGGGCGAGTTCGGAGAGGCCGCCAGTCTCGGGTTCCTCTTCTCCATTGCCGAGGGCCTCGAGTCCTACTCGCTGACGCAGGCGCGCCGCGGACTGCGAAGCCTTCTCGCTCTCGTGCCGGACACCGCCACCGTCGTCCGAGATGGGCGGTCCGTCTCCATACCCGCGGGCGAGCTCGGGGTCGGCGACCTCATCGCGCTGCGTCCCGGCGAGCGGCTGGCGACGGACGGCGTCGTGCGGTCCGGTCGGTCCGCCCTCGACGTGTCGGCGATCACCGGGGAGTCGACTCGGATCGAGGCCAATCCGGGCGATCAGGTCTTCGCCGGGGCGGTCAATGGCGGCGGCGTGCTCGAGATCGAAGCAACGGCAACCGCCGAGGACAACTCGCTCGCGCGGATCGTTCACATCGTCGAGGAGGCCCAGGAGCGCAAGGGACAGGGCCAACGGCTCGCCGATCGCATCGCCCGCCCGCTCGTGCCCGGGATCATGGTGGTGGCGGCCGTCGCGGCGATCGGCGGTAGCATCCTCGACGACCCGGCCGTGTGGCTCCCGCGCGCGCTCGTCATCCTGGTCGCGGCGGCGCCCTGCGCGTTCGCGATCGCCGTCCCGGTGACCGTCGTCGCCGCGGTCGGCGCAGCGAGCCGGTCGGGCGCCCTGGTCAAGGGCGGAGCCGCGCTCGAGATGCTCGGAGCCGTCGGGGTCGTGGCGCTCGACAAGACCGGCACGCTGACGCAGAACCGGCCACGCGTCGTCGCAGCGCATCCTCTCGACGGGGTCGATCGCGACGAGCTGCTCTCGATCGCGGCCGCGCTCGAGGCCCGCAGCGAGCATCCGCTCGCGCCCGCCATCCTGGCCGCGGCACCCGGGGTTTCCCCGGCGACCGACGTCGAGGCGGTGCCCGGACAGGGCCTGGTCGGGATGATCGACGGCACGGTGGTCCGTCTCGGACGTTCCGGCTTCCTCGCGGTCGACGGCCTCGAAAGTGCCCTCGACCAGGCCGAGGAAGCCGGCGCGACCGCCGTGCTGGTCGAGCGCGACGGCAGGACGATCGGTCTGATCGCCGTACGTGACGAGCTCCGCGAGGAGGCCGCGGAGACCGTCCGCGAGCTCCGTCGCATGGGGCTCGCTGTCGTGATGCTTACGGGCGACAACCGTCGGACAGCCGAGGCGCTCGCGGCCGCGGCCGGCATCGCCCGGGTCGAGGCCGAGTTGCGGCCCGAGGACAAGGCGCGGATCGTGGAGCAGCTCCGGCTCGGCCACCGGGTGGCCATGGTCGGCGACGGGATCAACGATGCCCCGGCGCTGGCGAGCGCGGACGTTGGGATCGCGATGGGGGCGATGGGGACCGACGTCGCGATCGAGACCGCCGGCGTCGCGCTGATGGGCGAGGACCTTCGCCATCTGCCGGCGGTCCTGCGGCACTCCCGAAGCGCTATCGGCATCATGCACCAGAACCTCTTCCTGTCCGGCATGATCCTCGTCGTCCTGGTGCCCCTTGCGGCGTTCGGGGTGCTGGGCCTGGCAGCGGTCGTGGCGATCCATGAGGTGGCCGAGGTCGTGGTGATCGCCAACGGGCTGCGCGCCGGCCGGGTGACGGCGCGACCGCTCAGCTAATCCCGAACGACGGCTGTCGGCCGGTGGGGGGTGTGAGACAGATTTGTAGGTCCGGACGGTCAGGCGGCGGTCGTCTGAGTGTGGAGCCACTTCCAGACTTCGTCCCAGCGGCCGCTGGCGTCTTCGCAGCGGAGGCTGACGATGGCGGAGGCGCCGCGCACGGTCCAGCGCATGCCGGACAGCTTGAGACGTTGGGCCACGACCGCGCGGCAGCCGGCCTCGACCGCGCCCGAGCCGACGAACAGGCCGAGCGCGCGGAAGCGGGCGTAGCGCATCCGCTCCCGGTTGGTCTCGAAGTAGCCGAGCGCCTTCTCGACCTCCTTCGCCTGCGCGTCGGGGAGTGCGAGTTGCCTCGTGGCGGCGAGCAGCGCCGCGACGTCGCCGCGGTCGAGCTCGGCCAGCCGCTTGGCCAGCCAGCCCGGGCCGTCCGCTCCGAGCGCAGGGGCCACCAGGACGCCCAGGGCGTACAGGTGCTCGCGGGCGTGGTACAGGTCGACCACCTCGATCGCGCCCGGGAACTGCTCGCCGGCCAGGTTCGGTGATCCACGGCGCCCCGTCGCCGAGCACGACGAGCTGGCGGGCGCGGTCGGCGCCGCGCCGGCGTGCCTCCGCGTAGAGGAGCGAGCCGAACCGCTCGGCGGTCCCCAGCGTCGCCACGTAGCTGGAGGAGCCCGGGTCCCGCACCAGCTGGCCACGCTCGTCCACGCTGGTCCCGGTGAAGAGGCAGCCGAGCTTGACCTCGCGGGTGCGGGCGCGGCCATCGGGCGCCTTGCCGCGCCGCCCCGCGGTGTCTCGGGGCACGGTGGGCACGCCCGTGCCGTCCAGCGCGACATAGAGCCTCTCGACAGCATCGGCCGGAGCGAAGGGGACCACGCGACCGGCGAGGACGGCGCTCGCCGTGGCCTCGCTGGTCGCCCTGACCATCTCGCCGTCGGCTTCCGCGCTGCGCTCCACGCGCTTGGCCGTGAGTTCGATCCCGGCCAGCTCGGCCAAGTCCCGGCGGGCCTGGGCGAACGGTGATCGGGCACCGACGCGCGCCACCATCCGGCGCAGCCCCGGGGAGAGCGAGGCGCTCGCGACGCCCAGCTCGGTGTCCCTGGGGGCCAGACCGCCGCCACAGCTCGGGCAGTGGTACCAGGCCCGCCGCACCGTGACAGGCCCCAGCACCGTGTCCAGGCGCTTGCCGCGATAGCCGACGAAGGCAGCCCGGTGACCATGACCGCACTCGACGCGCGGGCCGCGATGGCCGGGGTCGAGCGAGAGCAGCTCTTCGAGCAGGGCACCGCCCAGCCTGTGCATCGCGGTCCGGATCGCCAGCTCCACCGACGCCAGACCGTCGGGCCCACCGGCGGCACCCAGGGAACGCACGGCGCTGGCGGCCAGGCGGGTCAACTCCGCGGCGAACTCCGCTCGGAGGTCCGCCAGGAGCCCCCTTTTTCGGCCTCCGCCTCGATCGCGGGCAGTGCGTCGGCCAGTGGGGACACCGGACGGGCCTCGCAGATCGCCTCGTTGAGTGCCACGATCCGCTGGCTCAGCGCGACGAAGCGTCGGTAGCCCGCGACCTCCCGGCTCACCTTCTCCAGCTCCGGGCCCGCTGCCACCTGACGGCCCTCGGTCCTGCCGGCCACCGAGTGCGTCCACAGGTGCCGCGGTCCGTGACCGGGGTGGTCGGGGTGTGCGCAGGCGCAGTTCGGCTTGCCGCAGCGGCGGTAGGTGGCCGTGATGCTGCCACGCCGAAAGTCGCCGATGCCGGCGAGCTCCCCATAGAGCTGCCCTCGCTGCTCCTCCAGGTCGGCAAGTGACGGATCCATCGGCTGGCCCTCCTATCTGGACGTGCTATCACATCCAGACTACCACAAGGTCACGCTCATCCGCCGGAGCAGCCTACGTTTTCGTCGCACACCCCGCGACCGTGGGTGCGCGACGAAAATGTAGGGGGTGCACGTCAGATTTGTGAGATGACCTCACGCGGCGGCCGCTCGGGCCGCTCGTGATCGCCGTTCCCAGAAGGCGTCGAAGCGCCCGCTGAGCTGGCAGCAGCGGAGCGCGATGATGGCATCTGCACCCGCGAGGGTCCAGTGCATGCCCGCACGCTTGAGACGGGTGCCGACCACGACCTTGCAGCCGGCCTCGACGACGCCCGAGGAGACGCACAGGCCCTGGGCGCGGAACTCCGGGTAGCGCATGCGCCCGCGGTTGGTCTCGACGTATCCCAGGCACCTGCGCGCCTCGTCGCTGGTCCCGGCATGGACGCGCAGCGCGGCGAGCAGGTCGTCGAGCCGGCCCTCGTCGAGCTCGGCGTGGCGCTCCCTGGCCCACTGCCGGCCCAGGTCGCTGCCGGCCCCGTAGATGGCCGTCGCCACGATGCCCAGATGCTCCTTGGCATGGAAGAGGTCGACGACCTCGACCGCGCCGGGGAAGAGCTCCCCGGCCACGTTCGGTGATCCAGGGCGCGCCGTCGCCGATCACGACCCGCCGCTCCGCCCGCTCGAAGCCGCGCCGCCGGGCCTCCCGCTCCACCCGCCGGGCGAAGGCCGAGAGCGTCGTGTCGGTGTCGGGGGTCGCGGCGCTCTCGATGGCGGCCGACCAGCTCACTGAGCCTGAGGTCCCGGACGGGGACGCCATCGGCGTCGCGGCCCTCGGCGCTCCACACCGTGACCAGCTTGACCTCGCGCGTGCGGGCCGTGCCGTCGGCCTGCTTGCCCGCCCGCCCCGCGAGCTCGGAGGCGCGCAGGGGCACGCCGGTGCCGTCCAGGCCCAGGTACATCGTCGGGGCGCAGGGGGGCTCAGGCTCGGCCACGCTCCGCTCGTCCCGCGCGACCTCGCGTCCCAGCGCCTCCGCGGTGCGCTCGACCTGCTTGGCCTCGACGACGACGCCAGCGAGCCCGGCGAGGAGGGCGCTGCTCTCGGCGAAGCTGACCATGGCCGCCGCCTGGCCCACCATGCGCGTCACCGCGGGCGAGAGCGAGGTGTCCGCGACGCCGAGCGCCCGGTCGCGCGGGCAGGTGCCGTGCCCGCAGGCGGCGCAGTGGTACCAGGCGCGCGAGAGCGTCAGCTCGCCCAGCGCGGTGGTGAACGTCTTGGAGCGTCGCCCGGCGTAGCGGGCCGGGCCGCCGCAGGAGGCGCAGGGGAGCAAGGGCCCGGCATGGTCGGATGTGTCCGCGTCGAGGGCCCGCTCGATGATGCGCGCCGCGAGCGCCAGGGCGCGCCTGCGGGCACCCGTCTCGATAGCCTCGAGATCGAGCCCCTCGACCGCCCCCGGCCCTATGAGCGCCCGGAGCTCGCCGGCGACCCCCGCCTCGAAGGCCTCCCGGAGCCCCCCCTTTGGCGCCCCCCGCTCCCGGCCGCCGCGTCGGGGTCCCCGATGTGGGCGTCGCAGAGCTCCTCGCTCACCTCCACCAGCTCGCCGGTGAGCCGCCGGAGACGGCGGTGCTCGGCGATCTGCGCGCGCGTCACGTCGACCGCACCGGCCGGGATGACCCGCGTGACCGTCCGTCCCTTGACCGCACGGGTGAGCGACCAGCTCGGTCCGTGGCCGACGTCCCCCTCGCGGGCGCAGTGGCAGGTGGGCTTGCCGCACCGCCGGTAGCGGCCGACGAGGGAGCCGGGGCGCAGGTCCCCGATGGCTGCCAGCTCGTCGCGGATGGCGTCACGTCGCTGCCTGAGCTCTTGGGGGTCTCGGGTCATGGGGGCACCTCCTGTCACCTGACAGCATACTCTACTGTCAGATTCGTGGGGAGGCCCCGCTCGCATCACGATGGTGTCGTGCGCCCCCCGAGATCTTCGGCCTTGCATCGTCTCGCCACCTGAGTGATGGATGTCCGCCCCAACGCCAGATCGGGGTTGGCAAGCGAAAGGACGACGGATATGGCAGGCATGCGGAAGTGCATCGGATCGGCGAAGTTCGGGATCGAGGCGCACGAGGCGCCGGTCGAGGACTTCCCGAGTCAGCCCAGCCAGAAGGACGGGCTCGGCCGGATGTGCAAGCCCCACTGGAACCAGTACACAGCGGGTCTGGCCCGCGAGCGCAAGGCGCTGCTTGCCGCCGAGGCTGCCGTCGAAAGCCCGGTGGTTCCAGCGGCGGGCAGGAAGGTAAGGACGAAGGCGGCGACCACGCCGGAGCCGATCCGGACGAAGCCTGCGCGACGGCGCAAGACCGAAGGCGATCCGATCGTCGAGGCTGGCGAGGCCACCGTCGAGGAGGTCAGCAACGCGTAGATCACCCCGCAGCCGTACCTGGGGCCCTGGGCGCAAGTCCGGGGCCCTTCTCCGTTTGGTGGCGTCAGTGGCCGAACTCGGGGTCATCGGGGCACGTGCGCGCCCTGTGGCGCCCGTGGGCGAACGTCGCTGGAGGCAGGGATTATTCGCGAAACTCGGCCGCGTGCACACAAAGGGAGGGCGCGGTCTTCCACGAGCGCAGAACCTGCGTGTGGGGACCCCCGGTCGACGTCTCGGGCACCCTTGGTCGAGTTGCAGGACCGGCAGAGCACGGCGCAGTTGGCGATGTCGAAGGGCGCTCCACCCGCTGCGAGCGGCACGACGTGATCAACGGTCAGATCGCTCGCGGGGTGGGCGTCGCGCTGGTAGCCCGGGCACCAGTTGCCGTGCTCGCCACGCCAGGCGCGGAGGACGCGGGCGCTGAGGCGCTGCCAGGCCCTCGTGCTGTAGATGGCGTTGTGCCTGCTGCGGTTCGACTGCCGGGCGTGCTCGGTGCAGCGACTGCCGGGTCGGCTCGTGACGACACCGCAGACGGTGCAGAGCTTCATCGCCTGCATCGACCGTCCGAGCCGACGACTCCGACGCTGGTGACGGTCGATTGCACGCTCTTCATCACGAAGAGCGTGGCCGAGGGCGTTCCTCGGGTCTATTCGCCGCGGGTGCTACGCCCATGGGGCCAGGACGATTGACCGGCCGTGAGATACGCAGTACCGTATTCGTACACGCAGTGCAGCCCTGTATCGGAGTCTTCAATGTCTCAGCCCATCGTCTTCATCGATCTCGGCGTCGGAGGGATGACCTGCGACGACGCGTCGTCCATGTCACCGAGGCGCTCGAGTCCGTCCCCGGCGTCGAGGCGGCCACCGTCGACCTCGACTCGCGAAGCGCCGTCGTGACCGCGCGGTCGGATGTCGAGGCGGCGGCGCTGGCAACGGCCGTCCGGGCCACGGGCCAGTACAACGCCTTCGAGCGCCGGCGTCGGGCGGCAGCGGGTGAGTGACCAGATCGACTTCCTGATCCTGGGATCGGGATCCACGGCCTTCGCCTCCGCGATCCGGGCCGCCGATCTCGGTGCCCGCGTGGCGATGGTCGAGCGCCGGACGCTTGGCGGCACGTGCGCCAACCGCGGCTGCCTGCCGTCGAAGAACCTGATCGAGGCCGCCCGGATCGTCCACGAGGCCTCGCACCCGCGCTACGCGGGCCTGTCGCCCGCGACGGTCGGCGTCGACTTCGCCGCCCTCGTCGCCCAGAAGGACGATGTCGTCCGGGAGTACCGCGCCAAGAAGTACGCCAGCGTCGCCGACGGCCTCAGTGACCTGGAGCTGCTCGAGGGTGATGCCGCCTTCGTGGATGCCAACACCGTCCAGATCGGCGACCGCCGGGTGACGGGCGATCGGATCCTCGTCGCGACCGGCAGCCGCCCGACGATCCCGGCGATCCCGGGCCTCGCGGACACCCCCTACCTCACGAGCGACCTGCTCGACGCCGACGAGGCCGGGCGGTTGACCGAACTGCCAGCGTCGCTCGCCGTCCTGGGCGGCGGGTACATCGCGGTCGAGCTCGCCCAGAAGTTCAGCCGCCTCGGCAGCCGGGTCACGATCGTGGCTCGATCCGGACTCCTCTCGGGATACGAGCCGGAGCTGGGCCGCACACTCGCGGAAGTCTTCTCCGCCGAGGGGATCGAGATCCTGGCCGGTTCGCGCGTGGACCACGTCCGCGGGGATGCGAGCGGCGTCGAGCTCGCCGTCGAGCAGGCGGGTGCGGGCCGGGTCGTCCGGGCCGAGCGGCTCCTCGTCGCGACGGGCCGGACACCGAACACCGACACGCTCGGCCTCGAGCGGGCCGGTGTCGCGGTCGACGGTGATGGGTTCGTGACCGTCAACGCGCAGCTGCGCACCAGCCAGTCCCACGTCTGGGCGGCGGGCGACGTCATCGGCCGCCAGCATCGCTCGCAGATGGCGACTCCCGTCGGCGCACGCCAGGGCCGCATCGTCGCCGACAACGCGTTCGCCGACGCCGGCAAGGCTTTCGACGGCGCCGTCATCCCGCGGGCGATCTTCACCGACCCGCCGATCGCGGTCGTGGGCGAGACCGAGGCTGAGGTCCGCGCTCGCCACTACCCCGCGGTGGCCGCGACGACGCCGCTCATGTACGTCCCGCGGGCCGGGGCGGTCCACCGGACGACCGGACTCGTGAAGTTCATCGCCTCCACGATCGACGAGCGCGTGCTCGGGGTCCACGTCATCGGTGAGTCGGCGCCCGAGATCATCCACGAGGCGGCGATGGCCATGAAGTTCAAGGCGGGACTGCCCGACTTCATCGACCTCATCCACGTCTACCCGACGATGAGCGAGGCGCTCAAGATCGGTGCCCAGGCGTTCAGCCGTGATGTCACCAAGCTCTCGTGCTGCGCGGAGTGACCGCCAACGGTGGAATGTCGGGAGGTTCCAACGAATGACGAGCAATTTGCCGGCGGCCGCCGAGCGAGCGGACTCCCTGGCCCGACACGAGGTCCTCGGCAGCTTCTTCCAGGGGCTGTCCGATCCGACCCGGGTGAGGATCCTCGACCTCCTGGCCGAACAGCCACTCACGGTCACAGAGATCGTCGAACGCCTCGGCCTCGCCCAGGGGCGTGTTTCCAGCCACCTGTCGTGCCTGCGCTGGTGCGGGTACGTCGAGGCGCGCGCCGAGGGTCGCTACAACCGCTACCGGCTCGTCGACGAGCGGGTTCGCGAGATCCTGCGCCTCGGCGAGGCGATCGTCAGGGACAACGCGACGCGCCTCACCTCGTGCCTCGTCCTTGCGACCGAGACGCCCGGCGAGGCCGAGGGCATCTGATGGACCCGGCCGACACATCCCATCGACCAGCCAACGCCGGCGGACCGGCCAGGCCGAGGCTCCGGCTGGACGCCGATACGCTCGGGATCGGTGCCGTGCTGGCCGCGCTCGGGATCTGCTGCGTGACGACCCTTGCGGCCACCGGGGTCGGGGCTGGGATCATGCTGACCCTGGTCGGACTCCTGACCGGATTCGGCTGGCTTGCGCTCCTGCTGGTCGCGGTTGCCCTCGCGGGCACTGCCTGGTCCCGAGCACGACGACGGCGGGCTGCGCGGCGCAAGGGCGCATCGTGACCATTCCGTCAGTACTCCCCGTCGCTCGTGGCGCTGAGTGCGACTCGCTCACCGACTGTTCCTGCGGGCTTGGCTGCCCGCTCCCATTCGTGGAGTTGAACGATGTCCAAGACTGAACGGACCACGATGGCGGTGGTCGCAGGCGCCTGCGTCGTGTGCTGCCTGCCGCTTATCGTCGCGGCTGGCCCAGTAGTCGCGGCGGCCGGGGTCGCGGCGACCGGGACCGGCGCTGCCGCTCACGTCGCCCGTCGCAGGAAGCGCACGCGAGGGGCCGCCGCGAACGACAATCCCTAGATGCAGGTCCTGCAATCGCTCGCTTTGTTCGCCATTGCCGCCCTCGCGGAGATCGGCGGTGCCTGGTTGGTCTGGCAGGGCGTCCGTGAGCAACGGGGCGTCGTGTTCGTCGGGCTCGGCATCATGGCGCTGGCCGCCTACGGCTTCGTCGCGACCTTCCAGCCCGACCCGCACTTCGGCCGCATCCTCGCGGCGTACGGCGGCATCTTCGTCGCTGGGTCGCTCGCCTGGGGCGTCGTCGTCGACGGCTTCCGCCCCGATCCCTGGGATCTCTTGGGCGCCGCGATCTGTCTGATCGGGGTGGCGGTGCTGATGTACGGGCCTCGCTCGGTCGGGTCGTAGGCGTCACTCTGACGGGCAACCGCGAGGGCTACGGCGATCTGGCGCTCACCCTGGCTCCAGGCTCGGGACGACGAGGCGCCCTGATGCTCGGCCGGCGTAGATGAGCTGTTCTGTCGTCAGTCCTGACCGCGCACGGAGGTCAGCGAGATGACGCTTCACAGTGCTCGGCCGGATGCCCACGAGCTCGGCGGCGTCCTGGACGGATCCGCCAGCAGCGACGTAGGCGGCGAGCACGTCCATCTGGCGCTGCGTCGCACGGGTCGAGAGTGCGCCGCGCAGGTACCCGTCTCTCATGCCAAGCGCCTCGCCGCGGCTAGCCACTCATCGCGGCCCTCGATGGGCATGTCGTAGGTTGCTATCGCGCGCCCAACTCCTGTCGGGCGCGCCACTGTCTTGAGTCGCGACATCGGCGACACATGCGTCGCGTCATCGGTGACACCTGTGATCAGCCGGTCTTCCTGGGCCCCGGCCATCGGCCGGGGTCTCGTCGTTGGTTGCG
>JAJZQV010000135.1 GCA_021803025.1 Actinomycetes bacterium | reverse complement strand
GATCTCCGGGCGCTGACTGCTCGCTGCCCCTGGCGAGCATCGGGCTGAGCCCGACGAGCAGGGCCACGAGCGCGGCGCCCATCGTGACCATGATCGGCAGGATGAGCCGCTTGCGTCTCTTGGGAGTGTCAGTCATGGGGATCCTTCTCCTGTGTGGATTGGCAGCAGTGACCGATGTGCCGAATGCCGCGGGGCCGGCCCGCGTCAGCGACTGGCTTCGACGGGATAGCCGGCGAGGCGCCACTCGAGCAGACCGTCCCGCAGGCGGCGAGCGTCTCGGCCCTGTGCGCGCAGCAGGCGGACCGCGTCGCTCGCCAGAACGCAGTGGGCGCCGCGGCAGTAGGCGACGATCTCGACGCCTGGGTCATCGAGCTCGAGCCGGGTTGCGAGCTCGCCGAAGGGGACCGAGCGGGCGCCTGGTAGGTGCCCTGCGGCGTACTCCTCCGTCGGCCTGACGTCGAGCGCGACGACGTCGCCTCGGCCGAGACGGGCGAGCAGCTCTTCGCGGCTGACCTCCTCGATGTCGTCCGCGGACACACCGCCGATGCCGAGGTAGGCCGCAAGGGCCTTCTCCACGTCGGCGGAGTGCTCACGAGCGACATGGAGCATCGACGAGTAGAGGTGAGCGACGTCCTCCCCGGCGAGCCGGTAATGGATCCGCGTGCCCTCGCGGCGGGTCGTGACGAGGTTGGAGAGCTTGAGCACCTGGAGGTGCGCCGACGCGGTCGTGACTCCCATGCCCGCTTCACGGGCGAGGGACTCGACCGTGCGCTCGCCCTGTGCGAGCAGGTCGATGAGTACAAGCCGCTTGGCGCTCGCGAAGGCCTTGCCGACCACGGCGAGCTGGTCGAAGAAGGCCGCATGTCGGTCGTTCCCGGTCGCCTCGATGGTCATCAATCCTCCAAAGTTCTTTGGAATAGCGTACGCAGAAGGAGCAGCTCCTCAAAGTCGGTCCGACGGGCTCGACCGACGCCATGTGGGACGCGAGTGGATCTCCGTCCCCTCGGCAGGCGGGTAGGCCACCCCAGAAGTAGCCACGACCGTGGCGAGCTGTACCGCGTCACAACAAGTCATGGCAGGGTTGGCGCTATGCGGATCACCCACCTCGGCCACTCGGCCGTTCTCGTCGAGGTCGCCGGCCGACGGTTGCTCATCGACCCGGGAAGCTTCTCCGACAGCTGGCACTCGCTTACCGACCTGGACGCGGTCATCGTCACGCACCAGCACCCCGACCACGTCGACCCCGACCACGTGCCGGCGCTGCTGGCGGCCAACCCCCAGGCCCGTGTGTACGTCGAGCCGCAGGTCGTGGAGAAGGTGCCGCTGGCTGCCGCGCGTCCCCTCGCAGCCGACGCGTCGGTCGACGTGGGAGGCGTGACGATCTCCGCTGTCGGCGGCCTGCACGCCGTGATCCATCGCGACATCCCGCGGGTCGGCAACATCGGCGTCGTCGTGTCCGCGGGCGGGGAGCCCACCCTCTTCCATCCCGGGGACAGCCTGGCCGCGGTCCCGCAGGGCGTCGACGTCGTCGCGATCCCCGCCTACGGCCCGTGGGCCGCGATGGGCGAGACGATCGACTTCGTACGGGCCGTCGGCGCTCCCCAGGGCTTCCTCATCCACGAAGGTCTCCTCAACGAACGGGGACGCGCGCTCATCGCCAGCAGGATCCCCGAGCTGACCGTCACGAGCCTCGCATCGCCGACGCCGGCGGAGGCCTGGGATGTCGGGTGAGCTGACGCCCGTCGAGCGCCCGAGGTTCCTCGTCCTCGGGGCAGGGTCGCGCGGGACGACGTACGCCGACCACCTCGCCCGGCACCCGGACCAGGGCCAGGTCGTGGCGGTCGCCGAGCCCGACCCGTACCGGCGGGCCGAGTTCGCCCAGCGCCACAGCCTTCCGGCCGACAGGGTGTTCGCGTCGTGGCAGGACGCGCTCGCCGGACCCCGGCTCGCCGACGCCGTGACCGTGACGACCCAGGACGCCGACCACGTGGGCCCGGCGGTCACCGCGGCCGAGAAGGGCTACCACGTCCTCCTCGAGAAGCCCATCGCGCCGACCGAGGCCGAGACGCGCCGCCTCGTCGAGTCCGTACAGGCGGCGGGGGTTCTGCTGGCCGTCTGCCACGTGCTCCGCTACACGCCGCACACGGTCGCGCTCAAGGCACTCCTCGACGCGGGCGCCATCGGCGAGGTCGTGAGCATCGAGCACCTCGAGCCGGTGGGCTGGTGGCACGCGGCGCACTCGTTCGTACGGGGCAACTGGCGCAACGAGGCGGCGTCGAGCCCCATGCTGCTCGCGAAGTCCTGCCACGACCTCGACTGGATCCTCGCGGTCGCGGGACGGCCCTGCCGCCGGATCTCGAGCTTCGGCTCGCTCACGCACTTCACCCGGGCACACCAGCCCGCCGGCGCCGCTGACCGGTGCCTGGAGTGCCCGTCGCACATCGAGAGCACCTGCCCGTACAGCGCCCGGCGCATCTACCTGGGCGCCGTCGAGCGCGGTGAGACGGGCTGGCCCGTGGACGTCATCACGGACGACGTGTCCCGCGGGGGCATCCTCAGGGCCCTCGCGGACGGTCCGTACGGCCGGTGCGTGTACGCGTGCGACAACGACGTCGTCGACCACCAGGTCGTCTCGATGGAGTTCGAGGGCGGGCTCACGGCCTCCTTCACGATGACGGCGTTCTCGACGATGCGGGGACGCAACACGCGGATCTTCGGGACGCACGGCGAGATCACGACCGACTCCCGGGTCATCACCGTCGACGACTTCCGGACGGGGGAGCGACGGGTCATCGACACAGCCGTCGGCGCAGACGACGGGGCGGCCGGTGGTCACGGCGGGGGAGACGCGGGTCTCATGACCGCCTTCACCGCGGCCCTCCGCCGGGGCGAGGCGAGCCTGGTCCCCAGCACTGCAGAGGAGTCGCTCCGCAGCCACCTCATGGTCTTCGCAGCGGAACGCGCCCGTCGCTGCGGCACCGTCGAGGTCGTCCCGCAGCGCTGAGGTCCGCGCGTTCTGGCCGGCACGCCACCGTCCCGCGCACCGTAGTGCGGTGCGTCAGGTCCGTGAGGCCACGTCGCGGCGCTGCCTCGGCTGGGCACGCGGCGGAGCACGTACCCGCGTCTTGGTAACGATTTCATATCCGCCTCCGAACGACTTGACAGGTCCCGGCCCCCTGCGTCTACGATCTGAAATCGATTTCGGATGAAATCGATTTCGTCTCGAGCGACGCAGCTCGGAGGGGAGGCAAGGGTGCCAGATCCAGGGATCGACGCGCAGACGGCGTTGCACGACCCCAACCTGCTTCTGCAGGCGGAGGGGGTCACCAAGACGTTCCCGGGCGTGAAGGCGTTGTCGGGCATGAGGTTCGACCTCCGCAAGGGCGAGGTGCTCGCACTCGTGGGTGAGAACGGCGCCGGCAAGTCCACGCTCATGAAGCTCCTCACCGGCATCTACCCGTTGGAGGAGGGCCGGTTCTGGCTCGAGGGCGAGCCCCTCGCGGTCAAGAACCCGAAGGAGGCGCAGGAGCGCGGCCTCGCGATCATCCACCAGGAGTTCAACCTCATGCCCGACCTCACGGTCGCGCAGAACATCTTCATCGGCCGCGAGCCGCTCACGGGTGGGTTCTTCACCCGGCCGAGGGCGCTGGAGGCGCAGGCGAAGGAGCTCATCGACCGGCTCGGCCTGCCACTCGACCCCAGCGCGAAGGTCGCCACGCTCACGGTGGCCAAGCAGCAGATGGTCGAGATCGCCAAGGCCCTCTCGTACAACGCGAGGGTGCTCATCATGGACGAGCCCACGGCCGCCCTCAACGACGCCGAGGTCGAGGTGCTCCACGACCTCATCCGCCGCTTCGTCACCCCGCAGACCGGTGTCGTCTACATCTCCCACCGGATGCCCGAGCTCAAGCGCATCGCGGACCGGGTCACGGTCATCCGCGACGGCGAGTACATCGACACCATGGACATGGCGAACGCCACACTCGACCAGGTGATCTCGCGCATGGTGGGCCGGGCCATCGACACGAGCGCGCGTCCCGAGAACGTCCGCACCGACCGGCCCGTCCTCATGCGCGTGGAGAACCTCTCCACCAAGGACGTGCTCCGCGACGTGAGCTTCGACCTGTACGAGGGGGAGATCCTCGGCTTCGCCGGCCTCATGGGCGCGGGACGTACCGAGGTGGCGCGTGCGATCGTCGGCGCGGACCCGAGGACGTCCGGCACGATCACGCTGCGCGGGAAGGTGGTCAACCCCCGCAACGCAGCCGAGGCCGCCCGGTTCGGCATCGGCTACCTGTCGGAGGACCGCAAGCGGTACGGGCTCATGCTCGGCCACGCCGTCTCCCACAACATCGCGATCTCGTCGCTGGCCGACAAGTTCTCGAGGTTCGGCTTCGTCGACGACCGCGCGATCGCCAAGGCGGCGACGCAGCAGCGGACGAACCTGCGGATCAAGACGCCGAGCGTCGCCCAGCTCGTCACGAACCTGTCGGGCGGCAACCAGCAGAAGGTCGTCATCGCCAGGTGGCTCGTGAAGAACTCGGACGTGCTGATCTTCGACGAGCCGACCCGCGGCATCGACGTCGGCGCCAAGGACGAGATCTACCACCTCCTCAACCGCCTCGCCTCGGAGGGCAAGTCGATCATCATGATCAGCTCCGAGCTCCCCGAGGTGCTTCGGCTCTCCCACCGCATCGTCGTGATGAGCGAGGGCCGCCTCACGGGTGTCCTCTCCGCCGGCGAGGCCACCCAGGAATCGATCATGGCGCTCGCCACACACCCGGATGACGACCTTCCGCCCGCCTCGGCCGCGGACGACGCTGACCACGCCACTCAGGAGGACCTTCGATGACGCTTCCCGCCACGACACCCACGACTGGCGTCCAGGTCGCCAAGGACCCGAGCGCCCGGTCCACGCTGCTGCGCCGGTCGCTGCAGCAGATGCTCGCCTTCGCCGGTCTCATCGCGATCTTCATCGTGTTCTCGATCGCGTCCCCGGTGGTCTTCCCGAGCTACACGAACGTCATCCAGATCCTCTTCTCCGCCGTCGTCATCGGGCTCCTGGCGCTCGGTTCGACCCTCGTCATCATCACGGGGGGCATCGACCTCTCCGTCGGTACCGGCATGGCGCTCTGCGCCGTCATGGCGGCGACGTTCATCGTCACCTGGCACCTGCCCGTGCTCCTCGGCGTCGTCCTCGCGATCCTGTTCGGCGGTCTCGTCGGCATGGTCAACGGCATCAGCGTCGCCCTGCTCAAGCTGCCGCCGTTCATCGCGACCCTCGCCATGATGATGGTCGCCTCGGGTCTCGCCCTCGTCGTGTCGAACAAGCACCCGATCTACTTCGACGCCGGCGCGTACACCGACATCTCCACCGGCACCCTCATCCCGGGCTCGAACTTCCCGAACGCGATCCTCGTCTACGCCGTGGCGGCGGTCGTGGCCGCCGTCCTGCTGGGGCGCACCCTCCTCGGCCGGTACGACCTCGCTATCGGCAGCAACCTCGAGGCGACGGCGCTGTCAGGTGTCAACGTCCACAAGTGGACGATCATCATCTACGCCGTCGCCGGCCTGTTCACGGGCCTTGCCGGCGTCGCGATCTCCGCTCGGCTGGGATCGGCGCAGCCCGCGACCGGTCAGGGCTACGAGCTGTACGCGATCGCCGCGGTCGTCATCGGCGGCACGTCGCTCTCCGGTGGCAAGGGCTCGATCCTCGGCACCGTCATCGGCTCGCTCATCATCGCCGTCATCAACAACGGCCTGCAGATCGTCTCGGTCCCGCAGGAATGGCAGAACGTCATCCTCGGAGTCGTGATCCTGCTGGCCGTCTTCGCCGACCAGTTCCGCAAGCGGACCTGACCGGACCAGTACCACCCTCCGCACAACTCACCACAAGGAAGGAACACCATGCGTCCATTCACGACCAAGGCGCTCGTCCTCGCTGCCGCGACAGCACTGTCGCTGACGGCAGCCTGCTCGAGCTCCACGGCCACCCCCGGCTCGTCCGGGTCGGCCGCCGGTGGCGGTCAGAAGTACATCGCCATCATCTCCAAGGGCTTCCAGCACCAGTTCTGGCAGGCCGTCAAGAAGGGCGCCGAGGACGAGGCGGCCAAGGTCGGCGCACGCGTGACGTTCGAGGGGCCGGCCAGCGAGACCGAGGTCGAGTCGCAGATCACGATGCTGACCAACGCCATCGCCAAGAAGCCCGACGCGATCGCCTTCGCGGCCCTGGACAGCAAGGCCGCCGCGGCTCCGCTGGCCCAGATCAAGTCGCTGAAGATCCCGCTCATCGCGTTCGACTCCGGTGTCGACTCCGACATCCCGGTGACGACCGCGTCGACCGACAACAAGGCTGCCGCCGGCGAGGCCGCGAAGCACATGTGCTCCCTCATCGGCAACGCCGGCAAGGTCGCCATGGTCGTCCACGACCAGACCTCCAAGAGCGGCACGGACCGTCGTGACGGATTCATCGCCGGCATCAAGGCCAACTGCCCGAACGTCCAGCTGCTGGACCCCCAGTACGGCAGCGGCGACCAGGCCAAGTCCGCTGACATCACCAAGTCGATCATCCAGGCGAACCCGGACCTGAAGGGCATCTTCGGCTCCAACGAGGGCTCGGCGATCGGCATCGTCAAGGGCGTCCAGGAGCTCAACAAGACCGGCCTCGCCATCGTCGGCTTCGACTCCGGCAAGGCTCAGAAGGACGCCATCACGTCCGGCCTCATGGCGGGCGCGATCACCCAGAACCCGGTGGGCATGGGCGCGGCGACAGTCGACGCGGCCATGAAGGCGATCAAGGGCGAGTCCCAGCCCAAGACGATCGACACCGGCTTCTACTGGTACGACAAGACGAACATCACCGATCCCAAGATCGCTGCCGTCCTGTACGA
>JAJZQV010000019.1 GCA_021803025.1 Actinomycetes bacterium | reverse complement strand
CGCCTCCCACCAGTGGCCGGTCACGTACTCGGGGACGAACACCTGGACCACGTCGCGCGGGCCGATCTCGATCCGCGCGAGGTAGCTGATCACCGGGGAGATGAGGTCTCGGTAGTCGCACGCGATGATCCGCAGCGGCACGCTGATCTCACGGCTGGACCACTCGCGCATGAGCTTCTCGGTGCGTCGCCGGTTGACGTCGACGTGGAGGGCCGTGATCGTGCTCGGCCGGATCGCCTTGGCGAACGCGAGCGCCTTGAGCGCCGGCTCGTTGACCTGGCTGATGAGGACGACCGCGTGCATCCGGCTGGGCAGGATCATCCCGGCCGCCTTCGGCGCGAGCTGGCGCGACACCTTGGCGTAGTGCGCCCTGATCCGCAGCATCAGGAGGAACAGGACGGGCATCGCGATGACGACGAGGTACGCGCCGTGCGTGAACTTCGTGATGAGGACGATGACGAGGACCACGGCCGTGGCGAGGGCCCCGATCCCGTTGATGAGGGCGGAGCCGAGGTGGCGCAGACTCCAGCCCTTGTCCGCGGCCTGACGGCGCCAGTACACGACCATGCCCGACTGGCTGAGCGTGAACGACACGAAGACGCCGAGGATGTACAGCTGGATGAGCCGGGTCACCGAGCCGTTGAACGCGATGATGAGGCCCATCGCGATGGCGGACAGCATGATGATGCCGTTGCTGAACACCAGCCGGTCCCCGCGTCGCGTCAGCTGCTTGGGGAGGAACCGGTCCTCGGCGAGGATCGACGCGAGGATCGGGAAGCCGTTGAAAGCCGTGTTCGCGGCGAGGGCCAGGATGAGCGCGGTGGAGAGCTGTACGGCGAAGAAGCCGACGGTGTTGTTGCCGAACACGGCGGCCGACAGCTGAGCGAGGACGGTCCGCTGCTGGTAGCCGGCGGGTACGCCCGAGAGGGTCGACAGCTCCTCGGCGATGTGTACGCCTGAGATCGTGCTGAGGACCGAGATGCCGCCCATCATCGTGATGCTGAGGCCGGCCATCGTCATGAGCGTGATCGCGGCGTTGCGGCTCTTCGGCTTGCGGAACGTCGGGACGCCATTGCTGACAGCCTCGACGCCGGTCAGCGACGTACATCCGGAGGCGAACGCGCGCAGGAGCAGGATGACGAGCGCTGCACCGACGGGACTGTTCTGCGTGAAGCCCAGCGACGCCGACTCCGCGATCGGGGCGTGGCCCGTGACGACCCGCCAGAAGCCGACGATCAGCATGACGAAGACGCTCAGCATGAACCCGTACGTCGGGATCGCGAACAGCGTGCCCGACTCCCGTACCCCGCGAAGGTTCATGACCATGAGGACCACGATCGTGAGGCTGCAGATCCAGACCGTGTACGGAACCAGCGCGGGGAACGCGGACGTGAGGTTCTCGACCCCCGCAGCGACCGAGACGGCGACCGTCATGACGTAGTCGACCAGCAGGGCGGCCGCCGCGATGAGCGAGGCGTTGCGGCCGAGGTTCGCCTTGCTCACCGCGTAGGCGCCGCCGCCGTCCGGGTAGGCGTAGCAGGTCTGGCGGTAGCTGAGAGCGACGAGACCCAGGAGTGCGACGACCGCGAGGGCGACCCACGGCGTGGCGACGATCATCGCTGCGCCGCCGAGCGCGAGCACGAGGAGGATCTCCTGCGTCGCGTACGCGTTGGACGAGATCGGGTCCGAGCAGTAGACCGGCAGCGCGAGGCGCTTGGGCAGGAGGGTCTCTGCCATCTGGTTGGAGCGCATCGGGTTGCCGACCAGCAACCGCTTCGGCGTCCTGAATGTCAGGTTGGTCACGCCTCTACTACACGGTGTCCCGATCCTTGCTGTCGCACGCCTTGGCGAGATCTCTACGGCCGGATGCGAGACCTTGACGCGTTCCTGACGGCCCGTGCTCCGGGAGCCGCGAAGCCCAGCGCGTCACCGCTGGGCTCAGGCGAACGGCGGCCGGCTCAGAGCGCGTCGTTGCTGATGCGGTCGAGAGCGGCCTCCCAGTGCTGCTCGAGCTCGGCCGGGTTCAGGTCTGTCCCCACGTGCTCGTGGCGGATCTCAATGAGGGTCGCGTCGGGACCCTGCGGAATGAGGTGGACGTCCACGAGGGATCGCGGGGAGTCCTCGTCCTTGTGCCAGGAGAAACGGATCTGCTCGAGCGGGTGGAAGCTGCGGGTCACGCCGTACGTGCCGTCGGCGGCGCGCCAGGCATCGCCCTTGTCGCCGAGCTGGCCGCCTTCTCCGAGGAGGGCTTCCATGCCGGCCGGACTGAGCAGGGTGGTCCACACGGACTTGATGGGATGGGACACCGCGCGGCTGACGACCAGCGTGGTGTCCTTGGTCTCCGACTCGATGAGCTCCGTCATGATTGACCTCGATCCGTGAGCCCGGACCTCCGTTGGTCCGGGAGGTTGCGGCCGGCACACCCGGCGTGTGACCACACTAGCCGCGGCTCCGGACAGTCGCGAGGGCGAGGGCAGGATCACAGGGAATCTCATCCCTTCACCCTCCCTTCACCCGTACGCGGCGTGTCGCTCCCCGGTCTGGAGGCCCCTGTCCCGTAGAAAGGACCCAGGTTCCGGACCCGGTATGAGCTAGTCCGGAACCTGAACAGTCTCCGGGCCACGCGTTCCGTCATGACCACGCGGAACCAGAACCTCTCCACGTCGAAGGGCAGGTGCTGGACGAGCCCGACCATGGACCAGCCGGACGGTACGAGCGGCCGGTGACGGTCCGCCTCAAAGACACCGTCGAGCACGGCTCGTACGTGTCTGCGAGCGCTGGTGAGGTACGCAACGAGGAGAGCCTTGTCGTCGTCGGTCTCAGGAGGTCGGGGGAACCGCCGCGGCCACGCCGTCGCGCCGGACGCTGACGCTGGGCTCGTCCGCGAGCCAGAAGCGCCACGGGACGTCCACCGCACGGCTGATGCCGACCCGTGGCCCGCACATGACCCGGCCCCCCTCGCCCGCGACGAGCGATGCGCGCACGCCGTCGAGTGCCAGCCCCGAGTCCGCGACCGTGAGGCCCAGGGCCGACCCGAGGTTCCCGGGGCCGCTCGCCAGCCGGCGGTACGGGACCGGGCCGCGCCTGTCTCGTACAGCCCCCTCTCCCGCCACGACCTCACCGGCGCGGAGCAGGACGGCGGACGCCGTTCCTTCGACGCCGCACACGACGTTGACGCAGGAGTGGATGCCGTACGACAGGTAGACGTACAGGTGGCCCGCTCTCCCGAACATCACCGCGTTGCGGGCCGTCATCCCGCGCCAGGCGTGGGACGCGGGGTCGGACTCGCCCTCGTACGCCTCGACCTCGGTCAGCCGCACCCCGACACCGTCGACAGTGAGGACCGCCCCCAGGAGGTCGGGCGCCACGAGGCGCGCGGGTCGCTCGAGGTCCATCCGCACAGTCTGCACGGTCGTGCCAGCCATGACCGCGGCCGAGTCCCTCCCATCGTCCCGGACCGCGGCGGGTTCCTCGCTCGCGGTAGCCTGTCCGGGTGCTCGGACGTCGCGCAGTGCTCCGCGTCGCCGTCGGCGCGCTGGGTCTCGCGGGCTGCTCGGCCAGGTCCACCAAGCCCACCGCAACTCCCACGCCGAGCAGGTCGACGCCGTCCTCCTCGGTGCCTCAGCGCGACTTCACGAAGCCGGGCGAGGCGTCGAAGGTAGTCAACGAGCTGATCGATGCAGCGGGCACGATCAACGCGATCAAGGTCGAGATCTCCGTCTACGACGCGAGCCTGAGCATCGTGACCGGCATGACCGCAAAGACGTGGGCGTGGCGGAAGGGGAAGATCGAGATGGTCGACTCCGACACCCAGTTCGTCGGCCAGAAGATCTTCGACCCGCGCGACTTCGATCTGTCCGACCTGGCCGGAATGTTCGCGAGGGCCGCGAAGCTCGCCAAGTCGGACTCGGGACAGCAGCTGCAGATCGTCGAGTACGCCGACCGCACCGTCTACATGACGGTGACCACGAACCCCGAGTCGCTCACGGTGTTCTTCCGCCAGAACGGGACGCTCGTCTCCCAGGTCGACCTCACGACACTGGCAGGGCTCCAGGAGGCGTACAACGACGTCGTCGGGTCGAAGAAGCTCGTCAACGCTCTCGGCATCCTCCCGAACCAGGGCGGGATGTACGTGGACGTCGCGGTCCTCGACACGATCGTACGGACGGTGCGGCAACCGCGGCTTCCGGTCCGCACGGCCACACGTCGGGAGGCCACGACCCTGGCCCCGTTCGACCCGGCGCTCGTCAAGCCGGCTGTCATCGCCTCGTCCCTCGCGGAGATCACGGCGAAGAGTGCCAACCAGACCCCCGCGCCGGGATGGAGCCTCGTCGTCGACACCCGGGACAAGACGCCCGAGCCGCGCATGTACTTCACGGTCGGAGGCACTCAGACCGTCATGACCCTCGACGGCGTGGACGTCACGCCCCACTGACTTCCGGTCCGTTGCGTGGTCAGGGCGTCTCGCAACCTCCGCCGGGCATCACCCCAGGCTCGTGGCGCTGAACGTGTCGCACTTGGTGGGGTCGCCGCTCGAGAAGCCGATGGACGTCCAGTTCTTCCGCTGGGCGCTTGAGCCGTGCGTCCAGCTCTCCTGGTTCACGCTGCCCGTCTGGGCCTGCTGGATGGCGTCGTCACCGACGGCGATCGCCGCGTCGATGATGCGGTTGAGGTCGTCCTGGGTGACGGACTTGATGGCCCCGTTCGGGTCGTCCGTGGAGTGGCGGAACCACACGCCCGCGTAGCAGTCCGCCTGCAGCTCCAGCCGTACGGACGCCGAGCCCGCGCCCGTCTGCTGGCGGGACTGGGCCTTCGCCATGACACCCGTGAGGTTCTGGATGTGGTGGCCGTACTCGTGGGCCACGATGTAGGCCTCGGCGGCGTCGCCGCCCCGCGCGCCCAGCTGCGCGAGCAGCGCCGCTGTGTAGTCCGTATCGATGTAGATGACCTGGTCGACCGGGCAGTAGAACGGACCCACCGACGAGCTCGCGGCACCGCATCCTGTTCGGACCTGCCCGGAGAAGGTCGTCATCGAGGTGGCCTTGAAGCCCCTGAGTGCGCCCGACCAGTACGAGCCGATCGAGGCCATGTAGGCGTTCCAGCGGCACTCACGGTTCTTGGCGATGTCCGAACCCCGCGTGCACTGCGTGACCGGGTTGGCCGCCTGCGTGTCGCCCGACCCGGTGCCGCCGCCGAGGATGCCGGTCGGGTCGAAGCCGAGGATCAGGGCGAGGATGAGCACGACGAGCGTCCCGCCGCCCCCCACGGCGAGGCGGCCGCCGCCGCTGCCGAGGCCCGATCCCCCTGCGTGGTTGACCAGTCCGCCGGAGATGTCGGCGCTGTCGCGGTACTCCATGTCAGGGTCCCTTCGTCACGGCCCGTGGACGGTGCGGCCAGCATAGCGATGCGGCCTTCTGCCACGAGCGGACGACGAGGAGTCCTTCTCAGGCACGGTTATCCGGGCCCACGACCCCAGCGGCCGGGTGTCGTGACTTGGTCTGGGGTGAACGGCAAGACATGATGGCTGGATGCGGATCGTGGGCGTCCTCGCGGCCGGCAAGCCGGCGGAGATCAGCCTGCCGGTGCGCCACGGCTCCGACCCGCACGCGATCCTCTGGGAAGAGGGCTACTTCATCCAGCGCGTCCTGTCCGTGTCCGGCGCCGCCGAGAACCTCGTCGTCACCGTCCAGGTGGCGCCCCACCACCACCCGGGGACGACCCTTCCCGTACGCGACCGCGGCCTCGACCCCGGACTGGTCATCCCACCTCACACGGCGCCGGAGCAGCGCCAGCGCGTGGCTGCCTACGCGATCGTCCTCTCCGAGCGCGGGCTGCTCGCCACGCAGTTCTCCTCCCGGACCGCCGTACCCGGGTTGTGGGGACTTCCGGGCGGGGGCCTCGATCCCGCCGAGAGCGCCGCACACGCGGTGGTGCGCGAGATCGCCGAGGAGACGGGCCAGGTCGCTGAGATCGACCAGGTTCTCGACCTGCAGTCCGACCACTGGGTCGGGCGGGCCCCTTCCGGCAAGATCGAGGACTTCCACGCCCTGCGCGTCATCTACGCCGCGACCTGCCGCGACCCGAGCGACCCGGTGGTCCACGACGTGGGAGGGACCACGGCAGCCGCACGTTGGCTGCCGGTACGCCGCTGGCGGCGCTTCAGCTGGACGGCCGGGTTCAGGGCCGTGCTCGTCAAGCACCTCCCGGCGCTCGTTCCCGCCGAGGACCAGCCCGCCTGATCCGACGAAGGATGGGAGTCTTGACAGCCGGCTCAGGCCGCGCCGACCGACAACTGGGTCAGGAGATCCAGGTGTGCAGGATGACCTCCTGCTTTCCCGGCGGAGGCTCCAGGGGGTCGTACGTGGGGCCGCAGGCGAGCGGCAGGGAGGACCGGGCTACGCGTGGGAGATCCACACGATGGCGTTCCCGGGCAAGTCCTCACCCAGCCTGCCGAGCCTGTGAGTCCGCGAGAGCGTCCTGACATGCAACTGGCCCGGAACCTCGAAGGTCCGGGCCAGTGCGTGGGCTCTCGTGATCAGCGGCGGATGTAGCTGAGGATCCTCAGCACGTTGGTGTACAGCCAGACCATCGTGACGGTCAGGCCGAACGCCGCGCGCCACGACTCGCTCGCCGGGGCACCGATCGCGACACCCTGCTCGATGCTCTGGAAGTCGTCGACGAGGGACAGCACGGCGAGGACGACGCCGAGAGCGGCGAAGAGCCAGGCGAGGCCACCGACGGGGCCGGTGACGCCCGCGTACAGGCCGAGGTTGATGCCGAAGAGCGACAGCACCAGGCTCAGCAGGCTGGCGACGACGACGCCGATCATCGACAGCATGACGACCTTGCGCGCCCGGCTCGAGAGCCGGAACCCGCCGAACTTAAACGCGGCGAGCGTGATGATCGCGGCGACGAACGTGCCGAGAACCGCCTGGAGGACGATGCCCGGGTAGTACGTCTCGAACAGCATGCTGAAGCCGCCGATGAAGACGCCTTCGACGACCGCGAACGTGACCGCGAGCACCGGGCCGATGGAGCGACGTACGGCCGCCACCAGCGGGACGATGAAGGCCACGAGTCCTGACACCAGCGAGACCGGCAGCAGCAGCGTGAGCGGCAGGAACGCCGCCGCGCCGACCGCGACCAGCATCATGACGCCCATCGTGATGGCCGTCTTGGTGATGACGTCGTCGACGGTCATCCGCTCCGCGGGGACCTGCGGGGGCTGCTGGGTGTAGGGCTGCCCGCCGTACGGCGCGTAAGGCTGCTGCTGGCCGTACTGGGTGTAGGGCTGGCCGTACTGCGCGCCGTAGCCCGGTCCGTACTGCTGGTACGGCTGCGGCTGCGGCATGTTGTGCGTCCAGGCGTCGGGACGTGAGAGGACCGGATTGGACACGAGGTGCCTTCCTTCGTGAGTGGAAACCCCTGTATTCGTGAGTGGAAACCCCTGTAATCCTACCTAACGCAGCCGGCCGGACCCTTCTTCCGGCGGCGCGGCCAGGGTTCTCCCTTACCTCGTCAGGAGTGCCGACCCCCTGCGTCCCAGGGTTGCCGTCAGCGTACGCATGCCTCCGGAGAGCATCGAGGAGTCGAAGCCCTCCTGGTCGAGGATCCGGTGCGCCAGGTACGAGCGCACTCCGGCGGCGCACATCACTGCGACCGGTCGGTCCGCCGCCGCGGCGCGGATCTCGTCGAGCCTGTCCCTCACCTCCGTGTGCGCAACCTGCAGCGCACCGGGCACATGGCCCGACCTGAACTCCGACGCGCTGCGCACGTCGAGAACGAGCCGGTCGGCCATCACCGCATCGATGTCGTCGGCGTACCAGAGCTTCAACGTCCCGTTGAGCAGGTTGTCGCCGGCCATGCCCGCCATCGTCACGGGGTCCTTCGCGGACCCGTACG
Source organism: Actinomycetes bacterium (assembly GCA_021803025.1). Taxonomy (GTDB): domain Bacteria; phylum Actinomycetota; class Actinomycetes; order Propionibacteriales; family Propionibacteriaceae; genus Fen-668. The sequence continues at coordinate 29,688 of JAJZQV010000019.1, read as the reverse complement.
GCGGCGCGTAGGAGAGGTCGAGGTCCATGAGGTCGGAGACGGTGAGGCCGCCGCGGATCGCCGTCGCGATGACGTCGATGCGCTTGTCCGCGCCGTCCCGGCCGACGGCCTGGGCCCCGAGGAGGAGACCGTCGTCGGCCCGGAAGTGCACGAGGAGGTCGATCGTCGTCGCGCCCGGGAAGTAGCCGGCGTGGTTGTTGGGGTGGATGTGGATGGTCCGGTACGAGATCCCGGCGGCACCCAGCGACGCCCTGTTGGCGCCAGTCATGGCCACGGTCAGGTCACCGACACGGACCACGGCGGTGCCGAGGAGCGCCGGCATCGGGCGCGCCTTCCCCGGCCGGAAGATCGTGTCGGCGACGAGCCGTCCGGCCCGGTTGGCGGGGCCGGCAAGCGCCACGGGACGCCGGGAGCCGGTCACCGCGTCGACGCTCACGACCGCGTCACCCACCGCGTACACGTCCGGCAGGTTCGTACGACCGTGCGCGTCCACGACGATCGCCCCGCGCTCGCATGCCACGCCCGAGGCCTCGAAGGCGCTCGTGTCGGGCCGGACGCCGACGGACAGCACGATCGCGTCCGCCTCCAGCCGCGTGCCGTCGGACAGGACGACCGTGTCGTGGCTGTCTCCGTGCACGACCTCCGTGGCGGCCACGCACTCGCGGACGTCGATGCCAAGACGCCGCAGCTCGTCGGCCGCGAGGGCCGCCATCTCGGTCTCGAGCGGCGGCAGCACGTGGGGCGCGAGCTCGACGAGCGTCGTCTCCAGACCGCGCAGCGCGAACGCCTCCGCGGCTTCGACTCCGATGAACCCCGCCCCGAGGACGACCGCCCGCTGCGCGCCGGCGGTCACGGCGTCGCGGAGGGCGACGGCGTCGCCGACCGTGCGCAGTGTACGCACGCGGGGCGAGTCGAGGCCTGGGATGGGCGGCCGTGCGGCGGCGGCCCCCGGCGACAGGACCAGGGCGTCGTACGAGATCGTGTGGGTCTCGCCGGCAGCCTCCACCGTGACGGTCTTCGCCTCGGCGTCGAGCCCCGTCACGTTGTGGCGCACCCTGACGTCGAGGTTGAGCTGTGCCGCGAGGGAGGCGGGTGTCTGGACGAGGAGCTTCGACTCCGTGGTGATCTCGCCGCCGACGAAGTACGGCAGGCCGCAGTTGGCGAAGGACACGTGGTCCCCCCGCTCGAGGACGATGATCTCGGCAGACTCGTCGAGCCGCCGAGCGCGGGCTGCCGCGCTCATGCCTCCGGCCACGCCACCGACGACGACAAGCCTCATCGGCCGGCGTCCTGGGTCTCGCGGGCGGCGATCTGGGCGCGGACGTCGTCCATGTCGAGCTCACGCACGGCTGTGATCACGCGCTCGAGCTGGGACGCGTTGAGAGCGCCGGGCTGCGAGAACACGATGATGCCGTCGCGGAAGACCATGAGCGTGGGGATCGAGGTGATGTCGAAGGCCGCCGCGAGCCGGCCCTCGGCCTCGGTGTCGACCTTGCCGAAGACGATGTCGGTGTGAGTGTTGGACGCCTTCTCGAAGACCGGGCCGAACGCGCGGCACGGCGGGCACCACTCGGCCCAGAAGTCGAGCAGGACGATGCCGTCCTTGACGATGTCCTCGAAGGTGTCCGTGGTGATCTGTCGGGTAGCCATGACCCAAAGATATACCCCATTGGGTATATGGACAAATTACCCCAGGGGGGTATCAAGAGGGGACGTCGTGCCGAGCCGTCTCGCCGTCGAAAGGCCAGTTCCTGCCGCCACACGCCGTACGGACCGCGCGTGTCGTGGCCCCTGGAGGTGGATGGGCGGCCGCCTCTGCCGATCGTGCCCCCGATGGGGATCGAACCCATACTGTGGCGGGTTTAAGCCGCCTGCCTCTGCCGGTTGGGCTACGGGGGCCGTCAGCGGCGCAGGAGCTCCAGTGTGGCACCATCGAGGATGTCGGTCTCCCGTACGGTCATGGCGATTCCGGCCCGAGCCGCGACGTGCGCCACGATGAGCGCCCCGGCACAGATCACCTCAGCGCGGAGGCGCTCCAGCGTCGGGTAGACAGCCATGACGTCGGCCACGGACGTGGCGAGCAGCCTGTCCGCGAGGGCGTTGATCTCGTCGACCCCGATGACGGAGTTGTGGACCCGCGACCGGTCGTACGTGGCGAGCCCCTGCGACATCGCCGAGAGACTCGTGGCCGTGCCCGCGACACCGATCCACGTTCCCGCCTCGTCGACCGGTACCCCCGAGCCGTCCAGCAGACCGTCGACGAAGTCGTGCGCGGCCTCGACCTCGGACGCGGTCGGCGGGTCGCCGGCCAGGAAGCGCTCGCGGATCCGTACCGAGCCCATGTCCAGGGACCGGGCGACACGGACGCCGCCGTCGACGTCGCCCAGGATCAGCTCGGTGGAGCCCCCACCGACGTCCATGACGAGGACCGGCCCCGCGTGGACCGGTCCACCGGACAGGGCGCCCAGGAACGAGAGCCTGGCCTCCTCGTCCCCGGAGATGACATCGACGTCGACGCCGAGCCGGCTGCGCACGCCCTCGACGAGCTCGTCGCCGTTGCTCACGTCACGGGCGGCCGACGTCGCAAGGAAGCGCACGCGCTCCACGTCGAGCTCGTGGATGCGCTCGGCGTACGTGTCGAGCGCCTTGAAGGTCCGGGCGAGGGCGTCGGGGTGGAACCGATGCGTCGCGTCGACGTCCTGGCCGAGGCGTACGAGCTCGAGACGCCGGTCGACATCGACCAGGCTGTCTCCGTCGCCCGGGTCCGCCACGAGCAGCCGGATCGTGTTCGTGCCGCAGTCGATGACAGCAGCTCTCATCGTTCCTCCCTCAGACAAGGCCTTCTCCAGAACTCCCCCAGCAGCGCGACCGTCTCGTCGCCCAGCGGGTTGACGCCGGGGCCCGCGGCGAGCGCGTGCGCGGCGAGCGCGTGCAGGCACTTCACGCGGTCAGGCATGCCGCCCGCACTCACCCCGTCGATCTGTGGCACTCGGAGGTCGCCGGACAGGGCGCGACGGTCGGCGAGGTACGCCTCGTGGGCGCACGCGTAAGCCCTGGCGAGGTCGGGGTCGTGGGCGAGGCGGTCCGCCATCTCCCGCATCACGCCCTCGGCTTCGAGGGTGGAGCAGGCAGCCACGGCCCGCGGGCACGTGAGGTAGTAGGTCGTCGGGAACGGGGTGCCGTCGGGAAGGGCGGGGTGCGTCGCGACCACCCCGGGCTTGCCGCAGGGGCACCGCCACGCGACACCTGCCATCCCGCGAGGGGTGCGGCCGAGCTGGGCGGCGATCGTCGCCTCGTCCGAGGGCCCGATCGGCTCGATCATCGCTTCTTGGTCGTCGACGCCGACGGGGCCGGTGCGGGTGGCGAGACAGTGGCGAGGGGTGTGGTGGTCGGGACGACGACAGGCTGGTCGGCGGCCTGCACGGACGACCAGATCCGCTCGTACCACGCCTGCTTGACGGGGTCGTTGTTCCCCTGGATGGAGCCGACCTCGCCGCTCACGACCGCGCCGTCGCTGCCAATGACGCGGTAGCCGACCTCCCCGGGCATCACCCAGCCAAGCCGCTCGCGCGCCTGCGTCTTGATGTAGCTCGGGTCGTTCCACCGGGACAGCTCGTCCTCGAGCCGGGCGATCGTGGCCTGTCGGTCGGCGATCTCCCGGCTGGCCGTGGCCATCTCGCTCTGCTGGTCCAGGTAGATGCGCAGCGTTCCGACGTAGCTGAGCACGAGGAGGCCGACGACCACGAGGAGGGCGACCGCCCGCTGGGTGATCTGCATCCCGCCCGTGAGCCGGGGAAGCTTGAGCCCCGACTCCGGACGCTGCTGGGCATCCGTCGCCGAGGGGCGAACGCGGCGCCGCTGCCGGCTCACGCCCGGGCGAGCCGAAGCCCGCCCGGGTCCGCCGGACCTGCGCTCGCCGCGTCGCCCTTCAGCCACGGGCTCAGCCCTTGAAGCGCGGGAACGCCGCGGCGCCCGCGTACTCAGCCGCGTCGTCGAGGTTGGCCTCGATGCGGAGCAGCTGGTTGTACTTCGCGACGCGCTCGGAACGTGCCGGGGCGCCTGTCTTGATCTGGCCGCAGTTCGTCGCGACAGCCAGGTCGGCGATCGTGACGTCCTCGGTCTCGCCGGAGCGGTGGCTCATCATGCAGCGGAAGCCGCTGCGGTGAGCCAGGTCGACCGCGTCGAGCGTCTCCGTGAGGGACCCGATCTGGTTCACCTTGACGAGGAGCGCGTTCGCGGCCTTCATCTCGATGCCCTTGGTGAGGCGCTTGGGGTTGGTGACGAACAGGTCGTCGCCGACGACCTGGATCTTGTCGCCGACCTTCGCCGTGAACGTGACCCAGCCGTCCCAGTCCTCCTCGTTCAGCGGGTCCTCGATGGACACCAGCGGGTAGGCGTCGATCCACTCGTCGTAGATCGCGACCATCTCGTCGGTCGTCTTCTTCGCACCCTCGAACGAGTACGTGCCGTCCTCGTTCCAGAACGCCGAGGCGGCGACGTCGAGCGCGAGCGCGACATCCTTGCCCGGCTCGAGGCCGGCGCCCTTGATGGCGTCGACGATGAGGTCCAGCGCGGCGCGGTTCGACTCGAGGTTGGGCGCGAAGCCGCCCTCGTCCCCGAGGCCGGTGGCCAGGCCCTTGCTCTTGAGCACGCCCTTGAGGGAGTGGTAGACGCGGGCGCCCCACTCGAGGGCCTCGGCGAACGACGAGGCGCCGATCGGGGCGATCATGAACTCCTGGACGTCGACGTTGGAGTCGGCGTGGGTGCCGCCGTTGAGGATGTTCATCATCGGCACCGGCAGGATGTGGGCGTTCGGCCCGCCGAGGTACTGGTACAGGGGGAGGTCGGCCGAGTCCGCGGCCGCGTGGGCCACGGCGAGCGAGACGCCGAGGATGGCGTTCGCGCCGAGGTTGCCCTTGTTCTCGGTGCCGTCGAGCTCGATCATCGCCTGGTCGATCGCGCGCTGCTCGGAGGCCTCCCAGCCGGCGACCTCGGGACCGATCTGCTCCACGACATTGTCGACGGCCTTGAGGACTCCCTTGCCGCCGTAGCGGGCCTTGTCGCCGTCACGGAGCTCCACGGCCTCGAACAGGCCGGTGGACGCGCCGGACGGAACCCCCGCACGGCCCTGGCTCCCGTCCTCGAGAAGGACGCTGACCTCGATGGTGGGGTTGCCGCGAGAATCGAGGATCTCGCGTGCCTCGATGAAGTCGATGTTGGCCACGTGGGTGCCTTTCATAGCAGTGGGACTAGTCGAGCGCCAGCCTATCGGCCTCCCGCCGCTCCCGGCAGAAGGCCTGCCTGTCGCGCCACCAGCGGTCAGCGAGCCCGTTCCGGAGCTTGCTCGACGCACTGGCGAAGGTGCTCCCCCCAGTGCACGGCGCGCTCGCGCTCGCCGTCACGGAGGGGGCCGTGCTTGCCGGAGACGATGAAACCCTGAGGCTCGTCGACGAGCCGATAGCCCTTCTCCTGGAGCGCCTCCGCGATGGCGGGAGCACCCTTGCCGAAAGGTCCTCGTACCTCCGTGTCGAACGCCGCGCAGGGCACGCTGCCCGGCGTCAGCGCGTCGAGCCAGTCCCTCAGCGACGGGTGGGAGAGGTCGGGGGGCGGAGCACCGGGGTCCGGATGGGCGGCGATGTCCTGCCGGGCCCGGTCCGACGAGAGGTGGAACGCGAAGACGGGAGCCCCCGCGACGAGGAAGTCCGCCTCCTCGACCAGCTCGTTGGTGGCCTCGGCGGTCGACATCGCCCGCGCGCCCGGGCCGATGCCCTGCGCGATCGAACGGGCGATCGCCGCGGTGTTGCCCCACAGCGACTCGTACACGACCAGGGTCTTCATGGCGACCTCCCAGCTCGACAGCGTCAGACTATGCCGCGGAACCGCTTCTCGTGAGGGATCGGTGAAGCTGTGTAGGCCTTCGCCGCAGGTCAAGAGGCGATCCGCGACAGCTGGTCGCGCAGCGTGTCCGCGAGCAGTCGGGCATCGAGCGCGTCGGCGTCCACGTGGACCGCGCACCCGAGCTGTCCCGCGTACGAGAGCGCCGACAGGGCACCCACTATGGCAGAACCCAGTACCTGGTCTTACCATGTAGCCACACCGCATGAAGGAAGCGTCATGAACACCCAGCTCTCCCTGATCGTCCTCGTCATCGTGCTCGTCGTCGTCGAGCTCGCACTGCTGGTGGCGGCGTGGGTCGTCCTGTTCCGTACGCCGTCCGACCGCCTGACGCTCCCGAAGTGGGCGTGGGCCGTGATCTGCCTCGTCCAGTTCGTGGGCCCGATCGCGTTCTTCGCCGTGGGACGCACGTCCCGGGAGGTCGCGGACGTCGCACCCCGACAGGACGCCTCCACGACGACCTCTCGCGTCGTCGACGACCTGTACGGCGAGCGATGACGTCAAGCGTCGCCGTCGCCGACCTCACGAAGTCGTACCCGGCCCACACCGCCGTCGACCGCCTGACCATGGCCGTGCCGGACGGATCGGTCTTCGGCTTCCTCGGCCCGAACGGGGCCGGCAAGACCACCACTGTGCGCATGGTCCTCGGGTTCGCCCGACCCACCTCCGGCAAGGTCACCGTGCTCGGCCACGACGTCTCCGCGTCCACCGACGACGACCTCGCACGGCTCCGCCGGCGTATCGGCTTCCTTCCCGACGTGCCAGGCTTCTACCCGTGGATGTCGGCCTCCGACGTCCTGCGCTTCGCCGGCTCCCTCGTGGGCGTCCGCGGCCCCACCCTCGCCCGCCGCACGGAGAGCCTGCTCGACCTCGCAGGGCTCACGGGCGTCCGTCAGAAGGTCGGCGGCTACAGCCGGGGCATGAAGCAGCGGCTGGGCATCGCGCAGGCGCTCGTCGGCGCGCCTGACCTGCTCGTCCTCGACGAGCCGACCTCTGCCCTGGACCCCATCGGGCGCAAGGGCGTGCTGGACATGGTCGCGGCGCTGCGCGGCCGGACGACCGTCTTCTTCTCCACGCACATCCTCAGCGACGTCGAGCGGGTCTGCGACGAGGTCGCGATCCTCGACGACGGGCACCTCGTCACGCAGGGCAGCGTCGACGAGCTCAAGGCCCGGTACGGGGGAAGCAGCCGGTACGCGCTGGAGGTCACCGACGACTGTGCGAACCTGCGGATGACGCTCGCCTCCGAGCCGTGGGTCGGCAGGCTCGCCGAGACGCCCTCGGGGGTCGAGCTGACCGTGAACGACGTGGACCTCGCCCGGCACCGCGTGCCGGAGATCGTCGCCGCGCTCGGCATCGGGCTGGTGCGGTTCGAGCCCATCGAGACGTCCCTCGAGGACGTCTTCGTCTCCCTCGTGCAGCGTGACGCATGACCGGCTACCGAGCATTCCTCGTCAAGGAGCTCCGCGAGGTCGTCGCCACGTGGCGTCTGTACGTCCTGCCGGTGACCCTCCTCGTCTGCGCCGTCGCCAGCCCGCTGCTGGCCAAGGCGACCCCGTACCTCGTCAGCACTGTCGCCAACCTGCCGCTCACGCTCCCCGACCCGACCGTCGCGGACGCGTACGCCCAGTGGACGAAGAACCTCGGCCAGGTGGCGCTCCTCGTCGTGATCGTCTCGTTCAGCAGCGCGGTCAACGGCGAGAGGTCGAGCGGGACTGCCGCGATGGCCCTCTCGAAGGGGCTCACGCCCGCCGCGTTCATCGCCGCCAAGGTCACGGCGGCCGTGGGGCTCGTCGTCGTGGGGACCGCGCTCGCGACGGTCGTCATGGCCCTCACGACGCAGGCGGTCTTCGGCGACGCCTCCTGGGTGCGTCTCTTCGCGGCCACCGGCGCCTGGGTCGTGCTGGCGCTGTGGAGCGTCACGGTGGCGATCCTGCTCTCCACGGCGCTCGAGTCCGCGAGCGCCACCGCCGGTCTCGGCATCGCCGCGTGGGTGGTGCTGTCCATCCTCTCGGCGTGGGGACCGGCGGCACGCTGGTCGCCCGCCGGGCTGCTCGGCGCACCCACGGCTCTCGCCGCAGGTACGGAAACGTCCTGGGCGTGGCCTCTGGCGACCGGCATCGTCACGGCGGCGCTGTTCGTCGTGGCGACCGTGCTGGTGATGCGACGGCGGGAGCTCTGAGGTCAGCGGCCCTCGGCCCGGATCGACGACTCCAGCTCCCGCAGCGCAGCGCGCAGCGCCTGTTCGGGGTCGATGCCGGAGGCCTGAGCACGGGACGCCAGTGCCAGCAGCTCGGCACCCACCTCGCCGGCGTCGATGGGCTCGGTGGGGAGACCGACCGGGACGTCGTGGCTGCGCGCGCGCATGAGCACCTTGTTCGTCCGGGCGAGCACGGGAAGGCTGGTCGGGATCCCGTCGAGGGAGCTCGTCCGGTTCTTCTCGGCCTTCTTGCGCCGCTCCCACACGGCGTTGAGGTCGTCGGGGGCCTCCTCCCCGGCGAACACGTGCGGATGTCGCGCGATGAGCTTGTCGCTGATGCCACGTGCGACATCGTCGATCGAGAACGCCCTCCTCTCGGAGGCGATCTCGGCGTGGAACGCGATCTGCAGCAGGAGGTCCCCCAGCTCTTCGCAGAGGTCGGAGTCCGTACCCGTCTCCACGGCGTCGACCACCTCGGCAGCCTCCTCGACGAGGTAGTGCAGCAGCGAGGCGTGCGTCTGCTGCATGTCCCACGGGCAGCCCTGGCGCAGGGCGTGCATCACGGCGACGAGTCGCCGCAGCTCGTCACCGCCCGCGACGTCCGGGACCATTCCCGTCAGGACCCCGCGACGGTCGACATGGACCCGGTCGGCACGCTGGACGAGCTGTTGGAGATGTAGTCGGTCCACGTCCCGTACCGGGGGTTCAGCTGCACCTTCACCGCGGCGAACTCCGCCTGCCAGCCTGACACCTGTTTGATCACCTGGCTGCCGTTGACGTGGTCCGTCGCGAACTCCTCGCCGAGCGGGGTCGTGAGGAACGTCGCGAACGTCGGGTTGTTCGCGGAGAGCGTCGGGAGGTCCGGCGCAGTGAGCGCGATGCCGTGCTGTGCCGCCACCTGGCGGGCCACCTCACCCACGATGAGCGTGGATGCGGCCGATGCGCGCGCCGCAGTGTAGGTGCTGATCGCGCCCGACGACACGAGGGCCTGGGCCATGTCGTCGACGGCGCTCTCGCGGATCACGACGCCGTTGACGACCGCGGCCGTGTTCGCCGTACCCCCGGAACAGCCGGTCAGAAGCACGGTCACGGTGAGGGCGAGAGCGGCCAGAGCCGCACGCAGACGAGTCACAGGGTTCCCTTTCTGGTCGCCGTCAGACTACCGGGGCAGCCTGAGCGGTCTCGTACGTGGCCGTGACGACCTGGCTCGCCCACTCGACGAGCTCCAGTCCGTCGACGGGCCGCCGTGGAATCCCGCCGGTCGTCGGCCGCGGCACGAGGATCTGGCTGTCCTTGACGATGGTGCCCGGGTACAGCCGCTTGAGCCGGAGCTGGCGTGAGTCCGGGAGCCCCGCGGGCGAGAAGCGGACACTGCTCGGACCGCTCACCACCTCGGTGACGCCGTGCCGACGGCAGAGCAGGCGGAAGGCCGCGACCGCGAGCAGCGCCTGGACGGACTCCGGCGGCTCCCCGTACCGGTCGCGCAGCTCCGCGGTGACCGCCTCGAGATCCTCGGCGGTACGGACCTCGGCGAGCCGCTTGTACATCTCGAGCCGCAGCCGTTCGGACTCCACGTAGTCGACAGGCAGGTGCGCCTCGACGGGCAGCTCGATGCGCATCTCCGCCTCGGGCTCGGGCGCGTCGCCGCGGAACTCCTCGACGGCCTCGCCGACGAGCCGCAGGTAAAGGTCGAAGCCCACGTCGGCGATGTGGCCCGACTGCTCGCCCCCGAGGAGGTTGCCCGCGCCGCGGATCTCGAGGTCCTTGAGCGCGATCTGCATGCCGGAGCCGAGGTCGGTGTGGGCGGCCATCGTGACGAGGCGACCATGCGCGTTCTCCGTGAGCGCCTTCTCCGGGGGGTAGAAGAAGTACGCGTACCCGCGGTCGCGCCCCCGACCGACACGCCCCCGCAGCTGGTGCAGCTGCGACAGGCCCAGCAGGTCGGCGCGCTCGATGAGGAGCGTGTTGGCGGTCGAGATGTCCAGACCCGCCTCGACGATCGTCGTGCTGACGAGCACGTCGGCCCGCCTCTCCCAGAAGTCGACCATGACCTGCTCGAGGTCCCGCTCCGACATCTGACCGTGGGCCGTGGCGACCCTGGCCTCCGGGACCAGCTCCGCGATGCGCTTGGCCACCCGGTCGATCGACTGGACGCGGTTGTGGATGAAGAAGACCTGGCCCTCGCGCGCCAGCTCGCGCCGGATGGCTGCGGTGACCTGCCGCTCGTCGTACGAGCCGGCGAACGTCAGCACCGGGTGGCGCTCCTCGGGGGGGGTGGCGATGACGCTCATCTCCCGGATGCCGGTGATGGCCATCTCGAGGGTACGAGGGATCGGCGTCGCGCTCATCGCCAGGACGTCGACGTCGAGGCGCAGCTTCTTGAGCTGCTCCTTGTGCTCGACCCCGAATCGCTGCTCCTCGTCGATGACGACGAGCCCGAGGTCGTGGAACGTCACCTCGCTCGACAGCAGTCGGTGGGTGCCGACGACCACGTCGACCTTGCCGTCCGCGATCCCCGCGAGCGTGGCCTTGGTCTCCGCGTCGCTCTGGAACCTCGACAGGGCGGCGACGGTGACGGGGAAGCTCGCGTACCTGTCCGCGAACGTCGCGTGGTGCTGCTGGACGAGCAGTGTCGTCGGGACGAGGACCGCGACCTGCTTGCCGTCCTGCACCGCCTTGAACGCCGCCCGCACCGCGATCTCGGTCTTGCCGTACCCCACGTCGCCGCAGATGAGGCGGTCCATCGGCACGACCCGCTCCATGTCGCGCTTCACCTCGTCGATGCAGGCGAGCTGGTCCGGCGTCTCGACGTAGGCGAAGGCGTCCTCGAGCTCGCGCTGCCAGGGCGTGTCGGGCGAGAACGCGTGCCCGCGGGACGCCTGTCGGGCGGCGTACAGCTTGATGAGCTCGGCCGCGATCTGGCGTACGGCCTTGCGCGCACGCGACTTGCGCTTGTTCCAGTCGGCGCCGCCCATCTTGTCGAGGGCCGGCGCCTCGCCGCCCACGTAGCGGGTGACGAGGTCGAGCTGGTCCATCGGCACGTACAGGCGGTCGTTCGGCTGGTTGCGCTTGCTCGGGGCGTACTCGATGACGAGGTACTCCCGGGTCGCACCCGCGACGGTGCGCTGGACGAGCTCGACGTAGCGGCCGACGCCGTGGTGCTCGTGGACGATCGGGTCGCCGGTCGTGAGCTCGAGGGGGTCGATCTGCTTCTTGCGCCGACTCGGCAGCCGGCGTCCGGCCTTGTCAGCGGCCTGCTGTCCCGCGAGGTCGGATGCCGTATAGAGACGCAGCCCCACCGAGTCGAAACGCAGTCCGTGCGCGAACGCGGCGGTCGTGATGGTCACGATCCCGTGCTGCGGCGCTGCGTCCAGGTCCTCGGTCCTGGTAGCCCCGATGCCCTGCTCGGTGAGCAGCTCGAACATGCGCGTCACCAGGCCGTGGCCCTCGGCCGTGAGGACGACCATGCTTCCGTCGGCGACAGCACCTCGCAGGTCCTCGACGGCGGCGTCGATGTCGCCTCGCCACGACTCGACCGCGCGGGCGGGCACCGTACGGGACTCGACGCCGGTGACGTCGATGGACGAGAGGTCGACGAGCTCTCCGTCCTCCGACTCGAGCGGACCGTGCTCGTCGGGGGCGGCCGCGTACGGGGACAAGGACCACCACGAGAGACCGCGTGCCATGGCGTGGCTGCGGACCTCGGCGAGCGGCTGGTACGCGGCGGCACCGAGGTCGATCGGGGCTTGGCCGCCTCCCGCGGAGGCCGCCCACGAGGCGGCGAGGAACTCCTGCGACGTGGCCTCGAGGTCGCCCGCGCGGGTCCGGACGAGCTCCGGGTCGCAGACGAGGACCAGCGTGTCGGCGGGCACGACGTCGACGAGCAGCTCGAGCCCGTCGACGAGGGCCGGCGCGAGCGCTTCCATCCCCTCCACGGCGTGGCCGGCCGCGATGCGGTCGACCATGTCGAGCAGCTCGGGGTGCGCCTCGCCGAGGAGGCGGGCGCGCTCCCGCACCTGCGGGGTCAGCAGGAGCTCGCGGCACGGGTACGCGACGACGTGGTCGCGGGTGACCGCTCCGGAGCGCTGGTCGGCGACCTCGAACAGCCGGATCTCCTCGACGGTGTCCCCGAAGAAGTCGATGCGGACGGGGTGCTCCTCCGTGGGGCAGAACAGGTCGACGATGCCGCCTCGTACGGCGAACTCGCCGCGATGCTCGACGAGGTCGACGCGCACGTAGGCCGCGGCGACGAGGTCGCGCGCCAGGTCCGTGGGGTCGTAGTCCTCCCCGGCCCGGATCGTCACCGGCCGCATCTCCCCGAGCCCCTTCACCTGCGGCTGGAGCAACGACCGTACGGGCGCCACGACCACCCTCGGCCGCGGGGCCTCGTCCGTACCCACCAGGCGGCGGAGCACGGCGAGGCGCCGGCCGACCGTGTCCGACCGCGGGCTCAGCCGCTCGTGCGGGAGGGTCTCCCAGGCCGGGTAGTAGGCGACGTCCTCCTCGCCGATGACCGAGGCGACCTCGGCGGCAAGCTGCTCGGCCTCGCGGTACGTGCTCGTGACGAGCAGCACCGTACGCTCGGCACGCTCCGCGAAGGCGGCCGCGAGGAGCGGCCGGAGCGCGGGCGGCGCGGTCACGTCGAGCACCGGCAGGCGCGCGCGGGCGTCGTCGATGCAGCGCCCGACCACCCGGTCGGCCGCCACGACGTCAACGAGCGCCTTCACCGTCACGGCGGTCTACCCTACCCGGGCGCTGCGACAGGCTCGCGGCACGTCTGGGCGCCCCGGTTCGGCACGGGGTGCCATGTGCTGTCGCGCAGGCAGCCCCGTGGCGTCGTTGCGGAAGGGCCTCGTCAGAGGCCCCGGGCCTCGTTGAGCGCCTCGAGGCTGCTGAGCACCTCGTCGACGACCGCCGGGGAGATGAGGCTGAACGTGCCGAACAGTGGCTGGTTCGGCACCCAGCGGGTCCGCCGGCGGAACTCCCGGGCCACGTCCGGGTCGATGCGCCGGAACGCGCTCATGACGCTCGTGTACGCCTCCTGGTCGTCGATGATCGCGGCCAGCGGCGAGTCGCCCGAGACGCGCGCGGGCGCGGAGGCGGAGGCGGGTACGTCCTCGACGCTCCACTCGTACGTGCCGGAGCCGACGCGCTGCTCGCTCCCGTCGGGGAGCCGCACCGTGGCGGAGGCGTTGGCCGGGACGATCGCCATGACGTGGACACGGCCGTCCTGGCGACGCCAGGAGACGGTCGCCGCTCCGTACGGCGTCTCGTGCGTCGTGGTCGCCCACTCCATGCCGGCGAGCGGCTGGGGCGCGATCTCGAGCTCGCGGTAGCCCGGCGCCGCCGGGGCGAGCCCACCGACGACCCGGTGCATCCAGTCGGCGACCCCGCCGAGCGCGTAGTGGTTGAAGCTCGTCATCTCGCCCGGGTTGATGGACCCGTCCTCGAGCATCGAGTCCCACCGCTCCCAGATCGTCGTCGCGCCCATCGTGATCGGGTAGAGCCACGACGGACACTCGGTCTGGGTGAGCATGCGGCCCGCCTGGCGGAGGTGGCCCGTACGGGACAGGGCGTCCGTGATGAGCGGTGTCCCGACGAAACCCGTGCCGATCCGGTAGCCGTCCCGCCGGACGAGCCAGGCCAACCGGTCGCCCACTCTCTGAGCGAGCTCGCCCGTCACGATCTCGAACGCGATGGCGAGGGCGTAGCTGGTCTGCGCGTCGGACAGGATCCGGCCGCTCGGCGTCACGTACTCGGCCAGCCACGCCTCACGGACGCGCTCCGCGACAGCCGCGTAGTGCTCGGCTTCCTCCGTACGGCCCAGCACCGCCGCCGACCGCGCGAGCAGGTCGGACGAGTGGAACAGGTACGCGCTCGCCACGAGGTCCGGGTCGGCCTTCGCCTTGGCCGGCTGGTCCGGCGGCGCGTCCGGGTCGACCCAGTCGCCGAACTGGAACCCGCCTTCCCACAGGTACCGGTCCCCCGCGATCGCGAGGACCTGGTCCACCCAGCCCTTCGCGGACGGGTACTGGGCCTCGAGGACCCCCAGGTCGCCGAACCGCTCGTAGAGGGTCCAGGGCAGGATGACCGCCACGTCGCCCCACGCCGCCGCGGGCATCTTCGCGGAGTGCAGCACGTCCGGGACGATGAACGGCACGCCGCCCGACGCCTTCTGCTCGAGCGCGAGGTCGACAAGCCACGACGAGAGGAACCCGTCACAGTCGTACAGGTAGGACGCGGTCGGCCCGAAGATCTGGATGTCGCCGGTCCACCCGAGACGCTCGTCACGCTGCGGGCAGTCGGTCGGCAGGTAGAGGAAGTTGCCGCGCATGCCCCACACGACGTTCTCGTGCAGACGGGTGACCATGGGGTCCGAGCACTCGAACCAGCCCGTACGGACCATGTCCGACCCGATGACCTCCGCGGTCACGGCGCTGGGGTCGACGCCGCCCGGCCATCCGGTGACCTCGGCGTAGCGGAAGCCGTGGAACGTGAAGGTCGGCGCCCACTCCTCGACGCCGGTCCCGGCCAGCGTGTACGTGTCGGTGGCCTTCGCCACCCGCAGCGGGCGTACGCCCAGCTCTCCGCCCTCGAGCACCTCGGCATGGCGCAGGGTGATGGTGGTCCCGGCCTCCCCGCTCACACGCAGGCGGAGCCTGCCCACGAGGTTCTGGCCGAAGTCCAGCAGCGTCCTGCCCGACGGCGAGGTGATGACCTCCTCGACGTCGACGGTCTCGGTGACCCTCACCTGCGGGCCGGTCCGGGGGCCGGGCACCGGCCCGGGCTCCCGCACCGCCGCCTGCTCCCACGCCGTGGCGTCGAAGCCCGCCGTCGACCAGCCCGGGGCGGCGAGACGCGCGTCGTAGCTCTCACCCGCGTAGATGCCGGCCGACCGGTACGGGGCATCGCCGGTCGCCTGCCAGCCCGCACCGGTCGCGACCCACACGATCCGTCCGTCCGCGTACTCGAGCGCCAGCTGGCCGGCGACGGACGGCTGTTCGCCGTAGAACGGCTTCGCGAGACCTTGGAAGCCGAACCGCTCCGTGTACCAGCCTCCGGCGACGGCGATGCCGATCGCGTTGCGGCCCTCGGTCAGGGACGCCGTGACGTCGGTCGTCTCGTGCACGAGACGGTGCTGGTACGGCGTCCAGCCCGGCTTGAGGAACTGGTCGTCCACGCTCGTGCCGTTGACCTCGGCCTGGTAGACGCCCAGCGCGGTCGCGTACCACGTCGCCCGGACCAGCCCGGGCTCGACATCGAACTCGTGTCGCAGCAGGAAGGGCTGCCCCACGCTGCTCGGCTCTGGGAGGCCGATGAACTCCGCCGTCCACTCACCCTCGCCGAGGAACGTGGCGACGACCGGCTGCTCCTCGCTCCAACCCGACCAGCCGTCCGGGCCCTGTACCCGCACCTTGAGCGTCCCGCGCCCGCGTGGCGCGAGCTCCGCGAACGGCCAGGCGACGAGGACGGACGCGTCGCCGTCAACGGTTGCGGTGGTCGTGCCGGCACCGTCGTTCCAGGCGAGCTCCGCGGCGCTCTGCCGCCATTCCCGGATGTCCGAGACGCTCACCCAGGACACGCGGGGAGCGGGGGTGGGTACCTCCGGGCCCGGCTGGTACTCGAGGCGTACGGACTGCACAGCGGTGGGCATCGGGTGCTCTCCTTCGGACGGGACGCAGGCCTGCGACCGCCGCTCTTGTCCGGCAGCGCGGGCGTCCTGACAGGAAAACTAGGGCGCTCGAGAGGCGCTCCACAAGGGTTGGACGCCAAGTCATTGTGACGATTCAGTCGGGGAGCGTCACGTCCCTGCTGTGCTTTCGCGGGATGACGGGCGACGAGAGGCCGGTTGGCGCTGCGACACGCCGCACCGACCGCGCGTGTCGTGGCCTTTCGAGGGGGAGGAGGTGGCGCGGCCCGACGACAGCGGGTCGGGTGGGACGTCAGGAGTTGTACCTCTGCTGGGTCGCGTCGAGCCCGTACACGACGAGGCACTCGACGGCGTCAGCCGCGCGGGAGATCTCGACGGCCACGTCCTCGGCGAGCGCCTTGGGGAAGGCGGACAGGACGAAGTCCGCCGGGTCCTGGCGGCCAGGGGGTCGGCCGACTCCCCAGCGGATCCGGTAGAAGTCGCCGGTGCCGATCGCTTGGCGGATCGACTTGAGGCCGTTGTGGCCGTTGTCCCCGCCGCCCAGCTTCGTGCGGATGTGGCCGAAGTCGATGTCGAGCTCGTCGTGGATGACGACGAGGTGGTCAGGGGTGATCTTGTAGTGCGCGAGGAGCTTGGCGACCGGGCCGCCGGAGTCGTTCATGTAGGTACGGGTGGTGGCCAGCACGGCCTTCTCGGTGTCCGCTCCCACAGCGCCCACCCCGCCCGGGCCGATCCGTACGTCGGCCGTGTTGGCGCGCTGCAGCGCGTGCGCAGCGAGCTTCACTCCGCCGCGGCGCGCCAGCTCGGCGACGACCATCGCGCCCACGTTGTGCCGGTGGGACGCGTAGGTGGGGCCCGGATTCCCGAGCCCCACCACGAGCCAGGCCATGGGCAGTGCCTACTCCTGGTCGGAGGCTGCGGGCTCCGTCACGGCCACGGGCGCCTCGGCGCCGCTGCCGCTCGCGGCATCGAGCTCGGCGTCGATGGAGGCCTGCGACGGCGTCGCGTGCGCCGACAGGATGAGGTCGTCCGGCTCGCCGTGGAACACGGCACCCTCAGGAAGCGTCAGGTCCTTGGCGGCGATGTTGTGGCCCACCGAGACGCCGGTCACGTCGATCTCGACGTGCTCGGGGATATGGGTGGCCTCGACCTCGAGCGTGATCGTGTTCTGGTCCATGACGATCATGACCTCGGTGGAGTGCTCGCCGACCAAGACGAGCGGGACCTGGACGTTGACCCTCTCGCCGCGACGTACGACGACGAGGTCGACGTGCTCGATGAAGCCGGTCACGGGGTCCTTCTGGACCTGCTTGGGCAGCGCGAGCTGCTTCGTGCCGCCCTCGAGGTCGATCTCGAGGAGCACGTTCGCGACACGCAGCGCGAGCAGGGTCTCGTGGCCAGGAAGGCTGATGTGAACGGGCTCGGTGCCGTGCCCGTACAGGACGGCGGGCACCTGGTGGGCGCGGCGAAGGCGACGGGCAGCGCCCTTGCCGAACTCGGAGCGCGGCGTGGCGCTCAGCGTGACCTGGTCGGCCATGGTTGTTTCTCCTCAACCTCGTGTGTCGATGCGGCCGTGGCCGCGCGGGAGCTCGTCCGAGGGAGGACCTAGTCGATCACGGGAGGCCGGAAACCGGGCCGCCCCTCGCCGAGGCAACCCGCACAGGCTACCCGATGCGCCGGGCGGCCGGAAACCGGCCTCGGGGCTCCCGGCTGGTCGTCCTTGTCGTGGAACTGGCCGTCGCGCTACCTCAGCCACGCGGGCGGCTTCGCACTCTCTGCTCGACGCGTCGGATCTTGCCCGAGATCGCCTTCGCTGCGTCTGCGGGGTGGCGGCGATGTCGCGCGCGAGCATGACGAAGGCCTTCGGCTCGCGGGAGGCGATGTCGTGCGGACCGTCCGAGTTCGCGGGTGCGGCCCGCAGCCGCGCTCAGTTCTCGTTCATGAGGCTCGTGACCGAGCCCTCGGTGAAGACCTCCTTGATGGCCTTCGCGATGAGCGGGGCGATCGAGAGGACCGTGAGGCAGTCGATGTGCACCGACTCCTCGATGGGGAGCGTGTTGGTGACGATGACCTCCGTGAACGCCGAGCGTTTGAGGCGGTCGGCGGCCGACCCGGACAGGACGGCGTGGGTGGCCGCCGCGATGACGGCCTTGGCGCCGCGCGCCATGAGGGCGTCCGCCGCGAGGCAGATCGTCCCCGCCGTGTCGATCATGTCGTCCACGAGCAGGCACACGCGCCCCTCCACCTCGCCGACGACCTCGTGCACGGCGACGGTGTTGGCGACATTGGGGTCGCGCCGCTTGTGGATGATCGCGAGCGGGCACCCCAGCCGGTCCGTCCACTGGTCGGCCATACGTACCCGGCCGGCATCCGGCGAGACGACGACGAGGTCCTGCGACCCGTACTTCCCGGCGACGTAGTCGCTGAGCAGCGTCATCGCGTGCAGGTGGTCGACGGGCCCGTTGAAGAAGCCCTGGATCTGGGCGGCGTGGAGGTCGACCGACATGATGCGCGTCGCTCCAGCCGCCGCGTACAGGTCGGCCATGAGCCTCGCGGAGATCGGCTCGCGTCCGGCGTGCTTCTTGTCCTGCCGCGCGTACGGGTAGAACGGCGACACCACGGTGATCCGCTTCGCCGACGCGCGCTTCAGCGCGTCGACCATGATGAGCTGCTCCATCATCCACTCGTTGACGGGCGCGTGGTGGGACTGGATGACGAAGGCGTCCGACCCTCGTACGGACTCCTCGAACCGTACGTAGATCTCCGAGTTCGCGTACGTCACCGCCCGCATCGGCACGAGGTCGACGTCGAGGATCGCAGCGACCTCGCCCGCCAGCGCCGGATGTGACCGTCCGGCGAACAGCATGAGCCGCTTCTGGTCCTTCTTCGTCAGAACCGTGCTCACTCCTGCTCGCCCTTCCTCGTCCCGAGGGCCTCGTCGGCTGCCTGGTGGGTCTTCGAACCGGGCCGTCGGGAGGCGACCCAGCCTTCGATGTTGCGCTGCCTCGACCTCGCGATCGCCAGCTCCCCGGGGCCGACGTCCTCGGTGATCGCCGAGCCCGCCGCGACGTACGCCCCGTCGGCGATCGTGACGGGGGCGACGAGCACCGAGTTGGACCCGACGAACGACGCCTTGCCGACGGTCGTGCGGCTCTTGGTGACCCCGTCGTAGTTCGCGAAGATCGTGCCGGCTCCGATGTTGGCTCCCTCGCCGACCTCGGCGTCGCCGCAGTACGTGAGGTGCGGCACCTTCGCACCGTCGCCGATGACCGCGTTCTTCGCCTCGACGAACGCGCCGACCTTGCCCTTGACGCCCAGCCGGGTTCCGGGACGGAGGTACGAGAAGGGCCCGACCTCAGCGCCGTCCCCGATGACGGCCAGCGTGGCGTGACAGGCCACGACGTGCGCGTCCTCGCCGACCTCGACGTCGGTGAGCATGACGTCCGGGCCGATCGTGGCGCCGCGGGAGACCGAGGTCGCTCCTCGGAGGATGGTGTTCGGGAGCAGCGTCACGTCCTCGGCGAGGTCCACGGTGTCGGCCACCCACGTCGTGTCGGGGTCCATGACGGTGACCCCGTCCCGCATCCAGCGTTCGAGGATCCGCCGGTTGAGCTCCCTCGAGAGGGCTGCGAGCTGGACCCGGTCGTTGACGCCCTGCGTCTGCCAGGGGTCGTCGATGAGGTGCGCTCCGACGGTACGGCCGAGGCCGTTGGCGTACGCGATGATGTCGGTGAGGTACATCTCGCCCTGGGCGTTGTCGGTCCGCAGCTCGGCGAGGCCGTCACGCAGGGTCTCCGCGTCGAAGACGTAGATGCCGGAGTTGATCTCCCGGATGTCTCGCTCGTCGTCCGAGGCGTCCTTCTCCTCGACGACCCGGCTCACGCGCCCGTGCTCGCGCACGACCCGTCCGTACCCGGTCGGCACGTCGACGACGGAGGTGAGCACGGTGACGGCGTTCGCGGCGGCGCGGTGCTCGGCGACGAGCCCGGACAGCGTCTCGCCGGTCAGCAGCGGCACGTCCCCGTAGGTCACGACGACCTCGGCCGGAAGCTCGTCGAGGGCGTCGAGCCCGACCCGCACGGCGTGGCCGGTCCCGAGCTGCGGCTCCTGCACGGCCTGGACCGCGTACGGGGCGATCTCGGCGAGGTGCGCCGACACCTGCTCCCGCTCGTGGCCGACGACGACGACCAGGTGGTCCGGCTCGAGCGAGGTGGCCGCGGTGATCGCGTACGAGAGCATCGAGCGGCCGCACAGCTCGTGCAGCAGCTTGGAGCGTCTGGACTTCATCCGGGTCCCACCGCCGGCGGCGAGAACCACGACGGCCGTCACGCCAGCAGCTTCTTGGGACACGCGCGCTCCTTCGCTCTCGGCTCTCGCTCCCCGGGTAGGAGTCGAACCTACGTCGCTTGATCCTGATTCAAAGTCAGGCGGGCCCTGCCGGCAGACCAACCGGGGAATGCGAGTCGGACTCGGTGCCGAACCGTCCCCAACTCTATAGAAGGATCAGCGCGCTCGTCTCCTTACGCGGTCACCGGATGACGGCTGCGATGGCCTCGCTCACGTAGCCGAGGTTGCCGTCGTTCAGCGCGGCGATGCACAGGCGGCCCGAGTCGGTCCCGTACACGCCGAACTCGCTGCGCAGCCGCAGCATCTGGTCCCTCGTCAGGCCGGAGTAGCTGAACATGCCGACCTGGTCGGTGATGAAGCTCATGTCCTGGGTGACACCGGCCGCGGCGAGGCCGGCGACCAGTCCGGCCCGCATCGCCTTGATCCGGTCCCGCATCCCGGCGAGCTCCCGCACCCACAGGGCACGGAGCTCTGGGTCGTTCAGGACCTGGGCGACGATCGCCGCACCGTGGGTGGCGGGGCTCGAGTAGAGCGTGCGGATGACGACCTTGACCTGGCTCAGCACCCGCTTGGCCTCGGCGGCGTCGGACGTGACGACGGACAAGCCGCCCACCCGCTCCCCGTACAGGCTGAACGACTTCGAGAACGAGGTCGCGACGAGGAAGCTGAGACCGGCGTCGATGACCTTGCGGACGACGTACGAGTCCTCGTGGAGCCCCTCGGCGAAGCCCTGGTAGGCCATGTCGAGGTACGGGACGAGGCCTCGCGCGCCGACGGCCGCGATCACCCGGTCCCAGTCGGCGGGCCCGAGCTCGTAGCCGGTCGGGTTGTGGCAGCGGGCATGGAGAATGACGATCGTGCCGGGAACGGCGGTCTCGAGGTCGGCGACCATCCCGTCCACGTCGACGCGGCGGTTCGCGGCGTCGTAGTAGCGGTACGTGGCAACGGGGAAGCCGGCGCGCGTGAACAGTGCCTGGTGGTTCTCCCACGACGGGTCCGACACGAGCACGGTGGCGCCGGGGTTGCTCAGCTGCAGCAGGCCGGCCCCGATACGCAGCCCGCCTGTACCGCCGAGGGCCTGCACCGTGACGACGCGTCCCTCGGCGACGACCTCGTCATCACCGAAGACGAGGTCCTTGACGGCCGCGACGTATGCGGGCATCCCGTCGATCGGCAGGTAGCTGCGCGGACTGGCTGCCTTCGCGAGGGCCGCCTCGGCCACCTTCACGCACTCGAGAAGCGGGACCTTGCCCGTCGCGTCGAGGTAGACGCCCACACCGAGGTTCACCTTCGTCGGTCGGGTATCGGCCACGAACGCCTCGGTGAGCCCGAGGATCGGGTCGGCGGGAGCCTGCTCGACGGAGGAGAACAGCGACATCAGCGGGTCCTTTCGCATGGTGAAGGCAGCATATCGGCGGCCTCCGGCAGGGGCCCGGGCCTTTTCACGTGCGTGGGACTCCCGCTGTACGGGCCCGATGAGCCACCTGCGTCGTCGCGCGCCGCCCGCGTTGGCGCACTGACGACCATCGGGCCAGACTGAGGGGGTGCCTCACAGCGAACAGTCCCGCGCGCGACGCGTCCGGGTGCGGATGGCCGGGGCCGAGCGCCACGACCAGCTCATCGGCGTCGCACGCTCGGCGTTCGCCGAACGGGGCTTCGCGGGCACGAGCATCGAGGACATCGCCGCGAGGGCCGAGGTCTCCAAGCCCGTCGTGTACGAGCACTTCGGCGGCAAGGAGGGGCTGTACGCGGTCGTCGTCGACCGGGAGGTGCAGAGGCTCCACACCGCGATCCGCGAGGCGCTCATGACGCCGCACGCGGGGTCGCGCCGGCTCATCGAGCTCGGCACGATGGCGCTGCTGGACTACGTCGAGTCCTGCCCTGAGGGCTTCCGCATCCTCGTCCGCGACCGTACGGACTCGGAGACGGGCGGCTCGTACGGGAGCATCCTCGCCGACATCGTCACCCGGGTCGAGGGTCTTCTCGCGGCGGTGTTCGCGTACCGGGGGCTCGACCCCAAGGCGGCCCCCCTGTACGCGCAGGCGCTGACCGGCATGGTCTCCATGACGGGGCAGTGGTGGCTGGACAACCCGGAGCTGAGCAAGGCCGAGGTCGCCACCCACCTCGTGAACCTCGCATGGAACGGCATGCACTACCTCGGCAGGGACTTCCACCTGTCCGACGACGCCGGGCACCTCGCCGACCCGGGCAGCCTGCTGTAGGCGTCCAGCCAGCCGCACCCCCCTGGACCTCTACCTGACTCGAGAAGCATGTGAGAGCTCCAACCTTCGACGGAATACCCGGGGACGCACCCCTAGCGTCACACCCGTGACGAGCGAAGCGGCGACCCGGACTCCAGAAGCAGTCAGGACGACGCGCAGCCGCAGACCCTCGTGGCCACCCAGCGCCGGCGCGATCGCCTGGGTGTCCATGGCCGCGCTGGCAGCCGTGTGCGCAGGGTCGCCGCAGGAGCGCGACCCGTACTGGGAGGCGCGCGCGGGCATCGAGAACCTGACCGGAACCCCCTTGGCTCGGCCGGACACCTGGTCGTGGGCACCCGTGGACCGCGTCTTCTACCCCAACTCGCCGCTGTGGAACTACTTCCTGGGCGTCTCGTGGCTCGGCGGAGGCTTCTGGGGCCTGTTCCTGTTCGCGTTCGCGATCATCATGACGTTCTTCGCCTTCTCGTACGTCCTGGCCCGCCGTCTCGGCGCGCATCCCCTCGGTGCACTCGCAGGCCTGGTGTTCGGCTTCTCGTGGGCGATGCCCATGGTCTCGGCTCGGGCCACGATGGGCGTTCAGGTCCTTCTGCTGGCAGGGCTGTACCTCATGATGTGGTGGCGCCCGCGGGTGCTGCGTCACTCGGCCCTCGTCAACGGCGTGTTCTTCGGGGTCCTCAGCGCCGCGCTGAGTGTGTTCGGGAACTGGATCCACCTGTCGTTCTTCACGCTCGGTCCCGCCTTCGGCGCCGTGTGGGCCGTCTACTGGCTGGCCTCCGACTGGCCCGGAGACTGGCGGACGAGGGTTCGTGACGCGCGCCGATGGGCCCTCATCGTCGGTGGCGAGGCGGGACTGGTCGTCGGTTCGTTGACGACGCCCTACGGCGTCGCCGGCACGCTGGCCCGTTCCCGGGAGACCTTCGTCGCGTCCTCCACGTACATCATGGAGTGGATCTCGCCGTTCCACCCCGGCATCCTCAGCCGCTGGCCCCTCATGCTCCGGTGGACGGTCGCAGGAGCCATCTGCATCGTGGCGGTCGTCTGCTTCCTCGGCTGGGTCGTCCGCGCGTTGCGCCGTGGCCACCTCGACAACCGTGCTGCGGGGATCATGGCGGTCGGCACCCTCGCCGTACCGCTCGCCATCGCCGGAGAGCAGTGGCTCCGTTTCCTCGGCGCGGCGATCCTGCTGTCGATCCCCGTCTGGGGCGTCGCCATCACGTGGGCCGCCCATCAGGCACGCACATGGGCGGACGCCCTGCCCGCCGCCCACCGCTTCAAGGCGACCGCAGAGCGGTGGACCCGTACCCGCTCGTGGCGGATCGTGCTGGCGATCGTCTGCGGCCTGCTGCTCCCGTTCGCGGTCCTCATGGGCCCCGTCGCACACGCAGTCCCGGCCGAGCTGCAGGCGATCGAGGCACTCCCGGGCGGGTGCCGCCTGTTCACCACGGCAAGCGTGGCGGCCCCGACCATCCTCACCCGACCCGACGTGAAGGTCTGGTACGACGGACGGGCCGACTACTACGGGCTCGAGAGGCTCAAGGCGTCCAACGAGTACTTCCTCGGCACCTCGGCGACAGCGGCCCCCGAGGGCGCCACCTGCGCGATCTTCCCCTCGCTCAGGCGGGCGGACGGCCTTCCTGTGGTGACGACCAGGCTGAACGCGGACCCGTCCTGGCGGTTCGTGCGGACGGTGAACGGCTTCGACCTCTGGCTGCGCTGACGACCTCCTCGCCCAGCGGCCGACGGTGACAGGATGACCTCCGTGCCGTCGCCCGCCCCTGTCTGCCTCCTATGACCGCGGACGCGGGCCGTCCTCGGCGTCGCGCTGCTGTTCATGAACGCGCTGGCGGTGGAGGTGGAGAAGGCCCGCATGTACCCGGTCATGAGCCGCATCCCTCCCCCCCACGAACGGCCACGACACGCGCGGTCCGTACGGCGTGTCGCAGCGCGACCTGGCCTCTCGTTCCCGGGCGTCACGGGGTGCCGAAGGGTCAGGCCGAGTGCTCCTGCTCGTCGGCGACCGACAGCAGCAGCGCGCGGAGCAGGGCGGCCAGCTTCTCACGGTCCGTGGCGGGCAGGTCCGCGAGGAGGCGCTCCTCGGAGACGAGCAGGTCGGACAGGGCGGCGTCCACGACGCGCAGACCGGCCTCCGTCAGCGAGACGATGGCCGCACGACCGTCGCTGGGATGGTTGTCCCGGGTCACGAGCCCGCGCTCGACGAGGCGGGCGATGCGGTGCGTCATCGTGCCGCTCGTGACGTGGGTCTGGCGGGACAGCTCGCCGGGGGTCAGCCGGTACGGGGCGCCGGCGCGTCGCAGGGCCGCGAGCACGTCGAACTCGAACGCGCCCAGGCCGTGCGCGGCGAACGCCGCGTCCCGCGTCGTCGCGTGGTGGCTGGCGAGGCGGCTCACGCGGCTCAGCACGTGCATGCCGTCGACGTGGAGGTCGGGTCGCTCCCGGTGCCAGGCGGAGACGATGTCGTCGACCTCGTCCCGGCGCCCCGGTGGCTGTTCCATGGCGGACATGATGCCACTCGGCCCGCGTGAGGATGCGCGAAGGGCTGGCGCCGTCCGGGAGAGCCGATGACGCGGGGTCCTGTCCGGAGAGAAGCTGTGACGACCAACCTGGCAGGTGAGGAGCCGAGCCGTGTCAGCTGTTGCTGAGCACGCGCGCTCCCGGTACGGGTCCCTTGGCCCGCACCACCGCTCGTACGGACGGCAGCGTGGACAGGCCCACCACGAGGTTCACCGCGTCGTCCTCGTCCCCGCACAGGAAGGCGACCGTCGGCCCCGAACCGCTCACGATCGCCGTGACGCCTCCGAGACCGAGCCCCTCCTCGAGGGTGTCGAGGATCGCCGGGTGCAGCCGGATCGCCGAGTGCTCGAGGTCGTTGCACATCCCCGTCCGTACGGCCTCCAGGTCGTGGGACGCGAGGCCCGTCATGAGACCGTCGATGACCATCCTCGGCGTGGTCTGCGCCTCGTTGTACGTGTCGTAGTCGGCGAACACCCTCGCCGTCGACAGTCCGCGGTGGGCGAGCGCGAACACCCACTCGTACGTCCCCTTGCACAGTGTTGGGGCGAGCTGCTCGCCCCGGCCGGTGCCGAGCGCGCAGCCGCCCATGAGCGAGAACGGGACGTCGCTGCCCAGCTCGGCCGCGAGCTCGAGGAGCTCCGGCTGGCCCACGTCGAGGCCCCAGAGCACGGAGCAGGCCAGCAGCGCCCCCGCGGCATCCGCCGAGCCGCCGGCCATCCCGCCGGCCACGGGGATCCGCTTCTCGATCCTCAGGTGCGCGCCGTGATCGGGGGCGCCGTACCGCGCGCGGAGCAGGGCGGCCGCCTTGAGGGCGAGGTTGGACATGTCGACGGGTACCTGGTCGGCCCCCTCCCCGGAGACCTCGACGCTGAGGCGACCCCGGCGGGCAGGCGTCGCAGTGACGACGTCGTGCAGCGACACCGCCATGAACAGGGTCGTCAGCTCGTGGTAGCCGTCCTCCCGTCTCGGCGAGACCGACAGCGCGAGGTTCACCTTGCCCGGCACCTGGACCCGTACGGCAGCGTCCACATCCCTCGACTCCACGTGTCGAACCTACCTGGAGTCAGGAGCGTCGTCCGGGCAGCTGGTCGGCGATCGCCGCGAACTGGCCGATCGCGAGGGTCTCGCCCCTTAGCGTCGGGTCGACCCCCGCTCGTTCGAGCGCCTCGATCGCGGCCGCCGACGACCCGAACACCCCGGCGAGGGCGGCGCGCAGCATCTTGCGACGCTGGCCGAACGCCGCGTCCACGACGGTGAAGACCGCCACGCGGTCGGCCGTCGACGGCGGCTCGCGACGCGTGAACGCCACGAGACCCGACTCGACGTTGGGTACGGGCCAGAACACGCTCGCCGGGACGGTTCCCACCCGGGAGGCGGACGCGTACCAGGCGAGCTTCGCCGACGGCGTCCCGTACACCTTGCTCCCCGGAGGGGCGACGAGCCGGTCGGCGACCTCGAGCTGCACCATGACGAGGCCCGACACGATGCTCGGGAACGTCGCGAGCAGGTGGAGGATCACGGGGACCGAGACGTTGTACGGGAGGTTGGCGACCACGCGGGTCGGCATCGGGTCGAGCGCCGTCACCCGCAGCGCGTCCGCCTCGACGACCGTCAGCCGGTCGACCGCGTCGGGAAGACGGTCGCTCACGGTACGACGGAGACGCCCGGCGAGCGAGGACTCGATCTCCACCGCCACGACACGGGCGCCTGCCTCGAGGAGTCCCAGTGTCAACGACCCGAGCCCCGGGCCGACCTCGAGAACCACCTCGCCGGGCCGGACCCCCGACAGCGCCACGATGCGCCGCACGGTGTTGGGGTCCACGACGAAGTTCTGCCCTCGCTGCTTGCTGGGTCGCAGGTCGAGCTCGGCAGCGAGGGTCCTGACGGTCCGAGGGTCCAGCAGGCCGGTGTCAGCCATCGTCGCCCCACGGGCCGCCGAACGCCGCGAAGGCGTTCTCTCGAAGCCCCCGGCACGCGTCCGCAAGGTCCCAGCCGAGCTGGTCCGCCACGAACCGCACGGTGTGGGCGACGAGGTACGACGCGTTGGGCCGGCCACGCGCCGGCACAGGCGTGAGGTACGGGGCGTCCGTCTCGACGAGCACCTTGTCGCGGGGCGTCGCCCGGAGCGCCTCGCGCAGGTGGGCGTTCGCGTTGTACGTGACGACGCCCGGGAACGAGAGCCAGAACCCCCGGTCCACGCAGCGCGTCGCGAAGTCGGCGTAGCCCGAGAAGCAGTGCATGACCACACGGTCGGGGAGCGGCCCGGCGTCGAGCACGTCGAGCACGTCGTCGTGGGCGTCCCGGTCGTGGATGACGAGCGTCAGGCCCGCCGACCGGGCGATGGCGATGTGCGCGGCGAAAGCGTCCCGCTGGCGGGCCTGGCCGGCGGCGTCGGTCGTACGGAAGTAGTCGAGCCCGGTCTCCCCCACGCCTCGTACGTGCGGGCCGAGTCCGGCGAGCCGCTCGACCTCGGCGAGCCCCGCGTCCACGAGCTCGGGGTGCCGCGCGACGTCGTTCGGGTGCAGCGCCACGTTCGCGACGACCTGCGGGTGACGCATGGCGTTCTCGACGCAGCGCCGGGAGCTCTCCGCGTCCCATCCGACGTCGACGAGCCGGTCCACCCCGGCGAGGCGGGCGAGCTCGAGGTTGGCCTCGACAGGCATTCCCACGCGCTCTGTCACGGACGCGAGGTGCGTGTGGGCGTCGACGACGGAATACGGGAGCGGCTCGGGCAGGTCCGGCATCCCCCAGGTCTCGACGGTCACCGGCACAGTCTGGCAGAGCGGCGCGCTGCGGCCGCCTCCTACACGTCCAGCTTGTAGCCCAGGCCCCGTACGGTCACGAAGAGCTTGGGGCTGGCCGGGTCGGCCTCCAGCTTCGCGCGCAGACGCTTCACGTGGACGTCGAGGGTCTTCGTGTCGCCGAAGTAGTCCGACCCCCACACGCGGTCGATGAGCTGCCCGCGCGTAAGGACCCGTCCGGGGTTGCGGAGGAACATCTCGAGCAGCTCGAACTCCTTGAGAGCCAGCCGTACGGGCTCGCCACCCAGCGTGACCTCGTGCCGCTCGACGTTCATCCGTACGTCGCCGGCCTCGACGACGTCGGGAGCCGGCTCGGGGTCCTGCCCGCGGCGCAGCACGGCCCGGATCCGGGCGACCAGCTCGCGGTGGCTGAACGGCTTCGTCACGTAGTCGTCGGCGCCGATCTCGAGGCCCACGACCTTGTCGATCTCGGAGTCCCTCGCCGTGACCATGATGACGGGCACGCTCGACGTCTGCCGCAGCTGGCGGCACACCTCGACGCCGGAGAGTCCGGGGAGCATGAGGTCCAAGAGCACGATGTCCGCTCCGCTGCGGGCGAACTCGTCGAGGCCGGTGCGGCCATCGGCCGCCGCGAACACCTCGTACCCCTCGCGCCTCAGCATGTAGCTCGTCGCCTCGCGGTAGCTCTCCTCGTCCTCGACGAGCAGCACACGGGTCATGAGGCGACCTCCTGGTCGATGGTTCTCTGGTCGGGCTGAGCAGGTGGGATCCAGGCCGGCAGCCGCAGCGTGAAGGTGGAGCCGCTGCCCACCTTGCTCCATACGGACACCGTGCCGCCATGCGCCTCGGTGACGAGCTTGACGATGGACAGGCCGAGGCCGGTTCCTCCGGAGGCGCGGCTGCGGTCGGGGTCGACGCGGTAGAACCGGTCGAAGATCCGCTCCTGGTCGGCCTCGGCGATCCCGATGCCGTTGTCGGTCACCGCGATCTCGACGACCTCGTCGTCCCCCATCCTGCGGCGTGCGCAGGTCACCGCGACGCGCGCGCCCTCGTGGCTGTAGGCGATCGCGTTGGCGACGAGGTTCGCGACGGCGTCGATGAGCTGGCCGCCGTCGCCGATGACGTCGCCGGGCTCCCGGTCGGACACCGTGAGGGTCACGCGGCGGGCCCGGGCCGTGGAGGACAGCCGGTCGACCGCGCGCCGCACGACGAAGCTGATGTCGACGCCCTTCGCCTCCCGCAGCGGGTCGTCCGACTGGAGACGCGACAAGGTGATGATCTGCTGCACGAGCTCGGTGAGGCGCGCCGACTCGCGCTGCATGCGCGTGGCGAAGCGGACCACCATCTCCGGGTCGTCGGACGCCTGCTCGACGGCCTCACTGAGCAGGCCGATCGCGCCGATCGGGGTCTTCAGCTCGTGGCTGATGTTGGTGACGAAGTCGCGCCGCGACAGGTCGATGCGGCGCTCCTCGGAGATGTCGCGGGCCAGGACGACGATGATCCCGTCCCGCAGCGGCGCGACCGCGGCCGCCAGGTTGGCGGGAGCCGCGCTCGTACTGCCGGGGCGCTCGATCATCGCATGCTCGGCGAGACCGGTGCGCCGTACGGACCGGATCAGCTCGAGCAGCCGGGGCGATGCCACACGGTTCCCGCGCGCGAGTCCCATCGCGCGCGCCGGCTCCGTCGCATCCAGGACGTCGTCCTCGTTGCCGACGAACAGAGCCGCCGCACCGCTCTCGATCGCGACGATGAGGGCGTCGGGGGGCACAGCGGGCCGATCCGGCTCGGCCGGTACGGGGTCGCGCCTGGAGTGGCGCCCCATGAGAAGTCCGATGCCGAGGGCGATCGCACACACGACCAGCCAGGAGCTCACGGGGCTGATCCTATGCAGGTCGCCCGGCCCGGGAAGCGTCCCGGTCGCCCCGCGGTCCCCGTGCAACCCAGCGTTCGACCGCCGTTCACCTGGCTGTCACCCCGCGGCACCCGGACCGGGAGACACGGCACGTACCGTGAGCGACCGCAGGACGGACATCTATGCTGGGCAGGCGGCGTGAGGCGCCAGCACAGAGACAGGCAGGA
>JAJZQV010000134.1 GCA_021803025.1 Actinomycetes bacterium | reverse complement strand
GACCGCAGGGTCCCGCCCCCTCGCCATGCCGGGGTGTTGTCGGACGGCCGTCCCGTGTTGGCGCCCTCCCCGGGCTCGCTCCCGGAGGTGAGGGCGCGGAACAGCATGGGCCATGCACGAGCCCCACGCGCCGTCCACCGTCCGCACCAGCCGCGGAGACACGGTGGCCGTGTGGCGGGACCGTACGACACTCCAGATCGGCCTCGACGACGACGTCCTGGTCCTGGGGCCCCTGCCTCGGCGGGCTGACCGTCTCGTGAGGTCTCTCACCCACCCCGATGCCTCCAAGCGCCCCCACGACTCGGAGGACGACGAGTGGCGCGACTGGCTTCGGGCTCGGCTGGACGAGCACGGCCACCTCGCCGCTCCCCGCCGAAGCGCGACGGTGCGCCTCCTCGGAACCGGCTCTCTCGCCGCGAGGATCGGCGCGCTCCTCCTCGACCTGGGGCATCGCGTCGTCGTGAGCGATCCCGCGCACCGCCCAGAGGTGCCGAGCGCCGCCGAGCGCCTGGTCCGCCACCTCCGCTGCTCCCCAGGCGGACGAGGTCGCCGGGCAGCGACCGACACCGGCGTACGTGCCGACCTCACCATCGTCTGCACCGGCACGTGCGAGCCGGACCGCAGCCTCACGGACGCGCTGACGCGCGAGGCCCACCCGTACCTCGTCCTGAGGACTCGCCCCGGGACAGCCGTGGCGGGGCCGCTCGTCGTCCCCGGCACCACCTCGTGCCTCCGGTGCTCCGACCTGTGGCGCGCAGACGCTGATCCCGTCTGGCCCCGGATCGCCGCCCAGCTCGCCCATCGTCTCGGCCCGGACGACCCGGTGCTCGACACGTGGGTCACCGGTGTGGCGCTCGCCCAGGTGTCGGCCTTCCTCAACGGCGAGGCGGGCGAGCTCCGCTCCCGTACCCTCACGCTGGCCGGCGGCTCCGGCCGCACGACACTGCGCTCCTGGCCCGCGCACCCGCGCTGCACGTGTCACCACGCGGACGTCTCCGCTCTCTTGCCGCAGGCCGACAGAATGGGTCCATGACTGGCCACGACCCGGACAGCGGGGAGGTCGAGCACGAGCGCGTGCCGACCTCCACCTTCGCGAGGGGCGCCCGGATGCTGGGCCTTCCCCTGGGCTACGCGGGACGGGCCACGGTGGGTCTGGGTCGTCGCCTCATCGGCCAGGACGCCGAGACCGTCCAGAACGACATGCGCGTCCAGACAGCCGCCCAGCTGTTCCGGGTCCTCGGTGAGCTCAAGGGCGGAGCCATGAAGTTCGGCCAGGCCCTGAGCATGTTCGAGGCCGTGCTGCCCGATGACATCGCCGGGCCGTACCGGGAGCAGCTCCGCCGCCTGCAGGACTCGGCTCCCCCCATGCCCGTGTCGCGCCTCGAGGCCGTCCTCGAGATGGAGCTCGGGCCGAGCTGGCGGAGCCTCTTCGGCGAGTTCGGCCGACGGCCCGCAGCCTCGGCCTCCATCGGCCAGGTGCACCGGGCCACGTGGGCTGCGACCGGCGAGCCCGTAGCCGTGAAGATCCAGTACCCCGGCGCCGACCAGGCCCTGGAGAGCGACCTCGCGCAGATCGGCCGTCTGGCCTCCGTGATGTCGCCCTTGACCGGAAGCATCGACATGAAGGCGCTGACCTCCGAGATCGCCGAGCGCATCCGCGAGGAGGTCGACTACCTCAAGGAGGCCGAGCACCAGGCCCTGGCCGCCGCGGCGTACGCCGGTGACACCGAGTTCGCGGTCCCCGAGGTGCTCACCGCGACACGCCGGGTGCTCGTGAGCCGGTGGCTCGACGGCGAGAAGCTCAACGCGGCCGCTGCCTGGGACGACGACAGGCGCAACGCCGTCGGCCTCTCGTACGTCCGGTTCCTGTTCTCCGCACCGCACCGTGCCGGCGTCCTCCACGCCGACCCTCACCCCGGCAACTTCCTCATCCTCCGGGACGGACGTCTGGGAATCGTCGACTGGGGCCTGGTCGCCAGGCTCCCCGGCGGTCTCCCGGAGCCCATGGGCAGGCTCATCCGTACGGCGCTCCACGGCAACGCCCAGGAGGTCGCCGCCGGCCTGCGTCAGGAGGGGCTCCTCGTCGGCGACGTGGACCCGACCAACCTGCTCGACTACCTCGGGCCGTTCGTGGAGCCGGCGTGCGCCGAGGAGTTCCACTTCACCCGGGCATGGATGCGGGGGCAGTACGAGCGCCTCATGTCCGAGAGCCGTACCGCCGACACCGTCATGGCCAGGCTCAACGTGCCGCCCGTGTACGCGCTCATCCACCGCGTCTGGATGGGCGGCATCGCGGTCCTCTCCCAGCTCGACGTCCGGGCCCGCTTCGCCGACGTGCTCACCGAGTACCTGCCCGGGTTCGCTGCACCCGCCGCCTGACGTACGAAAGGACCCGGACCAGTGCGTCCTGGTCCGGGTCCCGTTCCGCGCTCACGCGGCGACTTCGCGCGCCGGCGATCCCACGGCCGGCTCGACCACCGGCTCGACGACCTTGCGGGGACGACCGCGCGGACGCTTGCGGGCGACGACCTCGCCGGCGATGAAGAGCTGGCCGCCCCACACGCCGTGCGGCTCGCGACGTTGGAGCGCGCCCGCGAGGCACTCCTGCTTGAGCGGGCACGGCCCACAGACGAGCTTCGCGAGCTCGATGTCGGACGGCGACTCGGCGAAGAACAGCTCGGGGTCCTCGTCGGTACAGGGCATGTCGGTGTGAGCTTCGAACGGAGCCATCAGCTCGAGCAGAAGAGTCATGGTTGTGCTTCCTGGGTGGCGGTTTCGGTGGGTGTCTGTCCCCGGGAAGCACGAAGGCCGTGAATCCCGGTGATCTGGGTTCACGGCCTGGGTGTGCGCCTGACGGTCATGCCATCACAGGGCGCCCCCGGGGGCCAGATCGGGTCCGGTGCCGTAGTCGGCGTGACGCTTGACGCCGGTCGTCGCATTCGTGAGCGACGTGGCCGGGTTCGTGTCGATCGGGAAGAGCACGAAGGACGTGCGCGACTGCGTCATCGCGGACTTTGACATCGAGGTCAGCATCGGTCGTCATCTCCCGTCGTGGTCTTCGGCCGCCACCCGTTGGCGACCGTGAGAGAGCCTAGGTACGACCTCCGCCCAGGCGCAACCGAATTAACCGACGCGTTGTGGAACGCGTGAGCCCCGTCGTGGCGGAGTGCTTGGTCGCGTCGTGGCGAACGCCCGGTCGCGTTGTGGCGACAGCTTGGTCGCGTCGTGGCGGAGTGCTCGGTCGCGGCGCACGGACGCGAGCCCGGTCGTGGGTCTCAGGACCGGTCGTGGGTCTCAGTGGCCGCCTCGACGAGCGCGAGGACGTCGGAGCCGTACCGGCGGATCTTGGACGCCCCGACCCCGGACACCTCGGCGAGCTGGTCCGTCGTACGGGGGCAGAGCTCCGCGATGGCGACGAGCGCGGACTCGGTGAAGATGCAGAACTCCGGCAGCTTCGCGGTCTCGGCGGCGCGCGTGCGCCACGTGCGCAGGGCGGCGAGCAGATCCTCGTCGTAGCGGGAAGGACAGTCGGCATGGCGTCCCAGGACCCGGTCGGAGGCCGCGCTGAGCCCGCCCCCGCAGACGCGGCACGTCATGGCCACCGTCTCCCGGGAGACCTGGCGGCGCCGGGTCCGTACAGGCGTCGGGGAGCCGGGCAGGACCGCCGTGAGGAAGCGCGAGACGCGGCGGTCGCCTCTGCGCCCGCCCGACCAGGAGACCCTCAGGTGCTCCCGTGCGCGCGTGACCCCCACGTAGAGCAGGCGGCGCTCCTCGGCGAGCTGCTCGTCCGTCTCCGCGAGGACGAACGGCACTCCCCCGTCGTGGATGCCCACGAGCGCCACGGCGTCCCACTCGAGGCCCTTCGCCCCGTGCAGTGTCGTAAGCGTCACCCCCGCCCCGGCGGGGGCGTGCTGGACGGACGCACGTCTCTGGAGCTCCGCGACCAGGTCGGCCAGCGTGGAGTGGGCTGCGGCGAGGTCCCGTGCCAGGTCCACGAGCGCGTTCTGTGACTCCCAGCGCTCGCGTGCCTGTCCGCCCGTCCGGGGTGCGGTCTCGGTCCACCCCAGCGCTCCCATCACCTCGGTGGTGGAGGCGAGGCCGGGCTCGGCACCCCTCGTACGTGCCGTCGCAGCCAGGGCTCCGAGCGCCTGTCTGACCTCCGGCCGGTCGTAGAAGCGCTCCGCGTTGCGGACCTGGTACGGGATGCCGGCGTCGCTCAGCGCGGCCTCGTACGCGGGCGAGTGGGCGTTGATGCGGTACAGCACCGCCATCTCGCGCCAGTCCACGCCCTGGCCCCGCAGGTCCTTGAACCACCGGGCGACCGCGGCGGCCTCGTCGGACTCGTCCGAGGCGGCGGCGAAGACCGGTGGCGGACCGGCAGGTCGCTGGGCCCGAAGCGTCACGTGGCGTTGTCCGGACCCCTTCAGGACCCCGTTGGCCACGTCGACGACCTGGGGCGTGGACCGGTAGTCACGCACCAGCTCGACGGTCCGCGCGCCGGGATGGCGGCGGCTGAACCCGAGAAGGTACTCCGAGCGGGCACCGGCGAACGTGTGGATGGTCTGTGCCGGGTCGCCGACCACGCACACGTCATGACTCGGCCCCAGCCACAGGTCCACGAGCCGCTGCTGGACCGGGCTGACGTCCTGGTACTCGTCGACCACGAGGTGCCGGTACGTCCGGCGCACCTGGGCGGCCACGTCCTCGTGGTCCGTGAGCAGGGCGACCGCGCACAGCAGGATGTCGTCGAAGTCGATCCGCCCCCGGTCGCGGTTGAGGTTGTCGTACGTCACGAGCAGCCGTGCCACGGCCTCGGGCTCGAGCCCCGCCACGGACCTGCCCGACGCACGTGAGAGAGCCGCGTACGACTCCGGCTCGACGTTGGTCGCCTTCGCCCAGGACACCTCGGCGGAGACGTCCCGGACGAGCGAGGTGTCGGTGGGCAGCCCGAGGCGACGCGCCGCCTCGGCCACGACCGTGAACCGGGCCTCGGTCACCTGCGGCAGGGCCCCCCCGTACGCCGTGGGCCAGAAGAACTGCGCCTGGCGCAGCGCGGCGGAGTGGAACGTACGTGCCTGGACGCCGTGGACGCCCAGTGTGGCGAGCCGGCCGCGCAGCTCCCCCGCCGCCCGGGTCGTGAACGTCACCGCCAGGGTGGCCTTCGGGTCGAGCGCGCCGGTCAGGGCGCCGTACGCGATGCGGTGCGTGATGGCCCGCGTCTTGCCCGTGCCCGCGCCCGCGATGACGACGACCGGCTCTCCCACGCTGGTCGCCACCTCGCGCTGTTCCTGATCGAGTCCGCGCAGGATCTCGTCCGGGTGCGGGTGGGCCATGGCGGACACTGTGCCACGACCCGCCGACAGCTGACGACGTAGCGCCGACGTCAGCGCGGAATAGCCGAGCGGCCTGAGCGGTTGCCAGCCACATGGCACTGACGATGTTCACCACGACCTGGTGCGGCTACTGCCGCCGGCTCAAGTCCCAGCTCGACCGTACGGGCATCGACTACACCGAGGTGGACATCGAGGTGGAGCCGGAGGGTGCAGAGCTCGTGGAGCACGCCAACTCCGGCAACCGGACCGTGCCGACGCTCCTGTTCGAGGACGGGTCCACGCTCACGAACCCGAGCGTGCGCGAGGTGCAGCAGCGCCTGGCAGCCCTCGCGGGCTGACCCTCGACGGCTACACCGCCATCCCGGGCACCAGGTCGGGGAGCTCGTCGAACGGGCGGAGCTCCGCGAGGTACATGTTCGCGTAGCCCGTGGCGTCGCTCGTGTACAGCACGTGCGTCCCGTCGGGCGTGAACCGCGGGTGGCAGTGCACGAGCTGGCCGTTGAACGTGTCGTGGTGCGCCGCGACGACCTTCGGGCCCACGTAGTCGCTGCCGTTCCACCGGAAGAGCTGGATGAAGGGCTCTCGTGGGGTCTGCAGCGCGGCCGTCCCGTCGCCCACGATGAGCCCGTGGTCGTTGCTCGCGAAGTGCCAGGAGTGGAACGGGAAGCGGGTCTCGACGGCGTCCGTGTTGTCGAAGCGCCGGTAGCCGAACACGTGGTCGCCATCGCCGTTCCGAGGTCGCCCGTGGTAGCCGACGTGCTCCCCGTCGGCGAACCAGTACTCGTGGCCGACCACGAGCTCCCCGTCGTCCTGCGGCCGGATCTTCCAGACCGCTCCCGTAGCGATGTCGAGCCCCCAGATCCTCTGCTCCACCCGCTGCCACGGCCCCTCGTGGCAGAACGTGAGCAGGTTCGCCCTCGTCGGTGACACGTTGACGTGGGTCATGAACCTCCGGTCCTCATGGAGGACGTCCACCAGGCCGGTCGCGACCTCCACGCGGATGACCTGCGTCAGCGGGCGGCCCTCGAACAGGTCCGGGAAGTACGAGTACGGGTACTCCAGCCGTGGCTCCGTCGGGTCGACCCGGTCCCGCAGCATCGTGCACACGTACCGACCGTCAGCCGTCGTGGCGGCTTGGATGCCCACCACCTTGTCCGGCGGCGCGAGCCATACGAGCCGCTCGTCGAGGGTATGGACGTCGAGCTCGTACAGGCCGTTCTGCCACCAGTAGTAGTGCTTCGCGTTGACGACGCTGTACGCGCCCGCCGGCCGATCGTCGAACACACGCTCGTTCTCGATGCTGTGTCCCGCGAGGTCGGTCAGCTGCGTCGCCGTGCCGGCGTCGAGGTCGTACCGGAACAGGTTGCTGTGCCCCTCCCGGTCGGAGGTGAACACGAACGAGTCACCGCCGTCGAGGAAGCAGGGGTCCGTGAAGTACAGGTGGCTCGAGTGGCCGGCGTAGCTCGTGAGACGACGGATGCGGCAGCCGCTGTACGGGTCCAGGTACGTCATCGGCTCGTCCCTGAACACGGTTCCCTTGGGCATGTGCGTCCTGCTCGGTCGGGCGTGGATGTGGGCACGGTGTGGCCTCCCCCGACCCTAGCGATGCGACACGGAAAGCGGTACCCACCCGTCGGCGAGCTGGTCCTGGGCGCCATCGCGGAAGTGTCGGAGGCGCCCTCTAGGGTGAGGTGGCATGAGCG
>JAJZQV010000133.1 GCA_021803025.1 Actinomycetes bacterium | reverse complement strand
CTGGTGGTCGTACCAGCCGTCCGAGTCGTCGTAGGCGATGACGACCATCGTGCTGCTCCAGTTCGGCGACTTCTCGATGGCGTTGATCTGGGCAGCCAGGAAGGCCTGCTCGTCGATCGGGTCGGAGTAGCTCGCGTGGCCGTCCTGGTAGTTGGACGCTTTGAGGAAGCTCACGGCCGGCATGTCGGGCGAGTTGACCACGGCGGCGAAGTCGCTGAGGTCGTACTGGTGGTTGGCCTGGCCGGCGTGGCCGATCTCCGCGACCGAAGCCGGCGCGAGGTGATGCGGGTTGGCCGTCGAGGCGTAGTACTGGAACGGCTCGTGGTGCGGGTTGTAGTCCGTCGACGTGATGCCCGCCACGTTCCTGTGCGTCGACAGGCAGGCCGCCGGGCTCGTACCTGTGGCCGCGGTCGTCGGGCGGAACCCGCCCTGGAACCAGCCCCAGCTCACGCCCTGGGCGTTCATGAGGTCGCCGACGTTCGTCCCGGTCATGCCGGCGAGGGTGTAGCTCGTCTTGTGCGAGTTGTTGGAGCAGTCGTCGTACACCGGGTCAGGGTCGTTGACGACGGTCCCGACACCCGAGGCGTTCGGGAACCGGACGGTGTAGTCGCTCGCGGTCGGGACGAGGGGAATACCGGCGGCCGTGTACTCCTTGGCGCCCCATGTCTGTCCCGAGACGAGGTTGAGCGCGCCGGGGGTCGACGGGCCGAAGGTCGTCGAGTACGAGTTGTCGCTCATCGCGTAGTGCTGCGCGTAGTTCCACATGCCCGTGACGGTGTTGCCGTCGTAGTAGCCCATGACAAGGCCGTTCGTCCCGTACTGCGGCGACGAGCAGGCGTCCCGCGTCGTGTTCTGCACGAAGGCGTCCATGAGGCCGCCGTTGTACGCACGCTGCTCCGCGCTGTAGCCGTGGTCCTGGTCGCACGTGACCGCCTGGGCCGGCGAGAGCCGGAACGGCTGGACGGTGTTGGGGTTGTTCGGAGAGAGCAGCCCGGCGCTGGCGAGGGTGTTGATGTCGCGCGGGGTGTTGGGAGCGGCCGTGAACGCCGCAGCCGCGGCACCGCTCCCCTGCAGCGTCTCCCCGGCCGTGTTCGCGGCAATCGGGTACGTGCCGAAGTAGTGGTCGAAGGAGACGTTCTCCTGGTAGATCACGACCACGTGCTTGATGGGTGTGGTCGCGTTGTTGTGGCCGTACTCGTTACCGCTCGCCTGTGCCGGCGCGGCGGCGAGCGCAGTCGAGCAGACGGCGAGCATCGCGGCGCCTGACAGGGCGAGCTTGCGGCGATGTGTCATGCAGTGCTCCTTGAGTTTCGTGCCGCCTCACCGGCGGTCTTCCTCGCCCGAGGGGGTTCCGGGCTGCCCTCCGAGTCCACCCCTCAGCGACGGGGCACGTCACGAGTGCGGCCGTCGAACAGAAGGTGAACACTCGCGAGGTCAGCATCCTCGCGCCGCTGGACGGGGCGAAGGAAGGGGCGAGGACTGACGGGGATCGCGATTCTCGCGGCTGAGAAGAACGACTCGCCTCGGGTCCGCGGTGTACCGAGCCGGTGAGCGGCGAAAACCGCGATCCTCCTGGCCGAGCACCGCCGGCTGCCATCCTCGGGGACGCACGGAGATCGTGACGGCCGGCCTCCTCGCAGCTTCCCCGTACAGCCCGCCCGTACGGGTGTCTACTGGTCAGGGGAGGACAAGGATGTTCCGGGACAGAGCAGAAGCGGCGGGCCTCTTGGCCCAGCGACTGGTGACGTACAAGGGCCAGCACCCGCTCGTACTGGCCATTCCGCGCGGGGCGGTCGTCATGGCGAAGATCATCGCCGAGGAGCTCG
This sequence comes from Actinomycetes bacterium, assembly GCA_021803025.1. Classification (GTDB taxonomy): domain Bacteria; phylum Actinomycetota; class Actinomycetes; order Propionibacteriales; family Propionibacteriaceae; genus Fen-668. The sequence continues at coordinate 5,214 of JAJZQV010000133.1, read as the reverse complement.
GGGGCGACTTCGACGTGGTGCTCGTCCGCAAGCTGGGAGCCCCGTACGAGCCGGAGTTCGCGATCGGCGCCGTGGACGAGACCGGCAGAACCTACCTTTCGCCGTTCGCGGCGAGGGCGGGTGCCGACGACGACTACATCGCAAAGGAGCGGGCGGCCCAGCTGGCGGTCCTCGCGCAGCGCCGCCGCCAGTACACGCCGATCCGGCCGCCGATCGACCCCGCGGGACGCGTCGTCATCGTCGTCGACGACGGGCTGGCGACCGGCGCGACGATGATCTCGGCGCTCCAGACGCTCCGCATGCTCCACCCGGCCAAGCTGGTGTGCGCCGTACCGGTCTCGCCGCGGGACACCCTGGACCTGGTCCGCCAGCGCGCGGACGAGGTCGTCTGCCTCGACACCCCGGTTTCGTTCCAGGCCGTCGGCAACTTCTACCAGCGGTTCCCGCAGGTGTCCGACGCCGAGGTGATCGAGCTGCTGCGCAGACCACCGGAGGGAACGACAGCTGCACCCTGACCGAGCCCCACGCACCCTGCCGCCTATCCAGCGCCGATTGCGGCCGTCTCGATGAGCTCTACGACCGAAGACGGCCCGGGCAGAAGCATCGGGACGGCTGATCTCGGTCGGCAGTCATCCAGGGAGCACGGGGCGCGGACCCGTCCCCAGAGCGGCCCCGCCCGTCGGCCTCCTGTGCGCGCCAGGGGCCCCGACCCGTCCCCACCCGCGGGGAGCCGCGAGGTCGGCGCAGCATCCGGGCCAGCTCACGAGGGAGGGCCGATGCTGGGGCATGGGGAAGCTCGTGTACGGACTGACCACCTCGCTGGACGGGTACGTGAACGGCCCTGACGGGGACATCGGCTGGAGCGAGCCGGACGGGGAGACGCACCAGTTCGTCAACGACCGCCAGAGCCGCGTCGGCACGTACCTGGCCGGCCGGCGGATGTTCGAGACCATGCGGATCCGGGAGGACGAGGCCTGGTTGGCGGGCTACGTACTGGAGTACGCCGCGATCTGGCGCGCCGCCGACAAGGAGGTCTTCTCGACGACGCTGGAGGTCCCGCACCTTCCGCGGATCACGCTCCACCGGCAGCTCGACCCCGACGCCGTACAGGACTTTGAAGACCTGGACCTCAGCCGACCTCGCTGTCGACGGCCCGACCCTCGCGGCCGCCCTGGTCCGTGCCGGCCTCGTCGACGATCTCGCCCTCTTCGTCGCGCCGGTCACCCTGGGCGGCGGCCCCGGGTTCCTGCCGGAGGGCCTGCGGCTCGAGCTCACCCTGCTCGACGAGCGGCGCTTCGCATCGGCACCTGCGCTACGCCGTCGGGCGCTGAGCAGAAGGCCCGAGGGCGCGAGCCATAATCGATGAGTCCCCGAGGGACCACCAGGGAAGCGGATCACCGAGGGAGACGGGTTACCGAGACCGTCACCGGGAGAACGGAGTGGACATGCAGGTGCGCACGCTGGGACAGGGTCTCGTGGTCAGTGCTGAGGGACTGGGCTGCATGGGCATGAGCGACTTCTACGGGGGGCGCGACGAGGACGAGGCGATCAGCACGATCCACAAGGCGCTGGACCTCGGCGTCACCCTCCTCGACACCGCCGACATGTACGGGCCGTTCACCAACGAGATGCTCGTCGGCAAGGCGATCGCGGGACGGCGCGACGACGTGGTGCTCGCCACGAAGTTCGGCAACGAGCGCAACCCCGACGGCTCCTGGGTCGGCATCAACGGGCGGCCCGAGTACGTACGCAAGGCGTGCGACGCGTCCCTCCAGCGGCTCGGTGTGGACGTCATCGACCTGTACTACCAGCACCGGGTCGACCGGACCGTACCCGTCGAGGACACCTGGGGTGCGCTGAAAGAGCTGGTCGAGGCTGGCAAGGTGCGACACCTCGGCATCTCCGAGGCGGCGCCGGCCACGATCCGGCGCGCCCATGCCGTACATCCCGTCACGGCCGTACAGACGGAGTGGTCCCTGTGGACCCGCGACCCGGAGGAGAACGGAGTGCTGGCGACGGTACGTGAGCTCGGCATCGGGTTCGTCCCGTACTCGCCGCTCGGCCGCGGGTTCCTGTCCGGTCGGTTCCGCAGCGTCGACGACATGGAGCCGGGCGACACCCGGCGCAACCATCCCCGCTTCCAGGGCGACAACTTCGCGAAGAACCTCCAGCTCGTCGAGCGGATCACGGAGATCGCGCGCGAGAAGGACGCCACACCGTCGCAGCTCGCGCTCGCGTGGGTCCTCGCCCAGGGTGACGACGTCGTCCCGATCCCGGGGACGAAGCACGTCGCGTACCTTCTCGAGAACCTCGGCGCCCTCGACATCCGGCTCACGCCGGACGACCTGGCCCGCATCGACGCCGCGGCTCCCTTCGGCAGCACCGCAGGCGACCGCTACCCGGACATGTCGTCGGTCAACGCCTGAGCGGAGAAGGCCCCGCCCGACCCGCCCCCTGGACCTGAACCCACTGGTGTGGTAACGGCGGGTTAATGGGTTAATGGGGGTTAATGGGGAAATACCTTTCTGCTAAGGGCGAATTGGACTTGTCTGGGGTTCCTGACTCCCGCAAAGAAGGGCACTCCCGAGATGCAGCTGTATTCACACCGCTGGCCGGTTGCCGGCGTTCGACGAGTCGAACCTGATCGGTCGGCGGGGTTGGTGGCGGCGGTGGCGTTGGCGGGGCGGATCGGGCTGGTGGAGCTGGCGGACGGGCTGTTGACGGTGCCCGGTGCGAAAGGCTGCGCGGGTGCAAAGCTGACCTGGTGCTGGCCGAGATGCTGGCCGGTGCGGACAGCATCGGCGACCTGGGAGTGCTGCGGCATCGGGCGATGGGGAGACTCTTCGAAGGGGTGCGGGCGAAGGGGTGCGGGCGCCGTCCACGTTGGGCAGCTTCCTGCGCTGCTTCCGGTTCGGGCATGTCCGCCAGCTCGACGCGGTCGCGTCCCAGACGCTGGGCCGGCTGGCCGAACGGGTGCCAGGCCTGCTGCCGGCCGGGGAGGTGGTGTGGCTCGATGTGGATGACACGATCAAACCGGTCTACGGCCGCAGCAAGCTGTTGCCCGTGAGGTTCCTGAAGGTTTCCCTAGACTCCCATCACCTGAGAGAGAGCCGCATTCTTCCTGAGAAAAGTGGGTGTTCCCTCCGGGCCGTCACTGGGCCATAATGCTCCTAGAACGGGACGTGCCTGGTGGCGGTTGGGGGGCAGCAGCACGTCCAGGGCTGGGCCGTTTGCCCCTCGACAAAGCCTTGGGGGCGTCATGACTGATCTCGGTCTGGCACAGCGGCGAAGCGCCATCGCGGCGCTGGGAACACTTTCCCGCGACCGTACAAACGCTATTCATACGTTCACGCTGGTCGTGAGCGACACGCTGGCGATTGCTACAGCTGCCGTGATCGCCGTCCTCGGCCGGAACGCGCTGCAGATCTTCGACCCGGCACCGCACCTGCTCGGCACCGTACTCCCGTTTGCCGCCCTGTTCGTCAGCCTGTGGCTCGTCATGCTGGCGAGCGTCGGCGCCTACCAGATCCAGAAGGTCGGGGTGGGCAGCGCGGAGTTCAATGCTGTCCTGCTGGGCACCGTCTTCGCGGCCGGCGGGCTGGGGGTGGCCGCATACCTCACCGAGTACGACCTCTCGCGCGGCTTCTTCGTGCTGCTCTTCGTTACTGGGCTGCCCCTGCTCCTCATCGAACGGTTCCTCTCCCGCCGCCTGATCAGGAGGCTTCGGAGCAAGGGAATGCTGTGCGTACCGGTGGTCCTGGTCGGCGATCACCAACATGTGGACGAGATCGCTGCAGTCCTGCGCCGCGCCACCTTCCTCGGCTACCGGGTGATCGGCGTCCTGAGCCCCTCGGCCGATGCCAAGCTCACGCCCGGTGGTCTTACGATCCTCGGATCAGTCGGCGACATCATTCCCACGCTCAAGACCACCGCTGCACAAGCAGTGATCTTTACCGACGGGGCCCTCCCCTCAGCCAGTGCATTCAACAGACTGGCCCGCCAGCTCGAGGACCAGGACACACAGCTCGTCGTCGTGCCTGGGCTCACAGACGTCTCAGCGGCCCGTATGAACTTTCGGCCCGTGGGGGGGCTGCCCCTCATGTACGTCGAGAGCCCACGGGCCCTGCTGGCGATGCGCTGGAGCAAGAGGGTCTTCGACCTCGTGGGGGCGGCCGTCGTCCTCCTGTTGGCGGCCCCCGTCATGATAGTCATCGCGATCGCCATCAAGCTGGAGGACGGTGGACCCATCGTGTTCAAGCAGACGCGAGTGGGACTCAAGGGCGAGCCTTTCGGTTTCTTCAAGTTCCGGTCCATGGCGGTTGACGCGGAGCAGCGACTCTCCCAGTTGCAGAGCGAGATGGGCGGCGTCCTCTTCAAGATCCGGAGCGACCCGCGCATCACTCGAGTCGGCAAACTCATCCGTCGGTTCTCCCTCGACGAACTCCCGCAGCTCCTCAATGTGCTTAAGGGCCAGATGAGCCTCGTTGGTCCTCGGCCGGCGCTGCCCCGTGAGGTGGCCCAGTACCAGGATCACGTGCATCGACGCCTGGACGTCCGCCCTGGGCTGACCGGCCTGTGGCAGGTCTCCGGCCGATCCGACCTGTCCTGGGACGACACCGTCCGGTTGGACCTCTTCTACGTGGACAACTGGTCGCTCCTTCAGGACCTCATGATCCTGACCCGCACTGTCGGCGCGGTCCTGAACTCCCGAGGTGCCTACTGACGAAGGTTGCAGCGCCGGCTCAGGTAGGCACGAACTCGCTGGACTCTACTCGGAGGGCAGAACAGCAGCATGAACCACGTCCTGGGAGCCCTACAGCCTAGGGCGAGGAAGAGCTGGGTTCACCGACTTCCGGGGGGGGTTGGGCGGGTTCAACGCCGGTCGAAAACTGACAGTGGGCACCACTGTCAGGATTCACCCGGCAGCGACACCTCCTGGCTCAACATCGCCGAGATCGAACTCTCAGCGCTGATCCGTCAGTGCCTGGACCGGCGCATCGACGACATCGACATCCTCAACGCCGAGCTGGCCGCCTGGCAGAGCGCCACCAACGCTGACCAGCGGCAGGTCCAGTGGCAATTCACCACCAGCGACGCCCGCACCCGCCTCCGAGGATGTCCCGAGTTTCGTGGAACTTGGGTGGCGGCCCGGTGAGCATCAGGCTGCGCTCACGTCTTGAGTGTTGCACGCGGCACCGACGGTCTCGGCAGCGA
>JAJZQV010000018.1 GCA_021803025.1 Actinomycetes bacterium | reverse complement strand
ACAGGCGGCGTCGATGTCGTCCCGGCCCGTGACGGGCGGTTGGTCGCTCACGGCGTCATCGTAGTGTCCGCGACCGACATCCTCCGGTCGTCCTCCCCCAGCCCCCGCGCCGCGAGCGCGTCGCCGGTGGCGTGCGCGTACGCGACGGCGCGAACCACGACCGGAGCGACGTACGCGGTGGGGTTGCGCCGGATGCCTCGTGCGGTGGTGGCGTCGCGCACCTCGTCGAACGCGCCGAGGAGGTGGGGAAGGCTGCGGACCATGACGGCGACGGCCAGGGCGATACGGTCCGGGTCGACCCGAAGCACCCTCAGCGGCCTGCATGCGGCGGCGATGCCGTCGACGAGCTCCGGCACGGGGGTGGTGAGCGTGAGCACTCGCGTCGCGTACAGGGCCAGCACGAGGTTCTCGACGACGACGACGCCGGTCATCACCTGGCCCGCCAGTGCCTGCACGACGATGATGAGCACCCCGACGACTGCCATCCCCAGGCCCGTTGCCGTTGCACGGCGCGCACCCACCCGCCCGCCGACGAGGACCGCGAGCGTGACGGCGATCGAGGCGAGCGAGAACCACCATGTCGCGACCACGATGGCGGGAACGGTCAGGAGCAGCAGCAGCACGTACTTCCAGCCGACCGCCAACCGCTCGAGGGGGCTGCCCGAAGGCTGGTACGTGCCGAACAGCTCAGCAGAGGCGTTCATCGGCTGACCAGCTCGACGTACGCGGCGATCGCCTCGTCGGGAGCGGCGTCCGCCACGACACGGCCGCCTTCCACGACGAGCACACGGTCCGCGTCCTGAGCCAGCTCTAGGTCGTGGGTGGCGACGACCAGCTGCTGGTCCAGGCGCGACAGCTCGTCTCGGATCCGGTTCCGGTTCCGCAGGTCCAGCAGGGTGGTCGGCTCGTCGGCGACGATGATCCTCGGCTCGACGGCCAGCACGCTCACCAGCGCGACGAGCTGTCTCTCGCCGCCCGACAGGTCGTACACGCTCGAGTGCTGCAGCGGGGCCAGCCCGTACGCGGCGAGCAGCTCGGAAGCCCGGGCCCGCCGGACGTCACGGCGGAGGGTACGGCGGAGGCTGAGCTCGACGTCCTCGATCGGCGTGGGCATGACGAGCTGCGCGAGCGGGTCCGTGAACACGAAGCCGACGGCTCGCCGTACGGCGCTGCCCTCGGTCACCGTGTCCAGCCCGTCGACCCGGACCTGCCCCCGGCTGGGCAGCACGAGGCCGTTCAGCAGCCGGAGGAGGGTGGACTTGCCGGAGCCGTTCGCCCCGATGACGGCGATCCGTCGCTCGGGGAGGGTGAGAGTGACGTCGGTGAGGAGCGCGCGCGGTGGGAGGCCGGGTGCCGCGCCGGGGACCGTGACCCCGACCTCGCGCAGCTCGATCACTGGGAGACGAGCGGCTCGCGGCGCGGACGGGTCGCGAGGAGCACAGGAAACGCCTTGTGGACCACGGCGGCGACGGCCGCCGCGATGGCGACCTTGGCGAGGTCTCCCGGCAGGTAGATGAGGTCGACAGCCACCGCCTTGGCGAGCGAGAGCTTCGCGTTCACCATGAGGCCCAGGACGCCGAACGGGTGGACGACGAGGATGCCGCCCGCGATCGCGCTCAACGCCAGCGTGAGCGGCCGCCACACCCGTACGTTCCGGGTCCAGTACGCCACCGCGCCGGTGACGAGAGCCCCGAGCGGGAAGGCCAGGAGGTAGCCGGCCGAGGGCTTCACGAGCGTGCCCAGGCCGGCGCCACCCTGCGCGAAGACCGGCAGGCCGGCCAGCCCCACGACGACGTAGAGGAGCACGGTGAGAAAGCCGCGGAGCGGACCGAGGACGAGACCGGCGAGCATCACGCCGAGCGTCTGCAGTGTGATCGGGACGCCGACGCCGACGGGGATCGCCGGTACGAGTGTGCAGGCCGCGACGAGCGCGGCGAACACCGCGACGAGGGCCAGGTCAGTGGTGATGGTGCGAGTCCTCATGTGGTCTCCTGGTCGGCGGACGGACGGCAGAAGCCTACGTTAGGGCGCCGGGTCGGCCTCCACCGTCCGGGACTGGCCATCCGGACCCCTTCGCCCCTCGCCGCGCCACGCTGCGAGCGCGGATCGCCACAGGTCGTCGACGGGACCGTCGCCCGTGCCGGCTGGCTCCTGGAGCAGCCCGGAGATGTCGGCGGCCACGTACGTGGGGCGGTGCTCCGGCGGGGCGGCGAGGAGCTCTTCGGGCCCGTGGGATCCGGACAGGACGAACAGGGAGTCGATGCCGACCACGTGAGCGCCCTCGATGTCCGTGTCGAGGCGGTCCCCCACGAAGATCGGGTGTCTCGCGCCGAGGCGCCGCAGGGTCTCGTCGAGCAGCGGACGAAGCGGCTTGCCTGCCAGGACCGGCTCACGGCCAGGCATGGTCTCGCGCATCGCGTCGAGCATGGTGCCGAGCCCGATCGCCTGGCCCTCGACCTGTGGCCGCGTGCGGTCGGGGTTGCACCCGTACCACGCCGCGCCCGCCTGGACGGCGAAGCAGGCGTCGTTGATCCTGCCCCACGTGAGCTGGGGCGCGTACCCCACGACGACCGCCACGGGACCGTCGGCGGAGGAGGTGACAGGTACGAGCCCGACAGCGCGGATCTCGTCGACCAACGCCTCCGTCCCGGCGACGAGCACGGGCGAGCCTGCCGGGAACCGTGCGGCCATGAGCCGTGCGACAGCCTGCGCGCTCGTGACGATGTCGTCAGCCGTCGCGCCGACCCCGAGGCGCTGGAGGTGGTCCGCGACATCCTGAGGCGACCGTGCGGCGTTGTTCGTGACGAACCCCAGGCGGACACCCCGGTCGCGCAAGGCCCCTATCGCCTCGGCGACCCCCGGCACAACCTCGTCGCCGAGGTAGATCACGCCGTCGAGGTCGAACACGGCGGCGTCGTAGGCGTCAATGACAGCACTCACGAGGCGGACCCTTCCGTCGGGTCCTGGTCCTGGTCGATCTCACGCAGCACGGCGGCGATGTCGTCCTCCTCGGAGGGCAGGTCGAGCGGGTCCGGCTCCGTCGTCGGCTCGTCGGCCTCTTCCTCGTCGACCTCATCCTCGTCCTCGAAGTCCGTGATGAGGACGACGCCGTTCAGCTCGTCGAGACGGTCGAGCGCATCCGTGCCTTCGGGGTCGATCCGCGCCGCAGCACTGAACCACTCCTCCGCCGCGGCCTGGTCGCCCTGTTCGAGCAGCAGCGCTGCGTATGCGTAGCGCAGCCGGGCCTGAGCCGGCTTGGGGACCACTCCGCGCGGAGACTCGATCTCGGCCGAGAGCAGGCGCAACGCCTCGGCACGCTGGCCCGCGTCGGCCCGCGCGCCTGCCTGGACGATCCGCAGCTCGACAAGGAGCGACGGGTCCTTGACAGTCTGCTCGCCTTCGCGAACCAGCCGTAGGGCCGCGTCGGGCCGGCCCAGCGCGCGCTCGCAGTCGGCAAGGACGGCGAGGTAGTCCGGCGAGCCCGTCATCCGGCGGAGCGCCCGGAACTCCGTCAGCGCCACGTCGAAGTGGCCGGCCGCATAGGCGGTCTCCGCCAGCGCCTCGCGAGCGATGGAGAGCCGGGCCGCACGTCGCTTGGCTGCTTCGGCGTGTGCATAGGCCGCCTCCGGATCAGTCTCGATGAGCTCGCCCGCGGCGACGAGGTGCGCGCCGACCACTGCCGCCAGCTCCTTGGGCAGGCTCTTCAGCTCTGCCCGGACGTTGCGAGGGACATCACGGGGGTCGATCTCCGGCGCCTCCGGCTCGTTGGCGCGGGGTCCAACTCCGGGAGGCGGCGTCTCACGAGGAGGACGGTCCTGCCGAGGCATGGGAGGACCTGACTGCTCGCTTGTACGGACGAGTCTCTGCGCGCGGGGCGGCCGCTCGTCACGCCGCGCCCCGCTGGACGTGCCACGGTCAGACGGGCGGCGCTCGGAGCCTGAACCTCCCGCGCCCTGACGACGGGGGCCTCGATCCGGCCCGTCGGTCCGCGGACGGTAGCCCGTCCCACTGGGCCGTGGCGAAGACTGCCGGGAAGCGTCACGGCCGCCGCTGCTGTCGTACCGGGAGCCGGTCGCGCGGCCCTCGGCCTGCCGTGGTGGCCTCCCGTAGTCGGAACGTCCGGTCCCGGAGGACGGCCGAGAGCCGTACGGCCGGTCTCCGCCGCCGTTCGCGCCCGCCGGCCGGCGCTCATCCGGGCCGGGACGCCCCTCCGCACGGGACGCACGGTCGTCACGGGAGTCTCGGTAAGGCTTGTCCTCACGAGGACGCCCAGAGTTCCCGTAAGGAGCGCTCGAACGACCCCTCGCATCTCCCCGGCCCGCAGCACGACTGTCGTCGGAGCTCCTGGTCCCGTAGGCCCGTGCCGAGGAACCTCGACCGGCGGCCGGCGGTCTGTCAGAGGACCGACGCTCTGCGCCCGTGCCCGACGGCGTGTACGAGCCGGACTCTCGGTACCTCTCGGTCCTCTCGCCCGAGCCCCGAGCATCGCTCGTGCCCGACGGCCTGTACGAGCGGGAGTCTCGGTACCTCTCAGTCCTCTCGCCTGACCCCCGGGCGTCGCCGCGAGAGCGCTCGCGGTCGTCAGCGCGCGAGCCGCCGGTCGCCCTCCGCTCCCCTCCGGAGCCGACACCGTTCTGACCGTAGCTCCTGGAGCTCCGCTCACTCCCGGCCCGTCCCGAGGCCGAGCCGGTTCCACGACCCGAAGCCGAGCCGGTTCCACGTCCTTCGACAGAACGGCCGGACCCTGCGCCCGAGCCGGTTCTGGGCGCCGAACCGCGGCGTCCCGAGCCATCCCTGGAGCCTTCCTTACGGCCCTCTCGAGAGTCGTCGCCTCGTCCGCTCGCACTGTTCACGTCGTCATCCTGCCGTAGACCTTCTCTGACAACAACAAACACCCCTTGGGAGTGCATTGCTGCACACCCAAGGGGTGTTTATATGTCCGGCGACGTCCTACTCTCCCACACAGTCCCCCGTGCAGTACCATCGGCGCTGAAGGGCTTAGCTTCCGGGTTCGGAATGTAGCCGGGCGTTTCCCCTTCGCCATGATCACCGTAACTCTATTGAGATGTGTAGTCGCGTTTCCCGACCGTATCTCGGGAACCTCACAGTGGACGCGTAGCATCTTTGTATGAAACAAGCCCTCGGCCTATTAGTATCGGTCAGCTCCGAACGTTACCGCTCTTCCACGTCCGACCTATCAACCCGGTGTTCTTCCGGGGGCCTTACCAGATTAATTCTGTGGGAGCCCTCATCTTGAAGCGTGCTTCCCGCTTAGATGCTTTCAGCGGTTATCACTTCCCAACGTAGCCAACCAGCCGTGCTCTTGGCAGAACAACTGGCACACCAGAGGTTAGTCCGTCCCGGTCCTCTCGTACTAAGGACAGCTCTTCTCAAGACTCCTACGCGCGCAGCGGATAGGGACCGAACTGTCTCACGACGTTCTAAACCCAGCTCGCGTGCCGCTTTAATGGGCGAACAGCCCAACCCTTGGGACCGACTCCAGCCCCAGGATGCGACGAGCCGACATCGAGGTGCCAAACCATGCCGTCGCTATGGACGCTCGGGCAAGATCAGCCTGTTATCCCCGGGGTACCTTTTATCCGTTGAGTGACGGCGCTTCCACGTGCCACCGTCAGATCACTAGTCCCGACTTTCGTCCCTGCTCGAGATGTCCCTCTCACAGTCAAGCTCCCTTGTGCACTTACACTCAACACCTGATTGCCAACCAGGCTGAGGGAACCTTTGGGCGCCTCCGTTACCTTTTAGGAGGCGACCGCCCCAGTCAAACTACCCATCAGGCACTGTCCCTGATCCGGATTACGGACCTAGGTTAGATAACCAGAACAGCCAGAGTGGTATTTCAACGATGACTCCACATGAACTGGCGTCCACGCTTCAAAGTCTCCCACCTATCCTACACAAGCTGTACCGATCACCAATACCAAACTATAGTAAAGGTCCCGGGGTCTTTCCGTCCTGCTGCGCGTAACGAGCATCTTTACTCGTAGTGCAATTTCGCCGAGTTCGTGGTGGAGACAGCGCCCAAATCGTTACTCCATTCGTGCAGGTCGGAACTTACCCGACAAGGAATTTCGCTACCTTAGGATGGTTATAGTTACCACCGCCGTTTACTGGGGCTTAAGTTCAGTGCTTCGCTTGCGCTGACACTTCCCCTTAACCTTCCAGCACCGGGCAGGAGTCAGTCCGTATACATCGTCTTTCAACTTGGCACGGACCTGTGTTTTTAGTAAACAGTCGCTTGGGCCTGGTCTCTGCGACCCTCACCGCTTCACCGGGCAAGCCGGCTAACAGATCAGGTCCCCCTTATCCCGAAGTTACGGGGGTATTTTGCCGAGTTCCTTCACCACGATTCTCTCGATCGCCTTGGTATTCTCTACCTATCCACCTGTGTCGGTTTAGGGTACGGGCGGCTGATGACTCGCTCACGAAGATTTTCTAGGCAGCATAGGATCACCCACTCGAGCGGTCCGTGGACCACTCCAGCCGTCATGTCTCAGGTATGTACCAGACGGATTTGCCTATCTGGAACCCTACGCACTTAGCCCGGGACTACCGTCGCCCGGGATGGGCTACCTTCCTGCGTCCCTCCGCAGCTTGCCTAATACGAGTTTGGGTCACAGACTCAGTGATCTCGGACCGAAGTCCTCCACCACCTTGCGTGTTTAGCATTACTCGCCTCGGCAGGGGCGTCATTTCGCCGGTACGGGAATATCAACCCGTTGTCCATCGACTACGCCTGTCGGCCTCGCCTTAGGTCCCGACTTACCCAGGGCAGATTAGCTTGACCCTGGAACCCTTGGATATTCGGCGGACGGGTTTCTCACCCGTCTTTCGCTACTCATGCCTGCATTCTCACTAGTGTGCTCTCCACGGCTGGGTCACCCCGCCGCTTCACCGCGCACACGACGCTCCCCTACCCATCCGCGCACCTGGACTTGCGTCAGGTACATGCGCGAATGCCACAGCTTCGGCGGATTGCTTGAGCCCCGCTAAATTGTCGGCGCAGAATCACTTGACCAGTGAGCTGTTACGCACTCTTTCAAGGGTGGCTGCTTCCAAGCCAACCTCCTGGTTGTCTCCGCAACTCCACATCCTTTTCCACTTAGCAATCGCTTAGGGGCCTTAGCTGGTGATCTGGGCTGTTTCCCTCTCGACTACGAACCTTATCGCCCGCAGTCTCACTGCCGCGCTCTCACTTACCGGCATTCGGAGTTTGGCTGATTTCGGTAAGCTTTTAGGCCCCCTAGACCATCCAGTGCTCTACCTCCGGTAAGAAACACGCGACGCTGCACCTAAATGCATTTCGGGGAGAACCAGCTATCACGGAGTTTGATTGGCCTTTCACCCCTATCCACAGCTCATCCCCTCGGTTTTCAACCCAAGTGGGTTCGGGCCTCCACGACGTTTTACCGTCGCTTCACCCTGGCCATGGATAGATCACTACGCTTCGGGTCTAGAGCACGCGACTGAATCGCCCTATTCGGACTTGCTTTCGCTACGGCTTCCCCACACGGGTTAACCTCGCCACGTACCACTAACTCGCAGGCTCATTCTTCAAAAGGCACGCCGTCACCCTTTCAGGCTCCGACGGATTGTAGGCAATCGGTTTCAGGTACTATTTCACTCCCCTCCCGGGGTACTTTTCACCTTTCCCTCACGGTACTTGTCCGCTATCGGTCACCAAGGAGTATTTAGGCTTAGCGGGTGGTCCCGCCAGATTCATGCGGAATTTCAGGGGTTCCGCATTACTTGGGGTGACGCTCGAGAGTGATCGGCTTACGTCTACAGGAGTATTACCTTCTGTGCTGTGCCTTCCCAGGCAACTTCGACTTCAACGATCATTTTTGACTCTCTGACGGATCGACAGCTCCATCTGAACGGCCCCTCAACACCAGACACGCAACGCCTGTCAGCTATCACACGTGTGTGGTTTGGCCTCTTCCGCGTTCGCTCGCCACTACTTACGGAATCACGGTTGTTTTCTTTTCCTGTGGGTACTGAGATGTTTCACTTCCCCACGTTCCCTCCAGCTACCCTATGTGTTCAGGTAGAGGTCGCCGGACATTACTCCGGTTTCTTTCGAGGTTTCCCTATTCGGAGATCCCCGGATCACGGTTCGTTTACCAACTCCCCGGGGCTTATCGCAGGTTACAACGTCCTTCATCGGCTCTTGGTGCCTAGGCATCCACCGACTGCCCTTAGTAGCTTGTTGTTCACTACAAAGATGCTCGCGTCCACTGTGAAGTTCTCAAAATGCGGGCGGGTCCGGGTGATCAGGCGTTCCTGGTGAAGGAGCTGGTCAGCCGGCCGCTGGAAGGGGGTTGCTCGCGCAACCGAACCTTCAGGGCCCAACAGCGTGCTCGGGCCTTTGTCGTCTCCAGTGAGGTTCCACTCCCTTGCGGGTTGTACTGACACATGTCGGCGACTCGGGCTTCAGGTCAATGTTCCACTGTCCGGTGCCGGGCCGGCCGAGATCGTTCGTCTCGGATCCGGACCCTTGGACGCTCCTGCGAACAGGATCGTCACTGGCTCCTTAGAAAGGAGGTGATCCAGCCGCACCTTCCGGTACGGCTACCTTGTTACGACTTAGTCCTAATTACCGGTCCCACCTTCGACAGCTCCCTCCCTTACGGGTTAGGCCACCGGCTTCGGGTGTTACCGACTTTCATGACTTGACGGGCGGTGTGTACAAGCCCCGGGAACGTATTCACCGCAGCGTTGCTGATCTGCGATTACTAGCGACTCCGACTTCATGGGGTCGAGTTGCAGACCCCAATCCGAACTGAGACCGGCTTTTTGGGATTCGCTCACCTTTGCAGGTTCGCAGCCCTTTGTACCGGCCATTGTAGCATGCGTGAAGCCCTGGACATAAGGGGCATGAAGACTTGACGTCATCCCCGCCTTCCTCCGAGTTGACCCCGGCAGTCTCCTATGAGTCCCCGGCATTATCCGCTGGCAACATAGGACGAGGGTTGCGCTCGTTGCGGGACTTAACCCAACATCTCACGACACGAGCTGACGACAGCCATGCACCACCTGTAAACCGGCCACAAGGGGGGACCTATCTCTAGGCCTTTCCGGCATATGTCAAACCCAGGTAAGGTTCTTCGCGTTGCATCGAATTAATCCGCATGCTCCGCCGCTTGTGCGGGGCCCCGTCAATTCCTTTGAGTTTTAGCCTTGCGGCCGTACTCCCCAGGCGGGGTACTTAATGCGTTAGCTACGGCACGGAGAACGTGGAATGTCCCCCACACCTAGTACCCACCGTTTACGGCGTGGACTACCAGGGTATCTAAGCCTGTTTGCTACCCACGCTTTCGCTTCTCAGCGTCAGGAAATGTCCAGAGAACCGCCTTCGCCACCGGTGTTCCTCCTGATATCTGCGCATTCCACCGCTCCACCAAGAATTCCGTTCTCCCCTACATCCCTCAAGTCTGCCCGTATCGAGAGCCGGCTCAGGGTTGAGCCCTGAGTTTTCACTTTCGACGCGACAGACCGCCTACAAGCTCTTTACGCCCAATAATTCCGGACAACGCTCGCACCCTACGTATCACCGCGGCTGCTGGCACGTAGTTGGCCGGTGCTTCTTCTGCAGGTACCGTCACGTGTTGCTTCGTCCCTGCTGAAAGCGGTTTACAACCCGAAGGCCGTCATCCCGCACGCGGCGTTGCTGCGTCAGGCTTTCGCCCATTGCGCAATATTCCCCACTGCTGCCTCCCGTAGGAGTCTGGGCCGTATCTCAGTCCCAGTGTGGCCGGTCGCCCTCTCAGGCCGGCTACCCGTCGACGCCTTGGTGAGCCGTTACCTCACCAACTAGCTGATAGGCCGCGAGCCCATCCTTGACCGCCAGAACTTTCCACCCCGCTCGATGCCGACCGAGGTAGTATCCGGTATTAGCAGCTGTTTCCAACTGTTATCCCAGTGTCAAGGGTAGGTTGCTCACGTGTTACTCACCCGTTCGCCACTCGTGTACTCCGAAGAGCCTTACCGTTCGACTTGCATGTGTTAAGCACGCCGCCAGCGTTCGTCCTGAGCCAGGATCAAACTCTCCATTGAAATTTATCGGGACCGGAACCGAGGCTCCGTTTTCCGTCTCATTGAGGTTTGACTACCTGACGTAGAACCCATTGCTGGGTCTTTCATCAATTCATCAAAGGAACCGAGGTCTGTTTCTTCCGAGGAAGTCATGACCATCGGGGCACAAAAATGTGCATTTATTTGGCATTGACTTTAAGCACGCTGTAGAGTTCTCAAGTTTCGGGTGCGTCCTGCGCTTTGGTTTCTCTCCGCCGCTTGGGGCAACTCGACTTACTTTAGTCGGGCTCTCAGAGCCTGTCAAACTCGGCTCTTGCTGCCCTTCACCGCCCATGACGAGGACTACGAGGCTGGTCGGACCAGTCCCGTCATCTGCGTCGGTGAGTGATGGCCTGTCGATCCGGCCTGGCGAACTTCGCTCTCCACGTGGCCTCAGGCCTCGTCTTGCGCGGTCCGCCTCGTCCGTGTCATCGGCAAGGCTCGGTGAACTTTACGTACCTTCGCGGCGAGGGTCAAGTCAGGTCTACATCCCGGGCGTGTCGCGCTCACCAGGCCCGCGAAGCCGGTCATGCTCCCGTTCTCAGAGCGCCTACGGTGCGCTTGCCACGACGCACGACGACGTAGCCTCCGGGCAGCAGGTCGTCGGCGCTGAGGGACGCGTCCGCGTCCGTCACCTTGGTGTTGTTCACGTACGCGCCTCCCTCCGCGATGGCTCGCCTGCCGGCGGACACGCTCGGTACGACGCCTGCAGCCTGCAGGGCGGAGGCGACGCCCAGCCCCTCGACGGTGGGCACGGAGGACGCGTTGAGCTCCTTCGCCACGGCGTGGAGTATCCCGGCGGGAAGGTCCCGCAGGGACCCTCGTCCGAACAATGCCTCAGCAGCGGCCACCGCAGCCCGTCTCTCGGCCTCACCGTGCACGAGGTCCGTGACGTCGTCCGCCAGCGCGTGGTGAGCTGCCCGTAGGTGCGGAGCCTCAGCGGTGGCGCGCTCGAGCTCCTCGACCTCCTCCCGAGACCTGTGTGAGAAGACCCGCAGGTAGGTGCCGACCATGCTGTCCTCGGCGCCGAGGAAGAACTGGTGGAACGCGTACGGGCTGGTCAGCTGGGGGTCCAGCCACACGCTGCCGCCCTCGGTCTTGCCGAACTTCGTCCCGTCGGCCTTGGTGAGCAGAGGGGTGGCCATCGCGTGCGCCCGCCCGCCGGCGGCACGCCGGATGAGCTCCACTCCTGACGTGAGGTTGCCCCACTGGTCCGAGCCGCCGGTCTGCAGCGTGACGCCGTACGTGCGGAACAGGTGGAGGAAGTCCATCGACTGCAGCAGCACGTACGAGAACTCCGTGTACGAGATCCCCGTCTCGAGCCGGTTGCGGACGACGTCTCGCGCCAGCATCCGGTTCACGCTGAAGTGCTTGCCGATGTCGCGGAGGAAGTCGATGGGCGTCATCTGGACCGTCCAGTCGAAGTTGTTGACGATCGTGGCCCCGGTCTCCCCCTCGAACGAGACGAACCGCGACACCTGGTCACGGATCCTGTCCACCCAGCCGGCGACCACCTCCGTGGGGTTGAGGACGCGCTCTGCGGCCTGCTTCGGGTCGCCGATGAGCCCGGTGGCTCCACCGACGAGCAGGTAGGGCTTGTGCCCGGCCGCCTGCAGATGTCGTACCACGATCAGCTGCACGAGGTTCCCGAAGTGCAGGGACGGGGCGGTCGGGTCGAAGCCCACGTAGAAGGACACCGGTCCGGAGGCAAGATGTTCGGCCAGGGCCTCTTCATCCGTCGACTCGGCGAGGAGTCCCCGCCATCTCAGCTCGTCCAGTACACCGGTCACCCGCCGCACTCTACCGATCGGGTCGCGGGCACCCTCACGGTTTCCGCGCCGCGGGCGCGCGACTCGCTACCCTTGGCGCTCACGACGAAGGGACCGACTCATGGCAGGTGGGCTGGCCGCCCTGCTCGACGACATCGCGGCGATCGCCAAGGTCGCGGCCGCCTCCATCGACGACGTCGGGGCCGCTGCCGGGAAGGCGAGCGCCAAGGCAGTCGGCGTCGTCGTCGACGACACGGCCGTGACACCCCGGTACGTCCAGGGCTTCCTCGCCCACCGCGAGCTGCCGGTGATCCTCAAGATCGCCAGGGGATCCCTGCGCAACAAGCTCCTGTTCATCCTCCCTGTGGCGCTCCTGCTGAGCCAGTTCGTGCCCTGGCTCATCACGCCCCTGCTGATGCTGGGCGGGACGTACCTGTCGTACGAGGGCGCGGAGAAGGTCTACGAGGTGCTGCGCGGCGGCCACCACGAGGTGGCCCCGAGCGAGGAGGTCGCCGAGATCGGCAGCCCCGAGCACGAGCGCACCATGGTCTCGGGCGCCATCCGTACCGACCTCATCCTGTCCGCCGAGATCATGGCGATCGCGATGGCGGAGGTCGCCGACCAGCCGCTCCTGGCGCGCGCCGTCGTGCTCGCGGTCGTCGCGATCCTCCTCACGGTGCTCGTCTACGGCGTGGCCGGGGTCATCGTCAAGCTCGACGACATGGGCCTGGCGCTCACGGAGCGCCAGGCGGCCGGCATCCGGCGGCTCGGCCACGGCCTGGTCGCGGCCATGCCCGTCGTGATGCGGGTCATCTCGACCATCGGTATCGCCGCCATGATCTGGGTCGGCGGACACCTCGTGCTCGCCGGCACGTACACGCTGGGCTGGCACGGGCCGTACGGGTTCGTGCACCACCTCGAGGAGTCGGTGAGCTCGGTCGCCGGTGTCGGCGGCCTGGCCGGCTGGCTCGTCGACACGCTCGCGTCCGCGCTCGTGGGCCTGCTGGTCGGGTTCGTCGTCGTCGGCGTGCTCATGCTGGTCGCGCTGCTGCGCCGCCGGTTCGCGCGCGCCCGCGAGACCACGGCGACGGAGGGGTCCCCCGAGCACGGCGAGAGTGCCTGAGAGCACACAGAAAGCTCTCTGACGGTCCCGCGCACCGCGCTCAGGCCCTGAGCGCGGTCCGGAGCTCGAGGAGCTGCTCGCGGACCCGTGCTGTCGCCGTGCCGCCCCTGCCGTCGCGGCTGTCGATGGACCCGGCGACGGTGAGCACGCCGAGGACCTCTGGGGCGAGCTCCGGCGAGATCTCGACGACCTGGTCCGCGGTGAGATCGGTGAGCTCGATCCCGCGCTCCTCGCAGTAGCGCACGGCCTCGCCGGCGATCTCGTGGGCACGGGCGAACGGCACGCGCTGCCGGACGAGCCAGTCGGCGACGTCCGTGGCCAGCGAGAAGCCGCGCGGGGCCAGCTCCGAGAGCCGTTCCGGGTGGAAGTGCAGCGTCGACACCATGCCGGCGACCGCCGGCAGCAGCACGGCGAGCTGGTCCAGGGAGTCGAAGACCGGCTCCTTGTCCTCCTGGAGGTCCCGGTTGTACGCGAGCGGTAGGCCCTTCAGCGTCGCGAGCAGGCCTGTGAGGTTGCCGATCAGGCGTCCCGCCTTGCCGCGGGCGAGCTCGGCGACGTCGGGGTTCTTCTTCTGCGGCATGATGCTCGACCCGGTCGACCAGGCGTCGTCGAGGGTGGCGAAGCCGAACTCGTGGGTGCACCAGATGATGACGTCCTCCGCGAGCCGGGAGACGTCCACGGCGACCTGGGCGCACACGTAGGCGGCCTCGGCCACGAGGTCACGGGCCGACGTGCCGTCGATCGAGTTCGCCACGGAGCCGGCGAAGCCCAGCTCGCGGGCGACGGCCTCGGGGTCGAGGCCCAGCGACGTGCCGGCCAGCGCCGCGGACCCGTACGGGCTCACCGCGAGCCGCCCGTCCAGGTCGGAGATCCGCTGCAGGTCCCGCACCAGCGGCCACGCGTGGGCGAGCAGCTGGTGCGAGAGCAGGACGGGCTGGGCGTGCTGCATGTGGGTGCGACCGGGCATCGGCACGCCCAGGTGCTGCGCGGCCTGGTCGGCGAGCGCCTGTGCCACGGCGCTGATGTCGCCGCGGAGCCGGCCCATCGCGTCGCGCAGATACATCCTCACGAGCGTCGCGATCTGGTCGTTGCGCGACCGTCCGGCGCGCAGCCGCCCCCCGAGCTCTGCTCCGAGCCGCTCGGTGAGGCCGCGTTCGAGGGCGCCGTGGACGTCCTCGTCGGTGGGCAGGGGTCCGAACGCGCCCGACTCGACATCGGCGCCGAGGCTGTCGATGCCGCGGAGGAGCTCGTCCAGCTCGTCATCCGTGAGCAGCCCAGCCCGGTGGAGGCCTCTCGCGTGGGCGCGCGAGCCTGCGAGGTCGTACAGCGCCAGCCTCCAGTCGAACTGCGTCGACTGGGACAGCGCGAACATCGCGTCGGCAGGCCCGCCGGCGAACCGGCCTCCCCAGAGCACCCCGTGGGTCATGCGACTCCTTCCGAGCCCAGTGTGAGCAGCCTCTCGGCGACCGCGTCGCCGCCCGCCACGTCGCGCGTCACGAGCATCACGGTGTCGTCGCCCGCCACGCATCCCAGCACATCGTCCCAGCCGGCGCGGTCGAGGGCGGACGCGAAGTACTGGGCGGCGCCGGCGGGAGTGCGTACGACGACGATGTTGCCCGACGCCTCGGCGCGCAGCAGGAGGTCGGCGCACAGCTTCGCCAGCCGCGTGCTGCCCTCGGGCATGTCGAAGGCGCTGTCGTCGGTGATCGCGTAGGCGACGGCCCCGTCAGCTCGCCGCACCCGTACCGCCCTCAGCTCCAGGAGGTCGCGCGACAGCGTCGGCTGGGTGACGTCGAAGCCCTCGTCGGCGAGCATCCGGCGCAGCTGGGTCTGGGAGGTGACGACGTGCGTCGCCACGAGGTCGCTGATCCGTGCCCGTCGCCGTGCCTTCGGCAGGTCGGCGTGCTTCACGCGGCCAGCGCCCTCTCGTACAGGCCGGGCCAGGCCTCGACGAACGGGACGAGGTCGTCGCTCGTGACGATGAGCGGCGGCGCGATCCGGATGCGGTCGGGGCGGGCGGCGTTGAGAATGAAGCCCGCCTCGAGGCCTGCGGCGACCATCGCCGGCCCCACCGGCTGCTCGAGCTGTACGCCGCGGAGCAGGCCGCGGCCGTGGACCGCGACGACGCCCGGCAGACCGGTCAGGTCGGCGGCGAGGCGATCCCCCACCGCGTTGATCTGCGGCAGCAGCGGTTCGAGGATCCCGAGCACGGTGAGCGCCGCGCGCGAGGCCAGCGGGCTGCCTCCGAACGTCGTGCCGTGCATGCCGGGTTGGATGAGGTCGGCCGTGGTACCGGTGGCGAGGCAGGCGGCGACGGGGAAGCCGTTGCCGAGCCCCTTCGCGACCGTGACGAGGTCCGGCACGACGCCCTCGCGCTGGTGGTCGAACCACCGGCCGGACCGGCCGATGCCCGTCTGGACCTCGTCGAGCCACAGCAGGGCACCATGGGCGCTCGTGATGTCACGGGCGGCGGCGAGGTAGCCGTCGGGCGGCACGACCACGCCCGCCTCCCCCTGCATGGGCTCCAGCACGACCGCCGCCACCGTCTCGTCGACCGCCGCGGCGAGGGCCTCGGCGTCCCCGTACGGGACGAACGTCACGTCGCCGGGCAGCGGCTCGAAGGGCTCGCGGTACGCCGCCTTGTGGGTGATGGCGAGAGCGCCCATGGTCCGGCCGTGGAAGCTGTTCTCGGCCGCGATGATCCGCGTCCGGCCGGTGCGGCGGGTGATCTTGAAGGCCGCCTCGTTCGCCTCGGTGCCTGAGTTCGCCAGGAACACCTTGGTGTCGTGGCCGAGCAGCGCTGAGAGCTTCTCGGCGAGCGCGATCTGGTTCGGCGAGGTGAACAGGTTCGAGATGTGCGACAGCGTCGCCGCCTGGTCGGCGAGAGCCGCCACGTACGCGGGGTGGGCGTGCCCCAGCGAGGCCGTCGCGATGCCTGCCAGCAGGTCGAGGTAGCGCCGTCCCTCGTCGTCGTACACGTGGACGCCCTCGCCACGTACGAGCTCGCGGGCCGGGAGCCCGAACGCGTGGATGAGGCTTCCCGAGTACTGCTCCTGCCAGGTCATGGCGTCACTCCTTGGTCGGGCACGACGGTCGTGCCGTGAGCCTCGCCGGCGAGGTCGGCGAGGACGATGTGGGGAACGCGGCCGTCGACGACCGTCGCCTGAGGCACGCCGGACCGTACGGCGACGAGGCACGCCTCCATCTTGGGTCGCATGCCGGACTCGAGGCTCGGCAGAAGGTCCGCGAGCTCGCCGGCCGTGATCCGCTCGACCACCTCGGTCGAGCTGGGCCAGTCCGCGTACAGCCCTGCGACGTCGGTGAGGACGATGAGGCGTACGGCTCCCAGCGCGGCAGCCAGCGCCGCCGCGGCCGTGTCGGCGTTGACGTTGTGGACGACCCCGTGCGCGTCCGGGGCGAGGGTTGCCACGACCGGTACGCGGCCGGCCGCCAGGTGGTCGCGGACGAGACCCGGAGACACCTTCTCGACGTCGCCGACGAGTCCCAGGTCGACCTCGACGCCGTCGAGCACGAGCCCTTTCCGTACCGCCGTGAACGTCACCGCGTCCTCACCGGACATGCCGACCGCGACGGGCGCGTGGCTGTTGACGAGGTTGACGAGCTCGCGTCCCACCTGGCCGACGAGCACCATCCGCACGACGTCGAGCGCTTCGGGCGTCGTCACGCGGAGTCCCCCGCGGAACTCCGAGTGGATGTCGAGGCGCGTGAGCATCGAGGAGATCTGGGGGCCGCCGCCGTGGACGACGACGACGTCGACGCCGGCGCTCCGGAGCTCGGCCACGTCTGCCGCGAAGGCCTCCTTGAGCTCGGGGGCGACCATCGCGTTGCCGCCGTACTTGATGACGACGGTGCTGCCTGCGTACGCATGGGTGTCGGTCATGTGGGGTAGTCCGCGTTCTCCGAGACGTAGCCGTGCGTGAGGTCGTTGGTCCAGATCGTCGCCTGCTCAGAGCCCGCGTGGAGCTCGATCGACACGTGCACCTCGCGGGGGTGGAGGTCGACGAGGGCGCGGTCGTCGCCGATCGCGCCTGCCCGGCACACCATGACGCCGTTGAACGAGACGTCCAGCTGCTCGGGGTCGAACGCGGCCCGGGTCGTCCCGACGGCCGACACGACGCGGCCCCAGTTGGGGTCGTTGCCGGCGATCGCGCACTTGAACAGGTTCGAGCGCGCCACGGCCCGGCCCACCTCGAGGGCGTCGTCCTCAGTCGCAGCGCTCCGGACGTGGATGGCGACCTCGTGCTCCGCTCCCTCGGCGTCGGCGATGAGCTGGCGCGCGAGGTCGGCGCACACCTGAGTGAGCGTCCTCGTGAACTCGTCGGGCTGGGGACGGACGGCCGAGGCCCCGTTGGCGAGCAGCAGGACCGTGTCGTTCGTCGACATGCACCCGTCGGAGTCCGCACGGTCGAACGTCACGCGCGTCGCCGCGCGCAGGGAGGTGTCCAGGTCGCTCGCGTCGACCTCGGCGTCCGTCGTGACGACGACGAGCATGGTCGCCAGGCCCGGCGCGAGCATGCCCGCCCCCTTGGCCATGCCGCCGACGACGTAGCCTCCCTCGCCGACGGCGGTCGCCGTCTTCGCGTGCGTGTCGGTCGTGATGATCGCGTTCGCGGCGGCCGGACCGCCGGCCGCATCGAGCGCCGACGCCGCGGCGACGACACCGGCCTCCAGCTTGTCCATCGGCAGCCGGACGCCGATGAGGCCGGTCGAGCAGACCGCCACGTCCGTCAGGGCGCAGTCGAGCTGCTCGGCGACGAGGAAGGCGGTCCGTGCGGTGTCCTGCCGCCCGCCCTCACCCGTACAGGCGTTGGCGCCTCCCGAGTTGAGGACGACCGCGGCCAGCTGCCCGTCGGCGACGGCCGCACGGCTCCAGCCCACTGAGGGAGCGAAGACGCGGTTGGACGTGAAGACGCCGGCCGCGTCGTACCGCGGGCCGAGGCTCCGCACGAGGGCGACGTCGGGCGCGCCCGTCGACTTGAGGCCGGCGGCGACTCCGGCCGCGACGAAGCCGGACGCCGCGGTGACGCCGTCGCGTCCGGGCTCGAAGGTCATGCTCACGGGGCCACTCCGTTGTCGCTGAGGCCCATGGTCTCGGGGAGGCCGAGGGCGAGGTTGAGGCATTGCACGGCGGCGCCGGCTGTGCCCTTCGTGAGGTTGTCGATGGCCGCGACCGCGACGAGCCTGCCCGTCGTCGTGTCCACGGCCGTCTGCACGTGGCAGGCGTTCGAGCCGACGACCGACTGGGTCTGGGGCCACCGACCCTCGGCGAGGTAGTGGACGAACGGCTCCTCGGCGTAGAACGCCGTGTAGGCGTCACGTACGGCCTCGGGGTCCACACCGTCCACGAGCGGAGCCGTGCAGGTGGCGAGGATGCCGCGCGGCATGGGGGCGAGCAGCGGCGTGAAGCTCACCTTGGGTGGTACGGAGGCGCCGCACGCCACGAGGTTCTGGACCATCTCGGGGGTGTGCCGGTGCACTCCACCCACGCCGTAGGCCGACACCGAGCCCATGACCTCCGCGCCCAGCAGGTTCACCTTGGCCGCCTTGCCGGCGCCCGACGTGCCGGACGCGGCCACGACGACGATGTCGTCGGTGACGAGGCCGTTCGCGACGGCCGGTGCGAGCGCGAGCGTGACCGAGGTCGGGTAGCAGCCGGGGATCGCGACCCGCTTCGTCGCGCGCAGCACGTCGCGCTGACCGGGGATCTCCGGCAGGCCGTACGGCCAGGTACCTGCGTGAGGCGACTGGTAGAACTTCTTCCACGCGTCGCCGGACACGAGCCGGAAGTCCGCGCCCATGTCGAGGACGAGCACGTCGTCGCCGAGCTGCGCGGCGATCTCGGCGGACGCGCCGTGCGGCAGCGCGAGGACCACGACGTCGTGGCCGGCGAGGTTCTCAGCGCTAGTCTCCACGATCGGCCGGTCGGCCAGGGCCGGCAGGTGGGGCAGGTGGTCGCCGAGAAGGGATCCCACGCTCGACTTCGCGGTCACGGCCCCGATCTCCACCTCGGGATGGCCGAGGAGGAGTCTCAGCGCCTCACCGCCTGCATAGCCGGTACAGCCGGCCACCGCCACACGTATCGTCACGGGCATGATCATGCATGACTCGGCATTATTATGCAACTACGTCGCACGTGTCCGACGGGCCGGCCCTCCGGCTCGTGGGAGCCGCCAGAAGGCCTCAGGCGATGCGCTGCACCGCGTGGTACCGCTCGACGGCGACGGCGACGGCCGCGTCCCGGGCGGCGGCCGCGTCGGCCTCCGTGAGCGTCCGGTCGGGCGCGCGGAGCCGCAGCGCGAACGCGAGAGACTTCTTGCCCGCCCCGATGGCGTCCGACACGTACACGTCGAAGAGCCGGACGTCCTCCAGGAGCTCCCCGGCGCCCTCGCGGAGCGCGGCCTCCACGTCACCCGCCTGGACGGAGGCGTCGACGATGAGGGCGACGTCCTCCTTGGCGACCGGCCATGACGAGACCGGCGCCACCGATCCCGGACCGGGAAGAAGGCGGCACAGTGCCTCGAACGACAGCTCGGCGGCCGCCGTACGCGCCGGGAGCCCGTACGCCTGGCAGACGTTCGGGTGCAGCTCGCCGGCATGGCCGACCGTGACCCCGTCGACGACCAGGCGGGCGCACCGGCCCGGGTGGTACGGCGCGTACGAGTCGGCGGTGCGCTCGATCCGTACCCCCAGAGCCCGACCCACGGTCTCCGCGAAGGCGATCGCCTGCTGCCACCCGGCCGGGACGGCGGGGCGGCCGGCCGTGGCGGGCAGCCACTCGCCGGTGAGCAAGCAGGCCACGTGCGCGGGCTGCTGCGGAAGAGCCGCAGCGATCGCGGCGAGGTCGTCCGCGGAGGGCCGCCCTTCGACCGACGGCATGGGCGCCACACCCAAAGGCCCGCGGAACACCGACCCCACCTCGTACAGGGCCAGGTCGGTCTGACCGCGCGACTGGTTGCGCAGGACGGCGCCGAAGAGCCCGGGCAGCAGGGTCGTACGCAGGTACGGCGCCGTTTCGGCGAGCGGGTTCGCCAGCCGTACGAGCTCGCGCCTGTCGTCGTCGGGACCGGCGCCCAGCTTGTCGATGTCGGTCTCGGCGAGGAACGGGAACTGGATGACCTCGACGAAGCCGGCCGCCGGCAGGGCGGCACTGAGCGCCCTCCGGGCCTTCTGCGTGGCGGTGAGGCCTCGGCCGCCCGTCGGCCGCGGCAGCACGGGCTCGATCGTGTCGAGGCCGACCTTGTTGCCGACCTCCTCGACGTAGTCGTACGCGTCCACGAGGTCCGGGCGCCACGTCGGCGGGACGAGCGTGAGCTGGTCGCCCTCGCGGGTCACGGCGACACCCGAGCCGCTGAGGATGTCGACCACACGGTCGATGCCCACCGGAGCCCCGAGCACCTCCGCGGGCAGCGTCCCGCGGATCGTCTGGACGGGCATCGGGGGCACGGTGCCGTAGACGGTCTCGGCGTCGGAGACCGTGCCGCCGGCGAGCTCGACGAGGAGGTCGGCGACGCGGTGCGCCGCCGAGTAGGCAGCGGCAGGGTCGACCCACCGCTCGAAGCGGCGGGAGGCCTCGCTGGGCAGCTTGTGCCGCCTCGCGGTACGGCTGATCCGCACGGGCGCGAAGGACGCGGCCTCGATGAGGATGTTCGTCGTGGACGCTGACAGCTCGGTCGTCTGCCCACCCATCACGCCCGCCAGCCCGATGACGCCGGAGTCGTCGGTGATGACGAGGTCCTCCGGGCTCAGGACGCGGTCGACGTCGTCGAGGGTGGTGAGCCTCTCCCCCGGCCGCGCCTCCCGCACGACGATGCCGCCGGACAGCCGGTCGGCGTCGTACGCGTGGAGCGGCTGGCCGGTCTCGAGCATGACGTAGTTCGTGATGTCGACGGCCAGCGAGACCGACCGCATGCCCGACAGGCGCAGGCGGCTCGCCATCCAGTCGGGGCTCGGGCGCGACGGGTCGACGCCCGTCACGGAGACCGCCACGAAGAGCGGGCAGTGCTCGGTCTCGCTGCGGACCGGGAAGCCGTCGGCCTTCGGGGGCGGCGTGGTGAGCGCCACAGGGTCCGTGAAGGGGACGCCGAACGCTTGCGCGGTCTCGCGGGCCAGCCCGCGTATGGACAGGCAGTAGCCCATGTCGGCCGTGACGGCGATGTCGAGGACCTCGTCGGTGAGACCGAGCAGGGCCAGCGCGTCGTCGCCGGGCTCGGCCGACCCGGCGGGCAGCACGAGGATGCCCGAGTGGTCGGTGCCGATGCCCAGCTCGTCGACCGCGCAGATCATGCCGTCGGAGACGTGGCCGTACGTCTTGCGCGCCGTGAGCTCGATCCCGCCCGGCAGCACCGTGCCCGGGAGCGCGACGACGACGAGGTCACCGGCGGCGAAGTTGTGCGCACCGCACACGATCCCGCGCGAGCCGCCCGTCTCGTCGGGCTCGCTGGCACCTTCGTTGTACGCACCGACGTCGACCCGGCACCAGCGGATCGTCCTGCCGTTCTTCTGGGGCTCGTCGACGCAGCTCAGGACGCGGCCCACGACGAGCGGCCCGGTGATCTCGGTCGCCGGCTCCACGGCCTCGACTTCGAGACCCGCACGGATGAGCGCGTCGCCGATGTCGCGGCCGGTCACCCCGTCGGGCAGCGCGACGTACTCGCGGACCCAGGACACCGGCGCCCTCATCGTGCTCCTCCCACGAGCGACCGGCTGAACCGTACGTCGCCCTCGACCATGTCCCTCATGTCTGCCGCGTTGTTGCGGAACATCAGCGTGCGCTCGACGCCCATGCCGAAGGCGAAGCCCGAGTACGCGTCGCTGTCGATGCCGCACGCGGTGAGCACGCGCGGGTTCACGACGCCGCAGCCGCCCCACTCGATCCAGCCCTCGCTCGAGCACGTACGGCATGGGTTGGCCGGGTCGTTGACGCTCGCGCCGTGGCACACGAAGCACTCGAGGTCGAGCTCCGCGCTCGGCTCGGTGAACGGGAAGTAGTTGGGCCGGATGCGCACGCCGATGTCGCCGAACATCACCTTGGCGAGGTGGCTCAGCGTGCCGACGAGGTGGGCCATCGAGATGCCCTTGTCGACGACGAGGCCCTCGATCTGCGTGAAGACGGGTACGTGCGTGGCGTCGAACTCGTCCGCCCGGTACACACGGCCGGGGCACACGACGTAGATGGGCAGCGGCCGGTCGAGCATCGAGCGGATCTGCACGGGCGAGGTGTGCGTGCGCAGCACGACGTTGCTGGACATGTCGCCGACGAACAGCGTGTCGGTGGTGCCGCGAGCCGGGTGGTCCGGCCCGATGTTCAGCGCGTCGAAGTTGAGCCAGGCGCCCTCGGCCTCCGGACCCTCGGCGATCTCCCAGCCCATCGCGACGAACACGTCGCCGAGCGCGTCCATGAGCGCCGTGATGGGGTGGACGGCACCGGTGGGTACGACGTCGACGGGGACCGTCACGTCGACGCGCTCCTCGACGAGAGTGCGCTCGAGCTCGGCCGCCCCGATCTCGGCCTCCCGGGCCGCGAGCGCGCGCTGGATCTCGCCCCGCGCCCTGCCCACGCGAGCGCCGGCCTCCTTGCGGGCGGCGGGCGGGAGAGCGCCGATCTCACGGTTGGCCAGGGCGAGAGGGGCCCGCTCACCGGCATGGGCGATCCGCGCGGCCTTGAGCTCGGCCAGCGACGAGGCTGCGGCGAACGCGGCGAGCGCGTCGTCGACCATCGCCTGTACGGACTCGGCGCTCAGCGGCGTGACCTCGACCGGGTCGTAGTTGGTGTTGGGTCCTGACATCGTCCTTCTTCCCTGGTTGCCCGCCTGAGTCTAGAGACGGCCGAGATGCCTGCGCGAACGGCTATCCGCCTGCGGACGCAGACCGTCGACCGCCCCGCCCCGGCAGCCCCGTCAGGGCTTTCCCCGCTGGGCGGCCGCGGTCGCGTAGAGGCAGACGGCTGCGGCGGTCGAGAGGTTGAGGCTCTCAGCCGCGCCCCACATCGGGACCTTCGCGACAACGTCGGCGGTGGCCAGGTCTTCCGGGGGCAGGCCCCATGCCTCGTTGCCGAAGACCCAGGCCACGGGTACGGACAGGTCGAGGTCCAGGAGCGTCTGAGAGCCGGAGCCGTCCGCAGCCACCACGGTGAGGCCAGCACTTCTCAGCGCGTCGGCTGCCTCGCCGAGCGAGACGTCCTCGACGACCGGCAGGTGGAAGATGCTGCCGACGGAGGCCCGTACGGTCTTCGGGTTGTGGACGTCGACGGAGCCCTGTGTGAGGACGACCGCGTCCGCACCGAACGCGTCGGCGCAGCGGATGACCGTACCCGCGTTGCCGGGGTCCCGTACCTGCGCGCACACGACGACGAGGCGCGGCGACCGCGCGAGCACGTCGTCGAGGGTGGCCGACGTGGCCCGGCACACGGCGACGAGGCCCTGCGGGGTCACCGTGTCGGTGAGCGACGCCAGCTCGGTGTCACTGACCAGCAGGACGACGGCTCCCGAGCTCGCGGCGTCCTGCACGATGCCCGCGTGCCGGTCCGCGCCGGCCGCGGTGACGAACAGGCGCGTGACGACACCGGCCGCCACCGCCTCCCGTACCGCCTGCGGCCCCTCGGCGAGGAACTGTCCGGTGGTACGGCGTCCTTTGAGCGCCGACAGCCGACGAGCCGACCGGAGGGCTCCCGCGTGGGCGGGTCCGGTCGGCTCGGTGGCTGCGGGCGGGTGTTCCGTCCGCCGCGGCATGCGTCAGGCAGCCGTCGCCGGCGCCGCATCCTTCGCGGCCTTCACCAGCGCGGCGAAGGCGGTCGGGTCGCTCACGGCGAGCTCGGCGAGGATCTTGCGGTCCACCTCGATGCCGGCGGCCTTGAGGCCCGCGATGAAGCGGTTGTAGGTCATGCCCTCGGCGCGGGCGGCCGCGTTGATCCGCTGGATCCACAGGGCGCGGAAGTCGCCCTTGCGGTCGCGCCGGTCACGGTAGGCGTAGGACAGCGAGTGGAGCATCTGCTCCTTCGCCTTGCGGTACAGACGTGAACGCTGTCCCCGGTAGCCGGAGGCGCTCTCGAGGACTTCCCGGCGCTTCTTGTGTGCGTTCACTGCGCGCTTGACGCGTGCCATGAGTTACTCCTTGGTACTGAGGTCTGGTGGGTTCACTTGCCGAGGAGGCGACGGACCTTCTTGGCGTCCGTACCTGTCAGCTCGGCGTCCGGCATGAGGCGGCGCGTCGCGCGTGACGACTTGTGCTCGTTGAGGTGGCGCTTGCCGGCGGACCGGTGCGTGAGCTTGCCGGTTCCCGTGACCTTGAACCGCTTCTTGGCACCGGAGTGCGTCTTCATCTTCGGCATGTGCCGCTCCGTTCTTTCTTTCGGGCTTACAGGACTCGACCTACAGGTCGATGTCGGGATCCAGGTTGTCTGCGGGGCCGCGGCGGCGCCTCGGCTCGGCCTTGGCAGCGTGCGCGGCGCGGATCTCGGCGAGCTGACGCTGCTCCGCCTCCTCGCTGGCGGTGCGCTCGGCCGTACGGCGGCTCTTCTCCGCCTGCAGCTCGACACGTGCGTCGGACTTGCGACGCGTCGGCGCGAGCACCATGAGCATGTTGCGGCCGTCCTGCTTGGGCGCGGACTCGACGATGCCGTCCTCGGCGACGTCCTCCGCGAGCTTCTTGAGCAGGTTGAACCCGAGCTCGGGCTTCGACTGCTCGCGGCCTCGGAACATGATCGTGATCTTGACCTTGTCGCCGCCCTTGAGGAAGCGGACGACGTGGCCCCTCTTCGTGTCGTAGTCGTGAGCGTCGATCTTCGGCCGGAGCTTCATCTCTTTGATCACGGTGTTCGTCTGGTTGCGCCTCGACTCACGGGCCTTCTGGGCGTTCTCGTACTTCCACTTGCCGTAGTCCATGAGCTTGCAGACCGGCGGCCGGTTGCCCGGCGCGACCTCCACGAGGTCGAGGTCGGCCTCCTGGGCAAGGCGGATGGCGTCCTCGATGCGGACGATGCCCACCTGCTCCCCGTTCGGGCCGACGAGTCTGACCTCGGGCACGCGGATGCGGTCGTTGATGCGCGGTTCAGTGCTGATGTGTCCTCCAAGGTGTGGTTCTGGTGCCGACATGATGAAAGGGCCTCCGCGCGGTGCGCGAAGACCCTGACCCAAGGCACACACGGCGAAGCGTGTGCCTTCTGTGACGACCTGCTGCCTCGGAGGCGGTCAGGTGGGAGGTCAGGCCTCCACTTCCGCGCGGCTCTCATCGAGCCGACCGGCTCAGTGTAGTCGAGGGAGGAACGGGCAGGAAATCGCGCCTCAGGCGCCCTGGTCGAGGAAGGCCCAGCCGAAACCGCCGTCGTCCAGCTCGACGAGGCGCCTCCCGTGAGCGAGGTGGTCGATGAGGTCACCGCCGATGACGAACGGTACCGGACCGGCGGCGTCCACGAGCAGGGCATCGTCCCCGGTCTCGAGGACTGTGGCCGCGACGTCGTCGAGAGTCGCCGGTACGGGACGTGCGCGCGGCTCCCACGCCACCAGGGCGTCCATGCCGGTGAACGCGAGGAGGGCCCGACGTCCGTCGGGCACGGCGATCGAGACGGCTGAGAGGTCGGCGTGGCGGTCCGGATCGGGCCCGTCCATGGAGTCGTCGCCCCTCGCCACGACCGGAAGGAGCAGCCGGGCTCCGCACAGCGCCGCGACGGCCCGCAGGTACGTGGTGGGGAGCTCGTCGCCGGCGTCCGCGATAGACCGCCGTACGGCGGGGTCGGCCTCGCCGCGGTCGCCGAGGAAGACGGCACTCGGCTGCGCGAGGGTGCGCGGCTCGCGGGGACTTTCACTCATCCGGGGCCTCGTCCTGCTGGGTCCGCGCGGCGGCGACCGCTGCGCGCAGAGCGTCGTACTGCGCCCTGGCGAAGTCCTTGTCGCTGCCCTGGATGCCCATGAGCATCATCGTCTCGTGGTCGCCCTCGGCGCTGGCGCCCCTCAGCACGACGAGAGGCCACGGTGCGCCGGCCCGGAAGAGGATCTCGCCGACGTCCGACCAGGGCAGCTCGTGCGTACGGAGCCCGTTGCGGAACCACAGGCCCGTGGGGAGGACACGGACCGTGCTGAAGCCCAGCGCGCACATGAACACGACCATGACGACGAGGAAGACGACGAGGGTGATGACCTGGAAGGCCGTGAACCGCGACCGGGCGTCCGGTCCGAGCGCGATGGCGGCGAGCACGGACCCGACGACGAGGACGAGCGAGAACCCGACCGCCGCGTAGCGAGGGCCGCGCGGGTACGCGACGAACGTCGGCGTCACAGGCGACATGCTGCGATGTCGGTGACGAGGATCGCCCGCGCCCCGACGTCCCACAACCGGTCCATGAGCGACTGGGCGTTGCGGCGCGGGACCATCGCCCGCACCGCCGACCAGCCCGCCTTCGCGAGCGGCGACACGGTCGGCCCTTCGAGGCCCGGCGTCAGAGCGACCGCGTCATCGAGGAGCCTGTTGTCGATGTCGTAGTCGATGAGGACGTAGTCGCGGGCGACGATGACTCCGGACAGGCGGCGCAGCAGCAGCTGCATGCCCTCCGGCTCGTCGCCGCCACGGCGACGGATGAGGATCGCCTCCGAGACGAGGATGGGTTCGCCGAACACCTCGAGGCCGGCCTTGCGCAACGTGCTGCCGGTCTCCACGACGTCGGCGATCGCGTCCGCGACCCCGAGCCGGATCGCGCTCTCGACCGCCCCGTCGAGGTGGATGAGCCGTGCCTCGACGCCCTTCTGCCCGAGGTGCGAGGCCACGAGCCCGGGGTACGAGGTCGCGATGCGCAGGCCCGCGAGGTCGGCCACGCTCGACGCCCCCGCCGGGGCGGCGAACCGGAACTTCGTCCCGCCGAAGCCGAGCGGCAGGACCTCGTCGGCGTGCGAGGCCGAGTCGAGCAGCATGTCGCGCCCGGTGATCCCGATGTCGAGCGTGCCCTCCCCCACGTACACCGCGATGTCCCGGGGGCGCAGGTAGTAGAACTCGACGCCGTTGGCCTCGTCGGTCAGCACGAGGTCCTTGGGATCCCAGCGCTGGCGGTACCCGGCCTCGCGCAGCATCTGCGCGGCCGGCTCCGCGAGCGATCCCTTGTTGGGCACGGCGATCTTCAGCAGGCGGTCGGTCATTCCGGTCAGAGCCTCTCGTACACGTCGGCCAGGTCGAGGTCCATGGACACCATGAGCACCTGGAGGTGGTAGATCAGCTGGCTGATCTCGAGCGCCGCCGCGTCCTTGCCCTCGTACTCGGCGGCCATCCACACCTCGGCGGCCTCCTCGACGATCTTCTTGCCGATCTCGTGGACGCCCGCGTCGAGCCGCTTCACGGTGCCTGAGCCCTCAGGACGGGTGCGGGCGGTCTCGCGCAGCTGCGCGTACAGCTCCTCGAACGACTTGCTCACTCGACGCCCTCTCCTGGGGCGAGCGCCGCCCGCTTGTCCTCGACGCCGACCAGCTCGCCGATGTGGCCGCCCACGAGGCCGAGCGACGCGTACTGCTCGAGCCGGGAGCGCGAGTCGGCGATGTCGAGGTTGCGCATGGTGAGCTGGCCGATCCGGTCCGTCGGCCCGAACGCCGCGTCCTCGACCCGCTCCATCGAGAGCTTCTCCGGGTGGTACGAGAAGCCGCTGCCGGCGGTCTCGAGGATCGAGTAGTCGTCGCCGCGACGCAGCTTGAGCGTCACCTCGCCGCTCACCGCGGAGGCGACCCAGCGCTGCAGCGACTCGCGGAACATGAGCGACTGCGGGTCGAGCCAGCGCCCCTCGTACATGAGCCGCCCGAGCTTGCGGCCCTCGTTGTGGTAGTTCGCGATGGTGTCCTCGTTGTGGATCGCGGAGACGAGGCGCTCGTACGCGATGTGCAGCAGGGCCATGCCCGGCGCCTCGTAGATGCCGCGCGACTTCGCCTCGATGATCCGGTTCTCGATCTGGTCGCTCATGCCGAGACCGTGGCGACCGCCGATGCGGTTCGCCTCGTGAACGAGCCCCACGGGCGAGTCGAACGTCGCGCCGTTGATCTGCGTCGGCCAGCCGTTCTCGAACGTGAGCGTGACGACCTCGGGGTCGATCTGCACCGACTCGTCCCAGAACCGCACGCCCATGATCGGGTCGACGAGCTCGATGTTCGCCGAGAGCTCCTCGAGGTCCTTCGCCTCGTGCGTGGCGCCCCAGATGTTGGCGTCCGTCGAGTACGCCTTCTCCTTGGAGTCGCGGTACGGGAGGTCGCGCTCCGAGAGCCACTGCGACATCTCGGCGCGGCCACCGAGCTCGGTGACGAACTTCTGGTCGAGCCAGGGCTTGTAGATGCGCAGGCGCGGGTTGGCCAGCAGGCCGTACCGGTAGAAGCGCTCGATGTCGTTGCCCTTGTACGTGGAGCCGTCGCCCCAGATGTGGCAGTCGTCCTGCGCCATGGCCCGTACCAGCATGGTTCCGGTGACGGCGCGGCCGAGGGGCGTGGTGTTGAAGTACGACTTGCCGGCGGTACGGATGTGGAACGCCCCGCACTGGAGCGCCACGAGGCCCTCGTACACGAGCTGCTCGGTGCAGTCCACGAGGCGGGCGATCTCGGCGCCGTACTGGCCGGCCCGGCCCGGGACCGAGGCGATGTCCGGCTCATCCGGCTGGCCGATGTCGGCCGTGTACGTGCACGGGATAGCGCCGTTCTCGCGCATCCAGGCGACGGCCACCGAGGTGTCGAGGCCGCCGGAGAACGCGAGACCGACCTTCTCGCCGCGAGGCAGGTCGTTGAGGACTGTGGACATGGGCTGAATCCTAGGGCTCCGCCGCGTCCGGACCTGTCCGCTGCCCATGAGCGGGGCCGGTCACCTGCATTCAGTGGCAGATACCAGGGCGCCGATGCATATCTGCACCGGCGGCACGCTCAGTGCCACTGAATGTACGTGACCGTGGCCGGTCACCCGTCAGAGCGCCACCCCGAGGAGGCCGTCGACGAGGGCGCGGACCGTGTCACGTGCGCCCGGGGCGTCGGTGTTCGCCTGGGGCGAGTCCGCCGCCCACGCGTCGAGGGCCTCGAGCGCCCGGTCGGCGTGGAGGTCGTCGGCGACCGCCGCACGTACCGCCCGCACCGTCTCCTCCGCGTCGACGGACGTGCCCCCCGACACGGCGGCCCGCCACGCGGCGAGGCGGGCGACGTTGGCCTCGAGGTCCTCGGACGTCCAGCTCCACTCGGTGAGGTGGTGGTGGCTGAGCAGCACGAGGCGGATCGCCATGGGGTCCACGCCCTGCTCACGCAGCTGCGATACGAGGACGAGGTTGCCCTTCGACTTGCTCATCTTCTCGCCGTCCAGACCCACCATCGCCACGTGCACGTAGGCCTTCGCGAACGGCTCGCCCGTCGCGGCCACGGCCTCCGCCGCGCACATCTCGTGGTGGGGGAACACGAGGTCCGACCCCCCGCCCTGGACGTCGAACGAGGCGCCGAGCGTGTCCAGCGCGATCGCCGTGCACTCGACGTGCCAGCCGGGACGACCGCGGCCGAGGGCCGAGTCCCAGGCCGGCTCCCCGTCGCGCTCCAGGCGCCACACGAGACAGTCCAGCGGGTCGCGCTTGCCCGGGCGGTCCGGGTCTCCCCCGCGCTCGGCGAAGACCTCGACCATCTGGGCCCGGTCGTACGAGGACACCTCGCCGAAGCCCTCGGCACGGGTCGTCGCGAAGTACCAGTCGGGGTGCTCGTCCTCGACCTGGTAGATGTAGCCGGCCTCCGACAGTCGTGCGACAAGGGCTTCGACCTCGGGGATCGCCTCGACGACGCCCACGTAGGTGTCGGGCGGCAGCACGCGCAAGGCCGTCATGTCCGCCCGGAACAGGTCGGTCTGCTCTGTGGCGAGCTGGGCCCAGTCGACCCCGGTCGCCGCCGCACGCTCGAGCAGGGGGTCGTCGACGTCGGTGACGTTCTGCGTGTACGAGACGGTCAGGCCGGCGTCTCGCCACGCCCTGTTGAGAAGGTCGAACGTCACGTACGTGAACGCGTGGCCCATGTGCGTGGCGTCGTACGGGGTGATGCCGCACACGTACAGCCGTGCATTCCCGCTCTCGGGCCCGACGCCCACCACAGCATCCTGAGCGGTGTCGTGGGCAGTGACCGAGACGCTGGGACCGGAGACGGGCGACGGCAGGCTGGGCGACGGCCACGACTTCATGGCGGGCGAGCCTATCCGGTCACGGATGGAGCGCCCGGTAGCCGTCCAGACGCGGGCAGAGGTGCCCCTCCGCGGAGATGGGCTGCCCGCACAAGGGGCACGCCGGCGCGTCCCGGACGACCCGGTCGACTCGCGTGCCGAACCGGCGAGCCATCTTCGGCGTGAGCAGGACGTCGAGGCTGTACGGAGGCTCGACGTCGGGGTCTGCGAGCGTGACCCTCACGGTTCCGGCGACCGGGTCCCAGCCCACCTGGATGCGGTTCGCGGTGAACAGGGCGAAGAGGGGGACCTCGAGCGGCCCGACGTCGACCGTACGGTCGGTCTCGGCGGTGTCGACGACCGCGAGGCGGCTGACCTCCTCGAGGACGCTCGCGAGGTGGAGCGCCAGCATCGTGAGCTGGCCCCGCGTGACGGAGACCGTGGCGAGGAGGCCGGCCTCGCGGACCTGCAGGTAGAACCGCCGGCGCTCCCCCTCGCCGGCGGCACCCGCGACGAACCTGTCGGGTCGTACGAACTCGATGTGCCGTGACTCCACGACCGAAGCCTAGGGGCTACACCACCTGGTGCAGCCAGCGGACGGGGCCCCCGTCGCCTGGCTACACCACCTGGTGCAGCCAGCGGACGGGGGCCCCGTCGCCCGCGTAGCGGAACGGCTCGAGCTCGTCGTCCCATGGCGCCCCGAGAAGCTCCGCGACGGACACCCCGAGCGGCTTCGTGCCCAGCGCGTCCGCAAGGATCGCGGCCTTGAGCCGGCCCTCGGGGACGACGACGTCACCGGTCAGTCCGGTCTGTGCCCGGAACAGGCCGAGCCGCGGTGTGTAGCTGATGCGGCTTCCCTCGCTGGCCGAGGTCGGCTCCTCGGTGACCTCGAAGCGGATGCGGTCCCAGCGCGACAGGACGGACGCGACCTTCTCGGAGGTGCCGATGGGACCCTGCCAGGAGTACTCCGTCCGGTAGCTGGACCGCTCGGCGGGCTGAGGGATCCAGTCGAGCCGCACGGGCATGCCAAAGGCGCCGGATGCCGCCCACTCGATGTGCGGGCACAGCGCCGACGGGGTGGAGTGGACGTAGAACACTCCGCGGGTCTGGCTCATGCGTTCCTCCCAAGGTCCAGGTGTGCCTTCCCCAGCAGCCTCGAGTCGAGAGGAACTGCGCCCATTGTGCCCCACGTGTCACATCAGCACCAGCCCAGGTTTCGCCTGCCGCCCGCGCGTCGTCGCCCTACGCTGCGCTCATGCCCGTGACCCTTCCGTACGGCTCCTGGCCGTCGCCCGTCTCGACCGACCTCATCACGTCCGCCAGCGTGGGTCTTGAAGGGGGCTGCGTCGACGGGGACGACGTGTACTGGGTCGAGAGCCACGCCTCGCAACGGGGACGGGCGTCGCTCTGGCGTCTGAGCCCCGACGGGTCGGCGACCGAGCTCACGCCCGACCACAACGTGCGGTCGAGCGTCCACGAGTACGGAGGCGGCGCGTTCTCCGTCGCGTCGGGCGTCGCCGTGTACGTCGACTTCGCCTCCCAGCGCGTCTTCCGAGTCGAGCGGGACCGGGCTCCCCGGCCGATCACGCCGGAGGGGGGCCTGCTCCGGTACGGAGGGCTCGTCGTCTCCCCCGCACGGCGCTACGCCTACGCCGTGCGCGAGGACCACACCACCTCGGACATCGAGTGCGTCAACACGCTCGTACGGCTCGACCTCGACACCGACAACGCGGACGGCGGTGTCGTCGTGGCGTCCGGTGCGGACTTCTACTCCCAGCCCGCCGTCTCCGACGACGACCGGCTGGCGTGGTTCGAGTGGGACCACCCGGACATGCCCTGGGACGCGACACGCCTCGTCGTCGCGGAGGCGGACGGCAGCGAGGCGGTCGTCGTCGCCGGCGGCCCGGACGAGTCCGCGATCTTCCCCGCGTGGGCCCCGGACGGCTCGCTGCTCTTCTGCTCCGACCGTACGGGCTGGTGGAACCTCCGCCGCTGGAACGGCTCGCACGTCACCGCGCTCCACGACGACCCGTACGACTGCTGCAACGCGCCGTGGCTGCTCGGCGCCGCCCCGTACAGCGTGCTGGACGACGGCCGCGTGGTCGCGACCCTGTGGATCGACGGTCTCCCACGCCCCGGGATCGTCGCGGACGGCGCGTTCAGCCCCCTGGACTTCGCGGCCACTTCCCTCTCGTACAGCGGCACCGGGTCGCGCACCGTCGCCCGCATCGGGCACGCCGACGCTCCGCTCGAGGTCGCGGTCGTCGACTGGGTCGACGGGTCCCGCAGGACGCTGCGGAGAAGCTCGGACACGGATCTCGAGGTGGTCTCCGTCGCCGAGCCGCTCACGTGGGACGGGCCGGAGGGCGAGGTGCACGCCTGGTGGTACAGGCCTGTCGGCCTCGACACGGTCGGGCCCGACGGCGAGCTGCCGCCGGTCATCGTGAGGTCGCACGGTGGTCCGACCGGCTTCTCCTCGGCCGACCTCAGCCTCGGCAACCAGTTCTGGACCAGCCGCGGGGTCGCGGTGCTCGACGTCAACTACGGCGGGTCGTCGCACTTCGGACGCGCCTACCGGAACCGGCTCCGGGGCCAGTGGGGTGTCGTCGACGTCCGGGACTGCATCGACGCCGTCAGGGTCGTCGTGGACCGTGGCCTGGCAGACCCGGCGAGGGTCGCCATCATGGGCGGCTCGGCGGGCGGGTACACAACGTTGCAGGCGCTCGTGTCGAGCGACGTGTTCGGGGCGGGGCTGTCGGACTACGGGATCAGCGATCTCTCGACCCTCGCCACGGACACGCACAAGTTCGAGGCGCGCTACACCGACCGGCTCGTCGCCCCCTGGCCCGAGGGCAGAGACGTGTACGAGGAGCGCTCCCCCATCCACCACCTCGACCGGCTCAGCTCCCCGATGCTGCTCCAGCAGGGGCTCGACGACCGGGTCGTGCCGCCGAACCAGGCCCGGGAGATGGCTGCGGCGGTGCGGGCGAAGGGCCTGCCCGTCGCACTCGTCCTGTACGAGGGTGAGGGCCACGGGTTCCGACGCGCCGACACCATCGCGGCGTCGTTCGACGCGAAGCTGTCGTTCCTCGGTCAGGTGTTCGGGTTCGTCCCCGCCGGCGATGTGCCCGTCCTGGCGATCGACAACCTCGCGGCAGGACGCGCGGCCGCCCGTACGGACAGGCAGCCTGGCTAGGGTGTCGAGCATGGAACTGAGCTCGTCCCGGTCACTCCTCGTGCTCCGCCTCGCCTCCGCCACCGCGGCGTTGTCGACGCTGGTGCAGGTCGTCCTCGTCCTTCTCACCGTGGCGCAGGTCGGGAAGCTCATCGGAGCGCACGGCGGCGTGGGGTACATCTCGCTGCTCGCGACCCTCGTCGCGACCGT
Source organism: Actinomycetes bacterium (assembly GCA_021803025.1). GTDB lineage: Bacteria > Actinomycetota > Actinomycetes > Propionibacteriales > Propionibacteriaceae > Fen-668. Next base: position 4,158 of record JAJZQV010000018.1, on the reverse strand, counting down.
GGCCGCGTACCTGTGGTTCCGCAAGGGCGGGAGCCGCGGTCTGCTCATGCACGCGGGCGGCCTGGTCGTCCTCATGGTGCTGCAGATCGTGCTGGGAGAGCTGAAGGCCACCTGGTTCCACGTGGGGCTCGGGGTCGTCATCGTCGTGGGCGTAGTGGCGCTCGCCACCCTGGCCTACCGCAAGCCGGGCGGCGCCGCCTGACGGCGGATGAACCGACAGGTGACGCAGGGCCTGCGGTGTCGCAGACCGAGCACCGTCGAGGACGGCGTTCACGACGCTCGAACCGATGTGCCGCGCACGCACGCCGTGGACGTGACTCGGACCGATGTGCCGGTCAGCCATTCCGTCGAAGTGCAGGTCATTCCGGGGGCCAGGCCGACGTCCCGTGAGTCATTCGATCGAAGTGCTGGTCAAACGGCCCCGGATCGGGCTCGAGAACCTGCACATCGATGGAATGAGCTGGGGAGGCGCGGTAGCACCGCCCCGATGACCTGCACTTCGATCGAATGATCCTGGCTGTCTGCGTGAATCCTTGGCGGGCGGTCGGTGCCCGGCTTGATCAGCCGTCCCCCGGCTTCACCGGTCAGACTCGCGGGCCGAAGAGGGCGGAGCCGATCCGTACGCACGTGGAGCCGTGGGCGATGGCCAGCCGGAAGTCGCCCGACATGCCCATGGACAGGTCGTCCCAGCCCCCTCCGTACGTGTCGCGCAGCCGCCCCTGTACAGACCGCAGCGCGTCGAAGCACGCCGCCACCTCACGGTCGTCGTCCGAGGGCAGCGCGATCGTCATGAGCCCTTGGGGAACGAGCCGCTCGTACGACCTCAGCGACTCGGCGAACGCGTCCACCTCCTCCGGACGCAGCCCAGACTTCGTCGCCTCCCCGGAGGTGTTGACCTGTACGAGGACGTCGAGGGTCCGGTTCGCAGCGGCCAGCCGGCGGTCGAGCTCAGCCGCGAGCTCGAGGGAATCGAGGGACTGGAGCTCGACGGCGAGGTCGACGACGATCGCCGCCTTGTTCCGCTGGACGTGGCCGATGACCGACCAGGACAGGTCGTCCAGGTCGGACAGCTCGCCCGCCTTGTCCCGCAGCTCCTGGAGCCGGTTCTCGCCGAACCAGCGACAGCCGGCCTCGTACGCCTCTCGTACGGTCCGAGACGGGCGCGTCTTCGACACAGCCAGCAGCCGTACCTCGGCAGGGTCGCGCCCCGCGTCGGCGCAGGCGGCAGCGACCTGTGCCCGGATCTGCTCGACCCGTTCCCCGACCTCGCTCACGGCCAGCGGGCCCCCAGCGACACGGCCGCGAGCGCGGCGAGGATCCCGAAGATGGTCGCGATGCCCGCGTACTTCTCCGTGATCTCTGCCTCCACCTTCTCGTAGCCGACCTGGTGGGCGATGCTGTCGTAGACCTGCTTCAGCTCCCCGGCGGACGCGGCCGAGAACTTCTTGCCTCCCGAGTTGTCCGCGACCCGCTGCAGCTCGGCGTGGTCGACCGGTACCGGCTGACGCTGGCCGCGGGAGTCGACGACGTACCCGCCGGCCGTCCCGTACGCGATCGTGTAGACGGGGACGCCCTTCTTCTTCGCGTCCGAGGCTGCCGTCGCCGAGCTGCGGCCCAAGTTCGAGGCACCGTCGGACAGCAGCACGATCGCAGCCGGCGGCGTCGTCCCGGGATGGTTCGGGTCTTCGGGAACGAGCGCGAGTGCGTCGAGGGACGTGTAGATGCCCTCTCCGATCGCCGTCGCGGGTGCGAGCTGGAGGTTCCGGATGCCTGCCGTGACGGCACCCCGGTCTGTGGTGGGCGGCACGACGATGGAGGCGGTGCCCGCGAACGCCACGAGGGCGACGTTGAAGCCCGGGGGGAGGACCGAGAGGAAGTTCTCGGCCCCGGCCTGCGCGGCCTGGAGACGGCTCGGCTTGACGTCCTCGGCCTCCATGGACTTCGAGACGTCGATCGCGACGACGACAGTGGCACGGTCACGCGGGACGAGCGTGTACCCGCGGGGCATGGCCCAGGCGATGACGAGCGAGGCCAGACTGAGGATCGACGCGGCCACCGCCACGTGACGCTTCCACGCCGCCTGCCGGCGGACCAGAAGCTCGAGGCTCCCCGGTGCGCGCCGCGGGCCGACGCGGCTCTTCTGCCACGCGAGCACGAGGTACACGCCGGCGAGCACCGGGACGGCCAGCAGCGCCCAGAGCCGCTCGGGGAAGAAGTAGTCGGTGGGGATCATGCCCACCTCGCCCCCAGGATGAGGGCCCCCACCGCGGCCAGCAGCGCGAACACGAGGCCGACACCCGCGGCCGTCGCCGTGATCTCCTTCACCCTGCTCTCGTACCCGACCTCCGACTTGATGTGGCTGTAGGCGTTCTTGAGCTGCGAGACGTTGTCCGCGCTGTACTCCTGCCCTTTCGTCGCCTGGGCGATGGCCGTGAGCGTCGCAGGGTCGGGCGGCACGCGGTTGCGCTGCCCGTCGAGGTCGACGTAGCCGTTGTCGGTCCCGTAGGCGATCGTGTAGATCGGCACGTTGCGCCTCGCCGCGTCCTGAGCCTCCTGGAGCGGGGCCTGGCCGGCGTTGCTCGCGCCGTCGGAGAGCAGCACGACCATGCCCGGAGCGGGTGAGTTGTTGCTTCCCTTCGGAGCCTGGTCGAGGGCGGCGAGCGCGGCCTTGATCGAGTCGCCGATCGCCGTCCCGTCCTGCGGCTCCAGCGCGTCGATGGCCCGGTTGAGCGCCGAGCGGTCGGTGATGGGCGGGACCCGTACGGACGGGTTGCCGGAGAGCGAGACGAGCGCCACGTTGTACGCGGCGGGCAGGGACGCGGCGAACGCCTTCGCCTGGGTCTTCGCGGCGGCCAGCCTGGTCGGCTGGACGTCGGTGGCCGTCATCGACTGGGACACGTCGATGACGAGGACGACCGTGGCGCGCTCCCGCGGCACCTTGTCCACACCGTTGGGCCGGGCCCAGGCACCGATGAGCGTCACGAGGCTGAGCAGCGCCAGCGCGACCGTCACGTGCCTGAGCCACTGCGACTGCTTGGGCAGCACCATGGCGAGCACGGACGTGTTCGTGAAGCGGATGCCTGCGCTGGACTTGCGGTGCAGCAGGATGATGTACGCCGCGACGAGGAGCGGGATGATCGCCAGCAGCCACAACCGCCCAGGGGCGAGGAAGCCCGTCACGGGAAACGCGAGCACCCTCACTTGCTGACTCCTTGGGGCGGTACGTGCAGCTGACCGGCCACGCGGCGGTACGCGAGGACGAACCGCGCGATGTCCTGGACCCAGTCTCTGTCCGTGCGCAGCTGGATGTGCCCCACGCCGGCGCGACGCAGGGCGACACGGATCCGCTCCCGCTGGGCGGCGCTCGCCGCGTCCATGCGGGCCCGCGCGGCCGCGTCCGACGTGTTCACGTACCGCTGGAAGTCCGTCTCGGGGTCGCGGATGAGAAGGTCGCCGATGTCGGGGAACTCGATCTCGCGGCGGTCGACGACCTCGACGGCGATGATCTGGTTCCGTACCGCCAGGCGCCTCAGCGCACGCTCCCACGACGGCTCGATGTTCGGGTCGAGCTCGAAGTCGCCGGGCTCGAGGAAGTCCGACACGACGACGCGGAGCCCTCGCCGTCGCTGGGTGCGCGACAGCTGCTCGATGCCGTCGGCGAGCGTCATGGTGCCCGGCGCGTGGTCGTGGACGATCGGCTCGGTGAGCATGCGGCGCAGCAGTCCGTACAGGGCGGTACGGCCGGACTGGGCAGGCAGCCGCCGGACGCCGTCAGGCCGCATGATCATGCCCCCGAACCGGTCACCCATCCGCTGGCTGAGGAAGCCGATCGTGGCGATCGCGGCGATGCCGAGGTCCCGCTTCGTGACGCCCTCGGTCCCCCAGTTCATCGACGGGGTGACGTCGAGCAGCGCCCAGACCTCGAGCTCGCGATCGGCGATGGTGTCGCGTACGTGCGGCACCGTGGTACGTGCCGTCACCGCCCAGTCCATGCGGCGGACGTCGTCCTGGCCTGGCTGGTACGGACGGGAGTCGTTGAAGTCGGACCCGGGTCCGGGCAGCAGGCCGAGGTGGTCGCCGTGGAGGAACCCCTCGAGGCGCCGGACGATCGCGAGCTCCAGGCGGCGCAGCGCGGCCTCGGGCGCCAGCTGGTTCAGG
>JAJZQV010000132.1 GCA_021803025.1 Actinomycetes bacterium | reverse complement strand
GTCATCCTCTCCCCCTATAGCTGGTCGGCATGCTCCTGAGGGGCGTCACCGGAGGCGGGCTCGCGATCGGGTTCCTCATCGTCGCGACCCTCGTGCTCGCGGCCTTCCTCATCGGCTGGCGCTGGGCCTGGTCACGTCTGGCGCAGGGCAGCTCGCCCGCCAGCACCACGACCTGATCCGCCTTTTCGTACCGCAGAACGCCCAGACTCCCCCGCGCGGGCGGGTCCTCGCGAGTTGGGGTATGAAAAGGCGGATCGGCGAGCTGCAGAACGGACGCCCGCGGGCGGATTCCCTTGCTCCACGCAGAGGCTGGACCCGCGTCTCCCGGCGGAAGTTCCGGTCGAGGATCCTCCGCTTCGGACGGAGGTGTACCCCGGCTCCCGTCAGAGGCCCGCGACCGGTGCGTCGTCCTCGCCGTCGTCGGGGAGCTCCTGGTGCTGCTCGATGACGTCTGCCTCGTCTGCGTCGGCAGGGATGGTCTGCAGGTCGTCCGCGGCGTCGTCCTCCTCGTCCATGAACGCCAGGCGGTCGTCGTCGGGAACGGGTGTACTCGTCATGTCGCACCTCCTCGGTATGTCGTGCACCATCAGGTCTACCGCGTGCCGACGGCCCTCACCACCCCTGTCGAGGAATCAGCGTCGACGGTCCTCCGGCGGGAGCGGAGGGATCGTCGAGGACGAAGGCGCCGTGTCCGGCCAGACGATGACGACGCGGCACTGCGCATGGTCGACGACGAAGCGTGTGTGCTTCCCGAGGCTCGTCGGGCCGCGCCGGCTGAGGTCGCCGCCCCGGCCGAGGACGAGGTAGTCCGCGTTCTCGGACGCCGCTGTGACGACGCGCTCCACGGGCCCGCTCCCCTGCTCGGTGCTCACCGTCGACCCTGGGGCCAGCTCACGCAGCAAGGCCTCTGCGTCCGCGAGCAGCTCCGCCCCGTCGTCTGCCGACGACGCCGTCCGTACCCGCCGGCCCCGGCCCCACAGCCCGGCCTGCGCCTCCCGCACGAGGCTCTCCGAGTCGTCCGGCACGTACAGGAGGTGCACCTCGGCGCCCGCACCGGGCGGTACGAGATCGGCTGCGGCCTCGAGGCACGCCTGCCACGTGCCGGGCTCAACCCAGACGAGGACCCGTCGTGCGCCCATCACACACCTCCCAGTGCGGCCGTACCCACGGCCCATAGTGCCGTCACGGCGACCAGCAAGGACGCCGGCGTGGTGAGAAGACCGAGCAGCGTGAACTCGCCGATAGCCACCTCGTGGTCGTGGTCGGCCGCAATGCGCCGCCACAGCAGGGTCGCGAGCGAGCCGACGTACGTGAGGTTGGGGCCGACGTTGACGCCGATGAGGACCGCGAGCACCGCCAGCGGCCCGGCGGTCGCGGCCAGAGGCAGGAGGAGCAGCACCGCCGGCAGGTTGTTCACGAGGTTGGCCATGACTGCGGCCAGCAGCGCCCACAGCAGGAGGGTTCCCCACCCGGTCCCGGACGGGGCGAGGTGCAGAAGGAACACGCCGAGACCGTCCTCGATGACGGCCATGACGACGACCCCGAGGCCGAGGACGAACGCGATGAACGGGAGGTTGAGGCTGCGGCCGAGCGCGGGCAGCCGGACCTCATGCCTCACCACCGCCCGTACAACCAGCACGAGTGCCGCGGCGCCCGCGACCCAGGCAGCGTCCACACCCAGCGACCCTGCCACCACGAACCCCACGAGCATGAGGGCCACGACCACACCGGGAAACACGGGCAGAGGCGTCGCCCCCTTCCCCACGGCACGGCCACGAAGGGTGAGCTCCGAACGGAACCGCCACCGCATCACGCCGTACTCGATGCCGATGACGAGCAGCCACGGCACGACCATGAGGCCCGCGAAGCGGACGAACGACAGCCCCGACGCTCGCAGGGCGAGCAGGTTCGTGAGGTTCGACACCGGCAGCAGCAGCGACGCGCTGTTGGCGAGGTGCGCCGACGCGTACAGGTGAGGCTTCGCGGGCACCCGTACCGTCCGCGCCGTCGCCAGGACCACCGGCGTGAGCAGCACGACCGTGGCGTCGAGCGACAGCACCGCCGTGACCAGGGACGCCGCGAGGAATACGAGCAGGAGCAGCCGCTTCCCGCTGCCGGCGCTACCGCGTCCCATCTGCTCCCCCGCCCAGCGGAACAGGCCGGCCGCCTCGCAGAGGTCACCGACGACGAGGACGGCGGCGAGGAAGCCGACCACGGGCAGCAGGTGCGAGATCTCGGTGAGCGCGTCGCGGGCACTCAACGCCCCGGCGACCACCACCACGACCGCCGCCGGCACGGCGGCCACCGCCTCCGGCAGCCCCCGTGGCCTGACCACGGCGAAGGCCAGGACGACGACCAGCAGCGCTCCCGAGAGGACGAGCATGTCTCAGTCCTGGGTCACGCCCGCGGGTCGCGGGCCCTGGTAGTCCGGCCCGTACGCACCCGGCGCCGGCCGGCGCTTCTTCATGGGAGCCGTGACGCCAGGAGCCAGGCGCCGCGTGTGGATGAGGAAGCCGGTGTGGCCCGTACCGCCGTGACCGGGGCGGATCGCGAGACCCTCCGCGTGCCACTCCCGTACCGACACCTCGACCCCTCGCGGCTCCAGCCACCCGCCGTGCGTACGGAGCGTGTCCATCGTGCGGCCGAGCTGCGTGGTCGTCGCCACGTAGCAGCACAGCACGCCACCCGGCTCCAGCACCTCGGCGACCGCGTCGACGCACTCCCAGGGCGCCAGCATGTCGAGGACGGCGCGGTCGACCCGCTCGTCCCCGATGCTCTCGAGGAGGTCGCCCACCCGTACCTCCCACGCCGGGTGGGGGCGGCCGAAGAACGTCTCGACGTTGGTCACCGCGATCTTCGCGAAGTCGGCGCGCCGTTCGTACGAGTAGAGCTTCCCCGTCGGCCCGATGGCCCTCAGGATCGACAGGGACAGCGCCCCGGACCCGACCCCCGCCTCGAGCACGCGCGCACCGGGGAAGATGTCTGTGTACATGAGGATCTGGGCGGCGTCCTTCGGGTAGACCACCGCGGCGCCGCGTGGCATCGAGACGGTGAACTCCTCGAGCAGGGGCCGCAGCGCCAGGTACGTGATGCCCTTCGCCGAGGTCACCACGACGCCGTCGGGGCCGCCGATGAGGTCGTCGTGGGAGATCCCGCCGCGCGTCGTGTGGAACGTCGCGCCTGGGGTGAGCTTGATGGAGTGTCGCCTGCCCTTCTGGTCGAACAGCGACACCCGCTCCCCCGCGACGAGAGGCCCGCTCCTCACGCCGGACCAGTCCTCCCCCAGGTCCGTACCTTCCCCACTCACGAGAGCCCCAGCGCCCACAGGGCGAGCTGGTACCCAGGCCCGTACATGGGCTCGTGCGTCTTGACGACCGCAGCCACGAACATGTCGTCGTCCTCCTGGGAGATGGGCAGCACGATGGCGTCGACCGCTGCCTGGGCCTGCAGCTCGGACAGCGCGGACTCGCGGGTCGCTTGGTCCTGCGTCGACCGGTAGAGCTTCTCCAGCGACGCGATCTTGTCGGCGCTCCCGGGCAGCGCAGCGGTCCGGTACGGCTGGAGCCACGCGATGGGGGTGACGTTCCACGCCTTGTAGTTGGAGAGGACCAGGTCGGCGGTCGGCGTGTCCGCGACGACCTGGACGCTGACGCCCGCGGACGCCTCGATGCGGTCACGGATCGAGCGCGCCATCTCGAGCTCGCCAGTGACCTGCGACGCGTACGAGAGGGTGAGGCGCGGCCTCTCCCCCGTGAGCGGCGGGATCGAGGCGACGCCGCCGAGCTTGAACGCGGAGATGTGGCCCTCCACGCCGCGCGGGATCACGGAGTCGAGGGTGCGGTCGTCCTGCAGCGCGGCGCTGATCGCCGTGCGCAGCGTGGCGTCGAGACGGTACGCCGACGTCACGGACCACAGGAGGAGGTGCACCCGCTGCCCCGCTGCCGTGAGGCGCTTGAACCCGGAGTCCGTGAGCTTGTCCTTCGACGCCGCGATCTGGCCGTCGAGGCGCTTGAGGGCCGCCCCGCTGAGCCCTCGCCACACGACGTCGACCTGTCCGGTCTTCATGGCGTCCTCGAGCGAGCCCGAGTCCGGGTAGAACTTCAGCACGATGAAGTCCGAGGCCGGAGGCGTGTAGCCGATGTAGCCGGTCTGTGCGCGCAGGTAGAGCTTGTCCTGGAACGATGCGCTGATCCAGAAGGGACCCGACCCGACGGGCAGGTCGGACGGCGACCTGATGGCGTCGGGGTCGTACACCTCCTCGTCGACGATGCTCGCGGCCGGCTCGGCGAGTGCGTACCCGAACTGGTTGTCCGGCCACGAGAGGTTGAAGTCGATCGTCCTGGGGTCCGGGGTGTCCATCGTCGAGAGGGCGTCGAGCTGGCGCGCGGACGACCCGGCCACGCCGAGCCGCAGGGCCCTCGCGATGCTGAACCTCACGTCGCTGCTCGTCAGCGCGTGGCCGTTGCTGAACGTGAGATTCGCCTTGAGGTTGCACCGGTACTGCACCGGGGATACGAAGATGCAGTCCGTCGCGGCGTCGGGATGCAGGGCCGTCTTCCCCTCGTCGAGCGTGAGCAGGCGCTGGAACAGCGCGCTGACAAGGGTCGTCGACATGGAGTCCGTCACGGCGACCGGGTCGAGGGCCGTGGGCCGCTCCGTGGTCGCGACCGTGAAGTCGTGAGGAGTCGGCGACGCCGACGACGGTGACGGGACGACGTCGGCGGTGGTCACGCAGCCCGAGGCGGTGAGGAGGACGGCGACGAGCGCCACTGCCGCGCGTCGCCACCTCGGTCGGGGGTGCGTCATGGTCACAGGCTATTGGGCTTGGCTATGGAGCGCGGCCCTAGCCGGCGTTGAAGTACTTCGCTTCGGGATGGTGGACCACGAACGCGTCCGTCGACTGCTCGGGGTGCAGCTGCAGCTCCTCCGACAGCTCGACGCCGATCCGCGACGGCTCGACGAGGCGGACGACCGTGGCGCGGTCCTCGAGGTTGGGGCACGCGGGGTAGCCGAACGAGTAGCGGGAGCCGCGGTACGCCTGGTCGCGGATCATCTCCTCCGTGTCACCCGAGACGGGCACCAGCCCGAGCTCGTGGCGGACGCGGTCGTGCCACAGCTCGGCGAGCGCCTCGGTGAGCTGTACGGACAGGCCGTGGAGCTCGAGGTACTCCCGGTACGCGTTGCCGGCGAACAGGTGGGCCGTGGCGCGGGACACGGCCGCGCCCATGGTGACGAGCTGGAACTCGATGACGTCCGGCCCGTACAGCTCGGCCTCCTGCCGGTTCCGGAAGAAGTCCGCGACACACAGCCGCCGGTCCCGGCGCTGGCGCGGGTACTCGACGCGGGCGATCTCGTCGTCGAGCGAGCGGGTCACGGGGTCGAGCACGACGACCGTGTTGCCCTCCGAGTAGCACGGCCAGTACCCGTACGCGACGGCGAACTCGGCGATCTTCTCCGTACGGATGCGCTCGAGCCACATCCGCAGCCGCGGCCTGCCCTCGGTCTCGACGAGCTGCTCGTACGTGGCGTTGTGCCCCGTCTTGAGTCCCCACTGGCCGAGGAACGTCGCCCGCTCGTCCAGCCAGGCGGCCACCTCGGCGAGCGGGATGCCCTTGACGACCCGCGAACCCCAGAACGGCGGCGTCGGCACGTCCACGCCGCCCGGTACGGGCCGGGCCACGTCGGACGGGGTCGTGTCGACCGGACGCGGCTCGTCCCCCTCGCCCTGTCCGGGCAGGCGCTTGACACGGCGCTCGCGGATCGCGGGCAGCTCCGCCCCCGGGACTCCCCGCTTCACCGCCATGACCGCATCCATGAGCCGCAGCCCCTCGAACGCGTCGCGCGCGTACCGCACCTCGCCCTCGAACAGCTGGTTGAGGTCGTGCTCCACGTACGACCTCGTGAGTGCCGCCCCTCCCAGGAGCACGGGGTACTTGTCGGCGAGGCCCCGCTGGTTGAGCTCCAGCAGGTTCTCCTTCATGACGACCGTGGACTTCACAAGCAGCCCTGACATCCCGATCGCGTCGGCGCGGTGCTCTTCCGCCGCCTCGATGATCGCCGAGACGGGCTGCTTGATGCCGATGTTGACGACCGTGTAGCCGTTGTTGCTCACGATGATGTCGACGAGGTTCTTCCCGATGTCGTGGACATCGCCCTTCACGGTGGCGAGGACGAGCGTGCCCTTGCCGGCCGCGTCGGCCTTCTCCATGTACGGCTCGAGGTACGCGACGGCCTGCTTCATGACCTCCGCGGACTGCAGGACGAACGGGAGCTGCATCTGGCCCGAGCCGAACAGCTCTCCGACCGTCTTCATCCCTGCCAGGAGGTCCTCGTTGATGATCGCGAGCGCAGGCTTCTCGGCCAGCGCCTCGTCGAGGTCGGCGGCCAGTCCCTTGCTCTCCCCGTCGACGATCCGCCGCGCGAGCCGCTCCATGACCGGCAGCGCGGCGAGCTCGGCCGCACGGCCCGAGGCCGAGCTGCGGGTCGTGACGCCCTCGAAGAGCTCGAGGAACCGCTGCAGGGGGTCGTACGAGTCGGTGCGGCGGTCGTACACGAGGTCGAGCGCGACCTGTCGCTGCTCGTCGGGGATCTTCGCCAGGGGCACGATCTTGCTCTGGTTGACGATCGCCGAGTCGAGGCCCGCCTCGACGGCCTCGTGGAGGAAGACGGAGTTGAGGACCTGCCGGGCGGCCGGGTTGAGCCCGAACGAGACGTTCGACACGCCGAGCGTCGTGTGCACGCCCGGGTAGCGGGTCGTGACCTCACGGATCGCCTCGATCGTCTCGAGGGCGTCCCGGCGGGTCTCCTCCTGGCCGGTCGCGATGGGGAACGTCAGGCAGTCGACGACGATGTCGCCGACGCCGAGGCCCCACCGGGTCGTCAGGTCGTCGATGAGGCGCGACGCGACCCGTACCTTCCACTCGGCCGACCGGGCCTGGCCCTCCTCGTCGATGCACAGCGCGACCACCGCCGTCCCGTGCTCGACGACGAGCTCCATGACCTTCTGGTACCTCGACTCCGGCCCGTCACCGTCCTCGAAGTTGACGGAAGATCGG